>JAKEHV010000471.1 GCA_022614915.1 Gemmataceae bacterium | reverse complement strand
CCTTCCGCCGGCTTTTCCTCTTCCTTCGCCTTCTTCGCTTTCTTCACCACGATTTTGATTACTTTCACCTTGGGCAGCCCATACGGGTCGCGCCCGTCCGGCCAGCGCTCTTCCTTTTGCATCGTCGAGATGCGCTCGCCGCGCGTCAGCACATTGCGGGCTCGTTGCAATTGGTTCTTGCGGCGGAGACTTTTGTCGATGGACATGGCATTTATCCGTTGTAGACATCGGTTTAGGAAGGGTGATTCTAAGTGAGAAACGACAGACTGACAAGTCAACTGAGTTATTCCGTTTACGTTTCGCGCTCGCAGAATGCGTAGTAAGTCGTGGGATGAAGCGAACGCTAAACGTAAACAATTTTCTGCAATTCCTTCACTCCTGCCGTGGGACCGTCGGGATGAGCGAAGATGGCACTGGCCGCGACCAGGACGTTCGCGCCGGCGGCCAACGCGAGCGGCGCGGTCGTCTTGTCGATACCGCCGTCCACTTCCAGCTCGCAGCGCGGCGCCAGCCGGTCGAGCAATTGCCGCAGCGCGCGGATGCGCCCGGGGCTTTGGGGCAAAAACTTCTGCCCGGCGAATCCCGGGTAAACCGTCATGCACAGGGCCAGGTCCAAATCGGGCACATACGGCTCCAGAACATGCACCGGCGTATCGGGGTTGATCGCCAGGCCCGCTTTCTTGCCGGCGGCACGGATGGCGCGCAACAGCGGCCGGGCGTCCGGCAACACTTCGTGATGCACGATGAGCGTGTCCGCGCCGGCTTTGACAAACGGCGTCAGGAACTTGGCCGGCTCGCTGACCATGAGGTGCACTTCGAGCGGCAGCCTCGTCCGCGGCCGCAGGCATTCTACGACCACGGGCCCCATGCTGAGGTTGGGCACGAAATGCCCGTCCATGACATCGACGTGGATGCGGTGAACGCCGGCCTCTTCCGTTTGGGCGACCTGTTCGCCCAGACGCGCGAAATCGGCGGCCAGAATCGACGGCGCTAGGTGAATCATCACTCCTCCAAACGAAACAGCTTGCGCAGCGCCTCGAGCAGCGTGTGTCCGCCGGCCTGGGGGCGCTCTTGCGTCAGTGCGGAAATGGGTCCGTGCAAGAACTGATTCTGCAAGAGGCGAAACGCTCCTTCTATGTAGGCCTGGTCCGCCTCGGACAATTTACCGTTCAGTTTGCCCAAGAGTTGTTTCACGATGGCCAGCCGGCGCGCCTCGAATTCGCGCGTCAGCTTGGCGATGACCGGGCCGTGACGGCGGCGCTCCCAATCGGCCAGGAAGCGCGCCGCTTCCTCCGCGACGATCGCTTCGGCCGGCGCGACATGCTTCTTGCGATCCGCCAGGGTTTGCTCGCGGATGCGCGTCAGGTCGTCAATGTTGAACAGGCAAGCCCGGTCGCCGTCGTGGATGCGCGGATCGAAGTCGCGCGGCACGGCAATGTCGAGAATCACAATCGTGCCCTGGGTGCGGCGCGCGACGATGTCGTTGAAGCGCCGCCGCGACATGATCGGTTCGGGGGCGCCGGTCGTGGACAGCACAATGTCCGCTTCCACGAGAGCGTCGTCGAGCCGCTCCCAGTCGAGCGCCTGTCCGCCGCAGGTCCGCGCCAGCTCGGCGGCTCTGTCCGCGCTGCGATTGGTCACCACGATTTTCTTGGGCTTGAGCGCTTGCAGATGCTTCAAAGTCAGTTCGCCCATCTTGCCCGCGCCAATCACCAGCACCGTCTTGTCGTCGAAATGGTCGAACACCTGGCGGACAAAATCGACGGCGACGCTGGACACCGAGACATGGCCGTGGGCGATGCCGGTCTCCGTGCGGACGCGTTTGGCGACCGCCAGCGCCTGCTGAAAGAGCGCATGTAGAACGGGCCCCGCGATCGCTTGCTCGGCCGCGCTTTCATAGGCGCGCTTGACCTGGCCCACGATCTGCCCTTCCCCGACAATGAGGCTGTCCAAGCTGGCGGCCACGCGAAATAGATGCAACACCGCATCCGCGTCACGTCGCTCGTAGAGCGATCCTTGCATCTCTCCCAGTTGCATGCCGTGACATTGGGCCAGAAACTCCCCAACCAGATCGGCGTCCAAGGCATTCGCTGCCGCGGGCTTGGCGACAAAGAGCTCGACTCGATTGCAGGTGCTTAGGATGACCGCTTCGCAGGCGAAACGGGCGTTGAGTTCGGCGAGCGCGGCGTCGAGCTTGGGGCCGTCCAAGGCGAGGCGTTCGCGCAGCTCGATCGGGGCGGTTCGAAAGCTGCAGCCGACGACCAGGAGGTTCATGGGCCGCCTCCCGCCTGGGCAAAGGGATGCTGCGGCGACAGGAGTGCGAAGAGCAACAGGGCGAATGCGACGACGGTGAGGAGGGCGACTTGCCGGCCGCGCGCATGGGCGCCGTAGCGTAGATATAAGAGGATAGCGAATACAACCCATAGGCCCAAGGAGCTAAGGATGCGGGCCGTATCCCAACCCTGGAAGAGCGTGCCGCTTTGCAGCTGCAAGGCGATGCCGACGAGCAGTCCCGCAGTCAACAGCGGGAACGACAGCAGAATCGCGCGGCGATTCATGGCCTCGATCCGCTCCAGGCTGTAGAGCTTCATACCAGGCGCGGGCGGCAATTTCGCTCTCAGGCGTCGCACTTGGACGAGATACATCACGCTCGCCACGAAGCCGACGCACACCCCTACTGCGGCCAACAGCACCAGCGCCCCGTGCAAATAGCCCCAGACGCGCACGCCTTGGAAATCCTGCCACCACGAGCCCTCACCGTCGCGACTGGCGTTGGGCGAGAGTGCGCCGAGAACCACCAGCCCGAGCACCATCGGTAAGGCAAAAAGGCCCCACGCCAGCTTGTGATGGTGCACGGCGCCATAGAGATAGAAGACCGCCAGGATCCAACCCAGAAACAGGAGCGAACCGAACGGCGTCCCCAGTGGGATAGGCTGCACCCAGACAAAGACGGTATGGGCGAAGACGCCAGCTGCGCCGAGGGTGATGCTGGCGAAACGCTGAATGGGCCGTGGCGAAACCAGATGCCACAGCTCCAAGGCCAGGGCCAAGCCGTAGCTTGCGGCAAAACAGAAAATGGTGACGCGTTCGAGCCAGGCGCTCATGCGGGTCATTATACACT
>JAKEHV010000470.1 GCA_022614915.1 Gemmataceae bacterium | reverse complement strand
TGCGACTTGATCCATTCCGGGTCGAAGTGCGTGGTCTTGAAGACGTCTGGGTCGGGCTCGAAATAAATCGTCGTGCCGTGGCCGCGGAATGGGCCGACTTTTTCGAGAGCAGTGGCCGCGTTGCCGCGCTTGAAGGTTTGCTCCCACTCGTAGCCGTCGCGTTTGATGTTGGCGACGAGCTTTTTGGAGAGGGCGTTGACGACGGAGGAGCCGACGCCGTGCAGGCCGCCGGAGTGGATATAGTTGCCGCCTTCGCCGAACTTGGCGCCGGAATGGAGCGTGGTCAGGATCAGTTCCAGCGCGGGCTTCTTGTACTTGGGGTGCTTGTCGACCGGAATGCCGCGGCCATTGTCGCTCACGGTAACCGCGTCGCCCGCTTTGTGCAGCGTGACGGTGATAGAGTCCGCGTAACCGTTCAAGAATTCATCGACGGCGTTATCGACGATTTCCCAAACGAGATGGTGCAGGCCCTTCTTGTCCGGATCGCCGATGTACATGGACGGGCGCTTGCGGACCGGCTCGAGGCCTTCGAGGACCTGTATGTCTTTGGCGGTGTACTTGGCTGCGGCGGCGGACATGGGTTTCCGTTTCCTTACAGATTGAGCATGGTTCTTAACTTCGAATCCACTTGGCTCATCGTTGCGGGCGAAGCGATCCCAAGGGACCTGACAAGATCAGATGCATGAATTGTGGCAAGTTTGTGCAATCGCAGCAGCGTCGCGGACTTCAAGTTCGTGCCAGCGTGGTCTTGGAGCGTGGGATCGAAGAGAATGTCGGTCGGCAATAGGCTTGGTGGAATGACCGACGTCATATAAGCGACCAAGTACTCCGGCACAGGGCCAAGCGGGCCGGCGAGCACCAAGACGGGACGCAGCTTCGCACCGACTTTTCCGCCAAAAGGGAATGAGCCGAGGCAGATTTCACCGCGGTTCATGGATCGGCTTCCCGTCCTCTAGACTATAAATGTCTTCTCTGGGATCGCTCCAATCGCTGCTCCAAATGTCGCTGACCCACTTGGACCAAGCTTGGTCGTCTTCGTCAATCCACTCCACAGTAACCTTGACCGGCCCTGGTTTTACGTTGGGTGGTAGGTCAACGCTAAGACCGCGAGCGGGATCAATTGTGCCAGCCAATTCAATTTTTTCCATTGTCTTCATCTCTGGTAAGTCAGGGTTTTGTCATCAAATCGTGACGGCCTCATTAAGAACATGAGCAGATCTTTGGTGCGTTGCATGGCAATTCTCGAAGGCCTTTTGCCTAAGATGTTGACCGTATTGTAACGAACCGATCACGCTTTTTGCAGGCGAGTTCCGCGTCGACACACCATCGCGGCAGGATTCTCTTTGCCAATTCCACCGTGATTTGCCATACTGTCAGAAGCCTGGATGCTTCCCATCCTTTCTCAAAGGAGTGAGAGCCATGTTCGACATCCACCAATCCGCCTTCGACGAAAACAACGACTGGGACGACGACCGCGTTGCCGCTTATGTCAATGGCCTGGTCGAGGAGTTCGCGCGGTCGTCGGAGGGCGAGGCGCTGACCAAGGAACGGGCGGAAAGCGGGCTCTGGGCGGGGTACCTTATCGAGTTTTACTTCCAGTATGTCGACGGGAAGTTTGCGGAGATTACGTCGGGCGATCTGGAAGAAATTGTCTTTGGTGTCTTTCCGCGTAAGTTTGCCACGCAGCCCGAAAGCGCCGCCGAGATCATCTCCGAATTGCGAGCGTTTTGGACCTTTTTGAGTCGGCAATACCAGCTTCCGCAAGCGTCGGAAATGCTCGCCTTGTTGGATGACCGCGCCGTCGAGACGCTGCGCGATCGTCTTGCCGATCCGGGCCTGTTCGGGATGGCGAAATCATTCTTCATGTTAGGGGACGCAGCCGGTTTCGACATGACTACGCAGGAAGGCTTGAACGAACTCACCGACATTTTGAACGGCTTTTCGCCCGGCTCGATAGCCGCTGGAATCTCGGACGCGCCCTTGAGATCAAAAAAAGACCTGCGCAAGAAAAGGAAGGCCCAACGTCAGGCGCGCAAACGGCAGCGCCGTTAGTTCAAGCCTTGCCAATGAGTACTTTGGACTTTGCTCGAAGGCCCTTCTCGTCAAGTCCACTGCGCGATGACGCTGAGGATACCGCAATCATTGCAGGCCCAGTGGTATTGAAAGCCGCTTTCGTTGTTGATCGGGATGTACGGTTCGAATCCCGTTGTACTGGTCATGGCGGCGACAAAGACCATCTTGCGACGGCATTGAGGGCAGTAGTAATCCTGAGGCAGCTGGACCCAATAAGGACTGCCTCCCAGATGCAGCGAGTTCCAAGGAGTTTCCGTGTCCGGTTCCTCCTCGTCAGGATAAGTTCTAGGTGGAAACCACTCCAGTCGAACAAACTGTGTCGGGATCGGTGGAACCTTCGGCGACTCCCTGAATCTTTCACCATAGTCCTTGGTCGAGATCGCCACGTTCAAAAGTCGGACTTCCATACGCTCCGGATCGACTGCGTAATCGTGTCGTCCCATCCAAACGCCGCATTCCACGCATCCGAGCAATGGGAACGCGGACCAGCGCGGCAGTTTCTTTGCTAGAGGCTCAATTGCTCGAATGTCGAGCAGGAACCACTGGCGAATCGGTAGGCCGCATCCCGGGCAAGCAGGCATGCGGTAATCCTCACCGCCGAACCAATGAGAAGAGGGCGCGCTTGTGGGCTTCAACGTCGCCCCAGGATTTCGCCACCACGTTCGCGCGGCCGCCTCCCAGTCAAGCGCAGGAAACTTGTAATTTTGTCTCAGGACTTCCCATTCCGTCGGGGAGATTCCGAGAGAATCGAGGAATTCTCGCTCCAGCGCTTCGTCAAAGATCCCAAGACGCACGCATTCCTCTTGCGCGACCGCGGCCATGGCCAAGTCGCCTGTCTTTTTGCTTGCAATCGCGGTGAATGCCCAAATCTCACCCGAATCCAGGTTTCTCGCGCGAATCGCTGTCAATTTCTTCGTAGCCTCGTCAGTTTGCCCGAGCGCCAAGTGCGCTCGCACCGCGCGCATTATTTCGTCCGGCACAAAGTCGTGCTCATCTTCAATCCGTTTGACCGTTGCGATGACTTCCTCGAATTGTCCCAGGCGGAGGCGGTGATCGAGGAATAGCACGTTTGTTTCGGGATCGTTGTGTTTCTCCCTGACGTGGCGCTGCAACGAAAGCCGATAGCCGAAATCGCCCTCTTCCTCCAACCCATTGTCGAACGCCCAAAGTGCGAAGGAAGCCTCCTCCCCACGCCGTAATTCCTCCACCCCCTCAGGAATGGACAGTCCACGGAATCGCACAATCTCGCGCCAGACATGCCACAAACCAGAACGAACGTAGGCCCTGGCGCCGCTCTCGAGATCCCCATCCAGTAAGGCCTGCAGTTGTAAGCGCGCTTGCGGAATCGGGGGGCTTTCCTTGACGAGGGCAAGCAGCGAATCAGGCAGTGGTGCGGCCATGGCAGTCGTTGCTCTCTATCGATTCAACTAGGTCGGCAGGACTTCACTCATGCTGAAGTCGGCAGCGAATGGGTTGAGAAACAGGACAGTGCCAATTTGCTTGCGATGTTGAAAGTCTTCGGACAGAAGGATGCTCGCACCATGCCGTTCAGCGGCTGCAAAGATTTGTGCATCCCAAAGAGGCAGCTGATATTTGGAGAGAGCGTGCATCGCACCTAAAAAGACGTCCCAATCCAAAGGTACAACCTCGGCAAGGGTCTTTTGATGCTTGATTTCCGTAAGAGCTTAATCGTGAGTCAACGGTACGGCAATCTTTCTGGTGACAACCCAGTAGAACTCGGAAAGCACCTGTTGGCTAAGCAAGACGCGCGGCGTTGCATTGAGGGCGAGAAGCAGCGCTTTGGCCAGAGGCCCTCGAGTTTTTTCGGAAGAATCGTGCGCGTAGACTAGGATGTTGGTGTCAAGGAATATCTTTCCGACCGCGGTCATAAAGATCCTCGCGTTTCCAGATTCGTCCTTGGGATACCACTGGGGAGTTTTTGGCCCACAATTCGTTCAAAAACTCTGTCATTGCCCGGTGCGCTTCTTCTCGTTCCGTCAACAACCGCACTTGTACCGGCGTGTTTGGCTTGAGCTCGGGTGGGGGTGGGTCGTCCAAGACCACGTGAGTTCCGTCGAAATGGCCTCGAAGATTGGTATTCATGTGATAGTCTCGATTTGGCTTTTTACACTTGATTGTACCAAAACACCATTATGTGGTTTGCTTCTTTGCACCAGCTTTGTTCAAATAGCTGCAGCCGCGCCCCATTGCCGTTCGGCTTTTTCCCCTCCAGCTCATCCCAATCGACAAGCTGAATCGGCGGCGGTCATGGGTTTCCATTCCCTTCAGATATTCTCCACGTATTCTATCCGCGTGTTCCTCAGCGGCACGCCTAGCGCCGGTGAACCATTGTCAATTGCGGCCTATCGCGCTCGCCGCGCCCGCGTCACCGCCTCGGCATGCAGTTTTCCGTTGGTCGCCAACAGCCCGTTCTTCTGCCAGGCGCCGGGCAGTCCGTACGCCAGGTCGTTGCCGAGGATGTCCGTCGTTGTGCCGCCCGCTTCCTGCACCAAAAGATGCCCGGCGGCGATGTCCCAATCATGAAATGCTTCGTAGCAGTTGAGATAAACGTCGGCTTCGCCGCGCGCGACCAGAGCCAGCTTGATGCCGGCCGAATACGATTCCACGACCTTGCCCGGCTGGAGCGCTTCGATCCAGCGCGAACGTCCGCCCGGGTTTTTCGAGCGGCTCTGCGTCAGCGTGGCGTGCTGCAAATCGGCGGTTTGGGTCACCGAGCACTGCTGCGCGGCTGTTTCTTGGTCACGCCGCCAACATCCTTTCCCCAAGGAAGCATACGTAAGCCGCTCCGCCGCCGGTTGCTGCACGACACCCACCGCCAGTTTGCCTTGATGCACAAAGGCGATCATCACCGAGAACTCGCCGTTCTTCATGGCGAAGCCGCGCGTGCCGTCGATCGGGTCGACGATCCAAAGCCGCTGGGCCGTCTGCCTGGCGTTGCGGGCTGTTTCCGTTGCTTCCTCCGCGGACAAACCGTCCTCCGGAAAGTGCTGCACAAGATGCTGGAGGATAATCTCTTGTGAGGCACGGTCCGCCTCCGTGGAAATGCTCGCCGGCGCATTGGGAATAGGCTGAAAGCGCTCGTATTCTTCGACGAGATAGCTGCTCGCCAATTCGGCTGCCTGCAAAGCGACTTCGAGCTCGCGTTCGTACATGTGCTTCCCAAGTTCCGTTGGAGGTTACGGACGATTCTATTGAATTCGACAGGCCGCCTTTCGTTTTGGTACAATCACATTCGAACAACGCTCCTGACGCTTGCGTTGCTCTTTTGGGATTCGGATTTGTTTCGGACTTCGACATTCGAGCTTCGGATTTGAAAACATGCCTCGCGAACTCATCCTTGGCACCGCCGGCCACATCGACCACGGCAAGACCTCGCTCGTCAAGGCCCTTACGGGCATCGACTGCGACCGCTTGCCGGAGGAAAAAGCCCGCGGCATTACCATTGACATCGGTTTCGCCACACTGGACCTGGGCGAATTCCGCTTGGGCATCGTCGATGTGCCGGGGCACGAGCGCTTTATCAAGAACATGCTCGCCGGCGCGACCGGCGTCGACGTGGTCGTGCTGGTGGTGGCCGCCGACGATTCGGTAATGCCGCAGACGCGCGAGCACCTGGAAATCCTTAAGCTGCTCGGCTTGCGCCATGGCCTCATCGCGCTTACGAAGTGCGACCTCGTGGACGACACCACGCGCGAAGTTGCCGAACTTGAGATTCGCGAGCTGGTGCAAGGCAGTTTTTTGGCAAACGCCCCCATCATCGCGACTTCGGCACAAACCGGCACTGGTCTAGACGAACTCAAGCAAGCCATTGCCGACCTTTGTAAGAAGGTCGAACGACAGACGGCCCAGAATTGGTTTCGTATGCCCATCGACCGCTCGTTCATTGTGCAGGGACACGGCACCGTGGTGACCGGCTCGGTCATTTCGGGCAGCGTGCGCGTGGGCGACGAGCTGGATTGGCAACCGCGCGGCGAAAAAGTACGTGTCCGCTCGCTGCAGAATCACGATCGAGCCGTGGAGGAAGTGCATCGCGGCATGCGGGCGGCGATCAACCTGGCCGGCGTGCATCACGAAGACGTGCTTCGCGGCCAAGAGATCTGCACATCGGGATTTCTCAGACCGTCACGCGTCGTCACGGTCCGTTTGCATTGCCTTAGAGACCAAAAGAAACCGCTCAAGCACCGGGCATCGGTCCGCTTCCATCTCGGCACGGCGGAGATCATGGGCACCGTGTCGCTCTTGGACTGCGACGCCGTGACGCCGGGCGCTTGGGGCATCGCCCAAGTCTTCCTCGACGAGCCGGCCACCGCGGTGTGGGGGCAGCCGTTCGTGGTGCGCGGTCCGTCGGCGACCGCGACCTTGGGCGGCGGGCAAATCCTGCAACCCGTGGCGAAGAAAATCCGCCGCCGGCATTTGGACATACTCGAACGCATCGAGAAACTGTGGACCGGCGACGCCCAGGCCAGGGCATTGGCGGTCGCATGGTTCGGCGGCTTCACGGGATTCGACCACGCCGACCTCGTGCGCGGCGCCGATTTGGCGCCAGAGGAGGCCCAACAGGCGATTCAGCAATTGTCGAAAGCCGGCAAGTTGATCTTAGTGTCGCAGCGATTGCTGCACGCCGATGTGGTCCGCGAGCTGGAAGAACGCGTGCTCGGCGTCCTAAAGAAACTGCACACAGATGCGCCGCTGCTCACGGCGCACGATCGGCAGAAGGTGCAAGCCCAATTGGACTATGTCGGCGAACCGTCTTTGGTGCATGCGATCGTCGAGCGCCTCTTGCAACGCAAGAAGCTCGTCG
>JAKEHV010000469.1 GCA_022614915.1 Gemmataceae bacterium | reverse complement strand
GCGGCCCGATGGACGCTGACCTCGCGCAGCGGGCTCACGTAGCGCTCCACGTCGATGCCCCGGTATCGCTCCTTCGACTCCTGGAGCTGCGCGCCGAATTCCTTGCGGGCCGCGCCGAGAAACTGCTCGACGCCCGCCAAGAAAGCCCGCCGGTTCGCGACGTGAAACAAGATCGTCACGTCCGAGCCTTCGCGCACATAGGGATCGCTGCCGGTGATCGCCAGGCTGCGAACGACGTAGGGTCCGAGGTTGCGGCCGAACCACGTGCTTTGCAGACAGAGTTGCCGTTCGTAGCGTTCCTTGAGCTGGTACTCCCGGCTGTTGGCCTCGTAAGCGCGGGCGGCGATGGTGCCCCATTGGTCCAAGAGGTCGCCGAATTCGAGAAACTTGCGGAACGATTTGAAATGGATGTAGTAGTTGTCATGCGGCACGAGCTTGGCCAAGGGTTCGGACGCCGGCCGCTTATCGCCCATCATTTGCTTCCAGGGATGCTCGGCGATAGTTACGCCGCGGACGCTGCCAATGCCGATCGTGCGCGGCCCGGCGTCGCGCACCGCGCCCTTCAGATAGCGCTGGTGGGCGAGCGACTCCGTGATCGACGTCGTGCCCGTGGTCAGATCGAACATACGGCGATAGATGCGCTCATCGGGCTTCAGGCGTTGGCCTTCGAGCGCCGGATCGGGCACGCCGTATTTGCGGCCGGTGGCGGCGCAAGCGAAGCCGTAGAAGCCGAGCTCAGGCGCCTGGGCTTCGAGCACCGCCAAGCGCGCCGCCTGCGCCTCGGCCCAAAGCGTCTGCAACCGTGGGATAGGATTCCGATCCTGTCCGCCTGCCTTGCGTAGGATAGGATTCCGATCCTGTCCTGCTGTGTTGGTCGGGATAGGAATCCGATCCTGTCCGCCTTTCAGGACAGGAGGAGAATCCTGTCCCACGGCCAAGAGCAGCGCCTTTGAAAAATCCAGCTCCACCTCGGCCTCGACCCAGCGGATCGGCCGCAGCATGTTGCTCAAATCCTTATTGTCGCGCACGGCCGCGGGCAGTTCCTCCCCTCGCCCTTGGGGAGAGGGGTTGGGGGTGAGGGAGTTGCGAGTCGGATAACAAAGTAAGAGTCGCGCTTTGCCGTCGGCCAGCACCTTGCCGACGAACTCCAACCCTTCAATGCGCGTCGTCGGCCGCGGGCCCGTCAGCTTGACGTCGGGGAGATAGTGCGGCAGCGCGAGCCTTTGATACACAGCCGTGGTCCGTCCATCCTGCGGGACCAATTGCGGCAACAGGCCCAAGCCGCGCCGCTCGACCAAAGGATACGGCCCGGGCGCGATCCGCATCGCCGCCATCCCGACAGGCTCGTCAAAGACCACGTGAAAATATGTCGTTTCGCCAGCGCGCTGCACGCGCAGTTCGCGCACCGCCGGCGCTTCGGCAAATGCCGGCGTGCCCAGGCACAACATCGTCAATGAAAAATAAGCGCCGCGCTGAGTGCGAAGGGAAAACATGAGAGCCTCCCGGATCCTTGGCGAGCGACGATGGGAAAGTAGCGACGGAAGTAATACCCGCGCAAACTGTTTACGTTTCACGCCGGCTTCGAATCGGGACGGGATGAACGGGCAGCGTTACGGATTGCTCTTTTGCCGTGGAAAACGCGCGGGATCGATTTGCGCCAGCGCGGCCGCCGCGGCCTCGGCGATGTCTTCGCGGTCGTCGTCCAAAAGGGGCAGCAAGTCGGGGATGGCGTCTTTGGCTTGCGGACCCAAGCGGCCCAAGGCGCGAATGGCGTCCTCCCAACTTCCACTTTTTGCCTCTTGAAGATAAATGGGAACTAGCAGTTCGGCTTCCGCTCCAATCTTTTCAATCGCTTCGACAACGGAGAATGAACGATGGTAATAGTCCAACGACTTCCATACTAGAATCAAGGCAGGGATCGTCTCCTTCGCATCCGGTCCGATGGATCCCAGAGCCAACGCGGAATAGTATCGAACGGTCTCATCCTTGTGCCCGAGCAGTTGTCGCAGGGCGGGAATGGCCGTTCGACCTTTTGCACCGATCTTTTCAAATGCTCCAAGGGCAAGGCGTGGCAATGGTGTTTCTCTTGGAGCTGTAAGGGCTCCTATCAGGAGCATTGCAACAATTGGTTCGCCTACTTGGCCCATCTTCGCCAGTGCCGCGGCGGCTTGAATTCGCGTGTCGGCATCCAAGTCGTGCAAGAATGGCAGCAATGACGGAATCGTGGACTGCGCCGCCGGGCCGATCTCGCCAAGGATGCCAATCGCCGACTTGCGCACGTTGCCATCACGGTCGCTCAACAGGGGCAGCAAGTCAGGAATAAGGTCCGGCGCCTTGATCGATCGCAAAGCGTCAAAAACGTAGTCACCGTCGCGGTCGAAGTCATTTCGCCGGCTCAGCAAGAGCTTCGCCAGATCGGACGCGTCCTGCCCCATCACTCTCATGACCCACGCGACTCTCCAGACGGAGTCCCTATCGCAACTGAGCAGGAACTGGCGAAGGACAGGCAACGCCTCTTTTCCGCAACTCACAGCAGCGCGAAGTGCCTGGTAACGAACATCACTGTTGGGATCGTTCAGCGCCATATGAGACAATTCAGCGAAAGCGGGTTTTGCGGCTGACGCCCCGAGGGTACAGTGGTATTCGGCAGCAATGTAGCGAACGTTTTCGTCCGGATGCTTCAATTCGGCGCGCATCAAGGCAAATGCTTCCGTCGCATTCTTGTCAAAGCACCACAGGGCATGCGCTGCCTCGACCCGGCAAATCGGATCGGGGTCTTTCAGCATTTCAAACAACTTGGGAATGCAGACCTTTGCATGCCGCCGTCCAGCCCACCAACTAATTCGTTGTAAACCGGCCGCGCGCACCTCGGCATTGTCGTCTTCCAGCAGCTTCAACATTTCGTTCAACCATTGGGCGTTGCGTTCCACGAATAGCAAATAGTGCAGCGCAAAAAGTTGGCGCGCCGGATCACGGTTTCGCAACATCGCTTTCAGAGCATCTGTCACGGCACCGCCGGAGTCCGTGAGCCACGGTGCTGCACGGGCGGCGATAATGCGCACATCTAGGTCTGGATCGTCTAGTAGGCGGACGAATGCTTGCGCCACTTCCGGGCGATCGAAGCTGAGAAGCTTATCGGCGACGTATCGGCGCAAATCAGGTTCCTCATCGTCTATCAAACTCAAGTAAATGCGAGCTTCATCTTCCTTTGTCAGATTCTCCCAATCGACGCTTGCGCCGGTAGGGATCAGCCAATCGCGAAACTTGCGCCACCAGCCGTTTTCGACCTCCGCGCCGTCCATGCGGCGGATGTCGTCCTGCCAGGCGCACAGCGGCACGCCCTGGATTTTCGGCCCGAATAGGAGTTGGCGGTAGTAAGGGTTGAGGAGGACGAAAAGAACCACCGCTAGCACCAGAAGTGCCAGAGCGCGGATCAAGAGCTTTCGTTTCTTGCGCATGTCGGGACTCAACGAGCACTCTTCACAGCGAAGCGTTCGGGGTCGATTTGCGCCAGCGCCGCCGCCGCGGCTTCGGCGATGTCCTCGCGGTCGTCGTCCAGGAGCGGCAGCAGGTCGGGGATGGCGGCTCTAGCCTGCGGGCCGAAGCGGCCGAGGGCGAGGATGGCTGCCTTCTGATTGTACAAGTACGGACTTCGCAGCTCTTGCTTCAGTAAGGGCACGACAGCCTCTGAGGACGCTTTGATTTTGCCGAAAGCTTCCGTAAGTGCGGTACCGTACCTCTTATCCTTGCCTTGCAGCGATTGCATTGCGCGAATCAAGTCCGGCACCGCCTCTTTCGCATCCGGCCCGATACAGCCAAGCGCGGTGCCCGCGTTGGCCCGAGTTAGGACTTCTTCTGCTTCCAACATCTTGCGCAATTCCGGGATAGTTGATCGGGCGCCTGAACCGATCTTGTCAAATGCCTCGAGCGCTGGAATACTGCGAAAGATTCCGTGGACTGTTTTCTCCTTTGAGATCATGAGTCCGGTTGTCAAGATCGACAAGATACGGTCGTTGACCTCGCCCATTTTCGCCAGCGCCGCTGCCGCCTCGAGTTGCAAATCGTCGTCGGCATGCTCCAGCAGAGGTAGCAATACTGGGACGCTGGCTCTTGCGTTCAGGCCGGTTTCGCCCAAGACGTTGATAACCAGTTTTCGGAGACTCACATCTTTTTCGTTCAGCATCGCCATAAGATCCGGCACGATCGACGCTGCTTTTATCGCTCGCAAGGCTCCGAAAACGACTTGATCGCCGTCTCGAATCCCATTGCGTTGTTCAAGCAATTGAGCCGCGATCTCGGCCGCATCGGTTCCCAATCGTCCAAGGGAAACCGCTGCCCAATAGCGGTAGCCCTCATCGGAGTTGAACAAACGGGTCAGGATAGGCAACGCCGGTTTTCCGCAATATCCCAGTGCCGAAATAGCGGACTGGCGCACCTCCGGATCAGGATCAGCAAGTGCAGCACGCGCAAGTTCAGGGAATGCTGCTTTTGCGTCGCTGAGGCTGTACAAGTAGTGGGCGGCTTTCCTTCGAACTTTTGTTTCAGAATGCAGCAGTCCCGAACTTAGTACGCTGAGCCCTTCCTTCGACCCCTTGACGAAGCAACAAAGGCTGTAAGCCGCCTCGATTCTGCATTCTGGATTTACGTCCTGCAACATTTGCACGAGCTTTGGAACGCACGTCTTTCCGTGACGAAGTCGCGACCAATCGCATACCAGCCGGGTTGCTTCGACGCGGATTGCTATATCATCATCGTCTAACAGCATTGACAATTCCTTAAGCCATTCGTGATTGCGCACACAC
This sequence comes from Gemmataceae bacterium, assembly GCA_022614915.1. Lineage (GTDB taxonomy): Bacteria > Planctomycetota > Planctomycetia > Gemmatales > Gemmataceae > JAKEFD01. Next base: position 9,909 of record JAKEHV010000469.1, on the reverse strand, counting down.
GCGTATGTCAGCGACTGGAGTGCACGCAGACGCCGCGCTGGTTGAGCTTGCTGTAGAATCGCCTTGAGGGCAGGAATCATCGCCCTGCCGGATTCGTCGAGCGATGATGCTCCGTTGGCCGCTCTGTCGAACACTTCGTCGTCCGGATCGTTAAGGAGAATGATCAACCCTTGCGCAACTTCCGGGCGATCGAAGCTCAGTAAGTGATCGGCGACAAATCGGCGAATCTCAGGTTCGGGAGCGTCAATCAAACTTAGAAAGATGCGCACCTTGTCATCGTCGGTCACGTTTACCCAGCTCACTTTGGCGCCCATGCTTGGGAGGGTGAATGGCGCTCGCCCTGGACGACCGCGGACTGCTGCCAAACGGTGTACACGATGCGTCGCTAGAGGAAGTTGAAGCGCTTTTCGCCCGGTTCCAGAAGAGCGACCGGCGCCTCACGCTTTTCAAGAAACTGCGTGACTACCTGGCTGCGGTCAAGAAGGCCGGCTGTGGGCAGAGCGTGATCATCAACGGCAGCTTCGTGATGGGCTGTGTAGACGAACCGGAAGACATCGATCTGATTCTGGTTTTGTCGAAGGATTGGGACTGGGATGCAGACTTGAAGCCGTACCAGTACAATTTGGTGTCCAAACGGCGCGTAAGGAAGGATCTCGGATTCGATCTGTTCCTGGCTGCAGAAGGGACTGAGGACGAACAGAACTGGATCAAGTTCTTTTCCCGCGTCAACATGAAATGGCGTCAACAGTTCGGGTGGCCAGCGAATTCGACGAAAGGTCTTGTGCGGGTGGCGCTATGATTCTAAACGACGCAGAGCTGAAAATCGTCAAAGAACAGCTTTCCTTGGCGGAGAGCGCTCTGGCGTCCTTGCGCCGGCGCGTGACAAACGAACGCAATTTCGCGATCTACGCCGAAGGCCCTCTTGATCAAATAGCGGAGTTGAAGGCCGAGATTGACACTTACCAAAAGACCAAGAAAAACCGTAAAGCCGGCGGCAAGAACCAGAAACGCCGCGGGCGCAAGGCATCGTGAAGGGAGCGCCAAAAGGCGTCGAGGACGAGCCGAATGGGTCAGGTTTTTCTCCAAAGTGAATGTGAAATGGTGTGAATTATTCGGCTGCCGCAATTCCAGAACGACGCGCGTTCAGCGAATGAGCCCTATCTTCAATCCGAGGACACAACGAAATACGCATCCGGCGACGTTCCCTCCCAGCGGCTGCCCTCCTTCGACGTGAACACGAAGCGCGCCCGGTAGGCGCCTGCCTTCTTCAAGTCGAAGTAATCACCCAGGTTCAGCCGCAGCACTTCCGCGTCGACTGTCGGAGCGAGCGTCAAGCCGGCGTCTTTCTCCGCGAAGCCGCCGAGCAGTTTTCCTTTAAGCATCTGCCATTTTGCGTCATTGTGCCAGGGTTGCACATCGGATTTCTCGGTGTATTCCACCACCAGCTCAAGGCCTGCACGCAGGGCGTTCTTAGAAATCCAGTTTTTCGGCAACGATTGTTCAAGCCCAGCGCGATTTCGCAAGCGCAGGCTGATGTTCTTCCCCTCTACACTCGTCATCGCGTCGATACCCTTGGTCAATTCTTGCCAGCGACCTTCCGCGGGAAACTCGATTTCCTCCGCAGGCACCCTGGCAACCGGGCCTTTGCCGACGAAGCCATAGTATCGTTGCGCGCGGCCGTCGCGCACCACCTCTTCCGCTTGCCAGACGAGCCCGTCTTGCCAGTATTCGGTGCGCCAGCCGCTCTTGCCGTCGGCGCTGGCCCACTGCACTTCGACGGGATACTCCTTGTTGGCGACCCAGCGTGCCTTGAGCGGCCGTTGAGGCAGGGGCACGGTCCGCGCCTTGCCCAAGCCGTCCAACGAGAAGATCGCCTGGCCGAATTGCACGTGTTCCTTGGACGCCGGTTCGGCGAGCGCGGGGAAGACAAACATGGCGACGGACGGGTTTTCCCGCTTCGGCATCTTGGCGTCATGTTGCAGGCGATTGCCGTAGCGGCGCAGCGCTTGAATGCAGGCGGTGATCGCCCGGTCGCGTTTGGCTTCCGGCCAATAGGGCTGGACCACGGGCAGGCCGTTGATCTGGGAAAGCAAATCGGCGACCAGATCGCACACGCGCATTTCAATCTCGGTGCCAGCGGGCGGCGCGGAGGGATCGCCGCGATACGAGCCGCGGCCGCTCGTGTATCCCTTGGTGCGGTACTCAATGTGGCCGCCCTCCGACAACTTGACCAGGCCGCATTTGGTTTTGTCGGCAAGAAGTTCAATGACGATCTCGCGATACGACGCCAGACCCAGGAGCGGCGAGGTGATGAGTTCGTGGCCCTGGGAATGCTCGTCCGGCCGGCGCGCCCAGTCATGCCACTGTGATTTGGGGTCGGCGAATAGGGCGGCGGCGGCGCGGTTGGCGGCGGGATCTTCGGGAAAAGACCAAAGGGGAGCGAACAAGCCCCAACGATAGCTGGAAACCTCTTCCGGCTTGGTCGAGGCCAGCCAGGCGCCGAAGTCCGGCAATGCCTTCGGGTCTTTGAAGCGGGCGCGGGCTTCGCTCAAACTCGCGAAAGACGATGCCAATGCGTCGCCTTTGTATTGGTTCCAGTAGTCCCGGCAGCGCTCGAACTGTAGCGGCAATTCCTCGGCGGCAGCCTTGGCATCCCAATCCACAAGCAGGAGCGCCATGGAGCTCGCGGTTCCCAAGGACCACATGCGCTCGGAGCCCGGCGCCCCGGATTCGGAAAGCGCGCGGGCGCGCAGCACGAGCGCTTCGGTCACGGTGGGCGAGCGGAACTTCTCCAGCTCCTTGCGCGGCGCATTCAGCAGTTTCCGCGCGGCTTCCAGGTATTGATCGCGGCCCAGGCCGTCGTCGGTCAGCAGCGTCATCCAGCGTTCGTGCGCCGGCCGGTCCTTGAAGCGCTGCCAATGCGCGCGAATCGCCGCCGCGGCTTGGCGCTGTCCTTCCGGCGTGCGCACATCCCAGCGCTGGTTGCCTTCGCCGAATCTATCGACATTGAGAATTTGGCTGAGTGCTTCGTGCGCTGCTTCGGCAACGGTGACGACATAGCGGTAGCGAAAGAAATCACGGCCAAAGCCGACAGAGCGTGTCAGCCGCTGGTCCTTTTCCAAACACTCGAGTAACGGCTCGACGGCGGGCCGACCCTGCGCGGCCAGTGCGGCGACCCGGTCGTCGAGGTTCAGGGAAATCGCGCCCGGCTGGCCCCACTGCCGGGCGTCGATGTTCTCCAGATCACGAATCAAGGCGCGGATGTGCTTTTGCGGATCGGCGTCTTTTTTCGGAAGTTTGTCGGAGCGTGGTTCCTTGGCGCGCCGCTCCTGATCCTCCAAAAGATGTGACATCGCCCCGAAGAATTGGAAGTATTTGTCTGCGGGCTGTCCATTGCCATCTTGCGGTTTGGGCAGTCCGCGCTGGACGCCAGCCGATTCCACTTTACCGCAGCCGTCGTGCAATCTTCGAAAACTCGCCAGCGCCAGGCGATCGTCGCCGCGCATGTGGGCGCACAAGCCGCGATCGAACAGGGCCCACAGCCAATCTTCCGCCAAATCCAGAAGGGGATCTTTCAAGGATTCCAGGTCCGGACCATACCAGGCCGCGGCGATCTTGCGGGCCGATTCTTCCTCGCCCAATCGAAGGAGCAAACACGCTTTGAGCGGCAACAGGTCATTGTGCGAAAGCAGCGACGCTTCGGCCGTTTCGCGGTTGATGCGCCGTTTCTGACCCGACTTCTCGCCGCGCGTTTTTTCCAGTTTTTTTCCGATTGGAACATGGACTCGACGTCCTTGTCCCAGTCGGCTTTGTCGCCGACCGACAAGGCTGGGTAGACAAGGCCGTTCCAGCACACGGCAAAGCGCTGACCGGCGACGGCATCGGGCAGGACCCAGCCATGCGTGGTGACCACACTGCCGCCGCCGTCCCAGCAATTACCGACGGCCACCTTGATGACGCGATAGTCGCAGCCGCGCGGGTCGGCCAAACCGGCGCCAAACAAGGCTTCCGTCGCCGACACGAAATCCTTGGGCAACGTGGTTTGGGGCGGCTGCCACGGCTGGGTCTGCGCGGGCGGTTCGGGCAGCTCCTTGCCTTGGAAATGCGGCGCGGGGCGGCGCTCCTGCGCGAACAGGTTTGCGCTTAACGCCAACAGCAACGCTGCCATCAGGTAGCCGATTTGGCGAATACGAGGTGAGAACCGAAAACACGCGCAATGAACCCAAGCGCCGCTCATGGTGTGCTCTCCTAAGACGGCCAGCCACATCATAAGAGACGTGTATTGGTTCGAGAGTTATCCGGCAGCGACGAAAAACCGAGACCCAGACCTAGAATTGGTATGTTAGTATATGCTAACATGCAAGCGCTTTCACGCACGTACAGACTTGTTAGCAGTTGGCAACAAGTGGTGGGGGTATGCCTATGCACGAGTTGGCCCATACGAGTGTTTTCGCGAAGTGCAAGTTGTTCTAGATCATCATTTTGTGGCAATTCTCTCGTGTGGGCCAACAGGGGGCAAAAAGTGGCCCGCACGAGCCGTGCGTGCCACTTGTGTTCACTTCTTCTTTTCGTTGTCCTTGGGCGCCGGCACTGTCCCCTGATCGCCGAAAAACGATTGGTAAAACTGAAAAACCTCCTCTTGATCCGACCGAGATCGAAGTGCGCGGCGGTAGTTGGCGGCGTTGCTGCTGGGATACTCCTTTTCCAACTTCTGGCCCCAGGCGTCGGCTTCCACCGTCTTGCCCTGCGAGCGGTAGACCATCTCCACGAGCAGCATGGCGTCGGGCAGGTCGCTGTTCTTGGGGTAGTCCTTGATGAACTTCAACAGCGCGTCTTGATATTCGCTCACGATCAGCGCCAGGACTTTTTTCTCCTTGGCCGGCGTCAACAGGTTCGAATAGAAGTTGTTTTGAATCCTGGCTAATTCGCCCGTGCGCTGCCCCAGCGTATTCGTGCCGAGGTATTGTAACGTGCCGCTGCCGGTCAAGCCTTGCAGCGAATTCGTGCCGCTGTTTAGGTATTGCATCGTGCCGCTGGCGGCCAAGCCCTGGAGCGCAGCCGTCGTGTTGAGATACTGCGTGCCGCTTGAAGTTCCGCTGCCTTGCAGCGTGCTGAAAAAGCCCTGCTTCGTGGTAGTTACCTTGAATTTTTTCTCCGCATCCTTCTTCGCCTGCCGCTCTTGGATGAACAAATCAACAATCTTTTGCCTTTTTCCCGCGTCTTTGCTGGCGCGGAAGAAGTGCACCTCCGCGGGACTCGGGTCATGGCCGCGCAGGTCTTTGCTCAGGCGGCGCACAAACTCTTCGTCGCTTTCGGTTTTCTCGGTGGCGACGACGTACTGTCCGCCCGTGGCAGCGGTTTGGGCCAAGCCGGCGGGCAGGAACGAGCCGCCCAGAGCCGCGACGAAGAGCCCGGTGCACACGACCATAGCCACGCCAATTTTCAGTTTTGCAAGGAACATGGTTTTCAAAACCTCCCTTGAGAGAGATAGAACTTGCGAGGAAACGAGGCCGGCCGCGAGCGGTTGCCCGGTCGCCAGAGCCAAGGCCGCATGCGCCGAAGCGACGACCAGCGTCGGCGACAGCGCCGCGGCATTTCCGCACATACCAAGCGACGTGCTTAGTAATGCCGCCGGCAAGGTCACGCCGCGTCGCGTCAGCCGGTCGCGCAACTGAGTTCGGCCGCGCTCAAGCAAACCGTGCAAGCTGCCGATCGAGACGCCCAATTCGTGCGCGGCCTCGTCGCGTGTCTTGCCGTCGAGATAGCAGAGGATGAGCGGCGTCCGATACTTGGGCGGCAACAGGTCCAGTTCCTGGTCGAGCAGGGCTTGGGCCTGGGACCAGGTCAACTCTTTGTCCTGTGGGGCGGACATTCCTGTCTGCCGGCAGGCAAGAATGCCTGCCCCACGATTCTTTTCCCGGCGGCGGCGGCGCGCTTGGTCGCGCTTCAGGCTCACCGCCATCCGGCAGGCCACGCTGTGCAGCCAGCTCGACAAAGAAGCCGTCTTTCTAATCGAGGCGGCCTTGCGCGCCAGCACGAGGAATGTAGCTTGGCAGGCGTCCTCGGCGTCGTGGTGATGCCCGAGCGCCCGCCGACACACGCCGAGCACCAGCGGGCCATGGCGCTCGACCAGCATCGTGAAGGCGGACTCGTCGCTGGCTTGGACAAAGCGCGCGAGCAGTTCACGGTCGCTCAGCCCGCGGCAAGACTGCACTGCCGCCAGCTTGCGGACCTGCTGCAAAACGCCGTTTAGTTGCTGCTTCGGCATGAACTTTGGAGTGCGGCGCTATTCCGCCGCTTTGGTTTTTCGGAGTGCGGCGACTTCTCATACATTAGTCGGCGCACTTTGCATTTTGGCGCGCCGACGCAAAAAAGAAATCCGTCTGGCGGTCGCCGGGCAATAGTATGTAGGAGAAGTGGAGCAGGCATTCTTGCCTGCTATACCTTGGCAGACAAGAATGTCTGCCCCACGCATTGCCGGCCAGGAGGGTGGCAACATGGCGAGCGCGCGGGTCCGCGCGGTGGTACGGCGGCTGAGGCAGACGGCTTTCGACGCCGCGCTTTCCGACGCCCAACTTTTGGAGCGCTTTCTCGCCGAGCGCGAAGAGGCGGCCTTCGCGGCTCTGGTGCGCCGGCACGGCCCGATGGTCCTCGGCGTTTGCCGCCGCGTGTTGCGTGATCTTCACGATGCTGACGACGCTTTTCAAGCCACGTTTCTTGTGCTCATCAAGAAGGCGGATTCGATTCTCCCGCGCGAGCGCGTGGGCCCCTGGCTTTACGGCGTGGCCTACCGCACCTCGCTCAAGGCCAAAGCCATGAAGGACCGACGCCGCGCCCAACAGCAACCACTCCACGATGTGCCCGGGGCGGCCGACGCGCCCAACGCCGAATGGCTTGCGCTGCTCGACCGGGAAATCAATCGCCTCCCCGAAAAATACCGCTTGCCTATCGTGCTCTGCGATCTCGAAGGCAAGACGCGCAAACAAGCGGCCCGGCAACTGGGGTGTCCCGAAGGCACTGTCGCCACCCGCTTGCAGCATGGCCGGGCTTTGGTGCAAAAGCGCTTAGCTCGCCGTGGCGTGTCCTTTGCCGCCGGCGCGTGGATGCTGGTTTGCGCTGAGGCCGCGTCCGCCGCCGTCGTGTCCGCGCCGCTGGTGTCGGCAACCGTCCAAACCGCTTTTCTGTTCGCGGCCGGCAGGGCTGCCGGCCTCATTCCCCTCCACGTCTTTGCTCTGGCAAAAGGAGTGCTTCGAGCCATGGTGCTTAACAAGATCAAGAACGTTTCCGCGATACTTTTGCTTGTCGGCGTGCTCGGCTTGGGCCTGGGCGGCCTCACGGGCGGCGCAGGCACGCAGGCCGGCGCCCAGCCGCCGGCTGAAAACTCGCGCGTAGCGGACGACGCCGTTCTCGAGAATAACGACGGCCGGCTGCCGACCGGGCATGCGCCGATGCAAGCGCTGGTCAGCCTGGAAAAGGGGAAGGTAGTCGTGGTGAAGACGAATGAGCCCGTCGTCCAGCCAAGGCAGGCATTCGCCGGTCAACGGCAGATCGTGACGTATAACGAATACGTCCACATGCTCCGGACAGATCGCTTTGATCGAAGCAAAGTGGAAGTGTATGACACGCGCTTACGCAAGCTCGATGCGAAAGACATGTCCAAGTGGCTAAAGTCCGAGACCGCCGCTCTCGTGGTGTTCGGCACGCGCGACATCGATCCGTTGCATATGCGTCTTATCAAGGAAGGGACGTTGGTTTTTGTTTTGCCGGCCCGCCCGGGCACGCCGACGACGATTCCCGCGCACGCCGGGCCCATTCCTCCAACATCCGATTTACCGCCGCCTCCGTCGATCCCCGCGCCGACTGTAGAGCAAGCGCCGCAGCTTCCCACTCAGAGACGCGAGATCGAGGGTGCGCGCGGCAACGAAGCGCAGCGCCACCTGGCAACCGCCGAATTCTATCTACGCAGCGGACATCTGGCTTCCGCGCGGTTTTACTATGAACTCGTCCAACGCCGTTTTCCGGCCACGAAACAAGCCCGAATGGCGTCTGAGTTTCTCGCCAAGCTAACCGATCCTGCTCAGCCCAAGGAGAAGGCGGAATACCTGGTCGGCGAAATCCACATCATCGGCAATACGCGGATTCCGGACTCCGTCATCCGCGACAACCTGCCGCTCTATCCGGGCCAAGCCTTTGATGACAAAGACGTGCGCGCCGCCGAGGAAAAGCTCGGGGCAATGAAGGAACTCGTCCATGCCAGCCCAATCGTCAACGTCCGACCGAAGGTGTCCGTCATGGACTCACCCCACGACGAGCGCTACAAGAACATTGTCGTCACCATGAACGAATCACTGCGTCTCGATGTACTGCGCGAGATGAAAAAACTCGAAGGAAACTGGATAGTGACCGCTGTAATGCATGATGGGAAGCAGGTGCCCAACGCTATGAAAGAGACCGAGTTCATCTTCGCCGGCGACCGGCTTACCAACAAACACAAGCATAACACCAGCCGCTGCACCATCATTCTTGATCCGTCGGCGCAACCCAAGAAGATCCGCTTGACGCCGCTGGACGGACCGCCAAATGCGACGCACTCGGCGGGAACCTACGAAATGGACGGCGACACGCTAAGGCTCTCGATGGGGACCACGTCCAACGTGTCCACGGAGCCAAGTGGTCCCAAGATGGAAATGACCTTGAAACGAAAACAGTAGAGTACGTGTCCCGCAGCGGAATTCGCAAGAACTCTTGCGAATTCCGCTACTTCTAGGATTTGAGCATGCCCACTTGGCGGGCGTAGTTAAAGACGCCGCCGGCTTCGATGATCGGGGCCACTTCGCCGAGGGGTTTCAGCTTCCAAATTTCGCCGGTCGTCTTGTTCGTGAGCGCGCTCTTCTCCGAGTCGATCTGCAATTCATCGCCTGTGCAAACGCGCTCGCAAAGTCGTTCCACAGACTCAAACGGGATCAAGTAGCCGCCGTTAACGGCATTGCGGAAAAAGATGCGGGCATAGAACTCGGCGATGACCGCTTCGATGCCGGCGGCGTTGAGTGCAATGGGGGCGTGCTCGCGTGACGAGCCGCAGCCGAAATTCTTGCCGGCAAGGATGATCTTGTAATCGGAAACAAACTCGTCCTTGGTGTGAAACGGCACGCGTCCCTTGGGCAACCCCGCCTGCGCCGGCGGCACGCTCGAAAGCGCGTACTTGCCGAACATCTTGTACTCTTCGGGAATGGACGGGTTGAATGTCAGATACTGGGCAGGGATGATCTGATCGGTATCGATGTTGTCGCCAAGCACGAAAGCTTTGCCAGTTATCAGTTGTTGCATGTCGTTCGGGGCTCCATTTTCAAGACTGCTTGAATGCTTTCAAGAAATCACTTCTCGTGATGCCGGATTGAGTGCAGATGGACCTGAGCGTCGATCCTTTGATTTTGGGATGGTTTGGCATTGTCAAGGGTGTTTCGGTTCCGTCCTCGTTATCGCGCACCATGGCGATATGTTCCCGTTGTCGGACCAATCGAAACCCAAGCTTCTCGAGAGCCTTGACGACCTTTCGCTTCGGCGCATCCTTGGGGAACTTCGCCATTAGACGGCGACGTCAGCCTCGGCCACCTTCCACCGTATCGTTGCCGTCAAGGACTTTCTTTCCGAAAGTCTTAACGTGGAACCGGATTGCAGAGCGCACATCCTCGAGGGCTTTCTCGTAAGTGTCGCCTTGACCGACAACGACTCCTTTTAGACTAATTGGATATGCGACATAGCCGTCCTTATGTTTCTCGATTATGATTTTGATTCTGCGCATGGAAACCTCTCAAAAGAATTACTGCATGCAATCCCGCGGGTCGGCAATCGTCCCAGTCACCGCGCTCGCCGCCACCGTCAGCGGGCTTGCCAGAAAAACACGGGCTT
>JAKEHV010000468.1 GCA_022614915.1 Gemmataceae bacterium | reverse complement strand
GACGGCGAACACGACCCGAGCTTGGCGGAACTCATGGAAGCACAATGGGAAGTCGTCCTCAAGAAGTCCGACTGGGAGATTGAGTGGTATTCAATGAACGTGTTGGATCAGATTGGGAACGAATTCGGCGACAATAGCCCAGACTCTGTAATGCCGCCGCGACCGCCGCGCTCTGGGAAACTTAGTTGCTCGACTAAATTTAGTAGTTTAACTTAATCGAGCAAAATATGGCAGGTCACCTACGCTTGGGCCGTAGAAAAACCTGCTTTTCTCGTGCCTTCCGCCCATACCCGTGGTTTAATGAACAGGGGAAAGGGGCAAGGGTTGCAACCAAACCGAGGGACCAAAATGAAAGTCGCAAGCGCGGCCGGAATCACGCTATTGAGCCTTTTAACGGTGGCATGGGGCGGCGGCGGGACGGCTCCCAAGAAGGAAGACGTGCCCAAATACCTGGAGATGCTCAAGAAATCGGCCAGCGCCAAAGACCGCGCCTTGGCCGCCGAGATGCTGGGCAAGCGCGGCGCTATCAAGCGCTCCGACGTCGCCGAGGCGGTCGAGCCCCTGAAGAAAGCCTTGGAGAAGGACACGGACGCCGGCGTGCGCGCCAAAGCGGCCGAGGCGCTGGGCTACATCTCCCCGGAGGCGAAAGACACCGTGCCGCTTTTGACGAAAGCACTGGAAGACAAGAACTTCAGCGTCAAGCTGGCTGTCATGTCGGCCTTGAGCCAATTCGGCGCCGAAGCCAAATCCGCCCTGCCCGCGCTGCGCGAAATCGCCAAGGAAAAGACCGACAAGAAACTCAGCCAAGCCGCAAACCAAGCCATCAAGATCATCACGGGCAAGCAGAAGAACTAAGAAAGAAATCCGAATATCGAAATCCGAAATCCGAAACAAACGCCAAACTCAAATACGAAATAGCCAAACGAAAATGCCTTCGTTTTGGATTTCCTTTTTAGAGTCTTGAGTTTATTTCGGATTTCGACATTCGGATTTCGGCTTTGGACTGTCAAGAATGCCGCATTCCATCCCGCGCGTCCAAATCGTGCCGCTGCCCGACGACCAGGTTTCGTTTCAAGTCGAAGGGCAAGAACGGCTGCGCTGGCATTTCGCGCCGCGCTATCCGCGGCCCTTCTTCTATCCGCTCAATGGTCCATCAGGACGGTCGTTGACGCGCATGGGGCATCCGGCCGCGCCCGACCACGATCATCACCGCTCGCTGTGGTGGGGGCACAACAACGTCGGCGGCGTCAACTTTTGGGAAGAACGCGGCGGCACTCAGCAAATTCGCCAGGAAGCTTGGGTCCATTATCAAGACGGCGCGGACGAAGCCGGCATCGTGGTCCGGCTCGGTTGGTGGGACGCTCACAAGGTCCGCTTGATGCAGCAAGAGTTGATCGCGTTGTATCGGCCCTTGGCGGCCGGCGAAGGCTGGCTTGAATTGCAAACTTCGTTCACCTCACCGCTCGAAAAGCTGGCACTGCCGCGCACCAACTTTGGCTTTGTCGGCTTGCGCGTGGCGGCGAGCCTGAGCGCTCAGTACGGAGGCGGCAGGCTCACCAATTCGGAAGGCGCCCGTGGCGAAAAAGCCGTCTTCGCCAAGCCCGCCCGCTGGATGGACTACAGCGGACCTATTGCCGGCGAAAACTGGGAAGGCGTCACCTGGTTCGACCACGCCGCCAACCCGCGCTATCCCACCTCCTGGCACGTCCGCGACGACGGCTGGATGTCACCCGCTTTCTGCCTGCGCGACGGCTATGATCTCGTCAAAGGCCAAGCCCTGCGACTGCGCTACGCATTTCACATCCATGCCCGCGACCTGGAAGCCAAACGCGCCGACGAACACGCCAAGCGCTTCGCCGATTCCCATGCATGGGAAGTTGTCGCGGCACAAAGTCCATGGCGCGTGACGTTGCGGCGAAGAGAGAAATGAACGGCGCCGCCCTAGTGTCATTTTCTTGCAATCGTCCGAACACCAGTTTCGGTTGAACTATGCTGGTGCGGCAACGGCTGCGGGTTCCGCTTTCACTTTGCCGTCGGGCAACGCTCCCAAGTTGTCGAAGAGATGCGCCAAGGACGCGGTCAGCTTGCGAAAGTCGCCGGCGTGCAGGCTTTCGTTGGGGGCGTGGGCGTTGGTCTGGGGATCCTCGATGCCCAAAAGCAGCGCGGGCGCGCCACCGAAGAGTTCCGCCAGCGGGCCGACGAAGCCGATCGAGCCGCCGCAGCCGATCGCCACCGGCTTCGTGCCGAAGCCTTTCTTAAGCGCTTGCATGGCGGCGGAAAACGCCGGGCCTTGCGGGTCGGTCATCCACCATTTCACGTCGCCCACGAGCTTCACGTTCACCTTTACGCCCCAGGGCGGATCTTTCGTCAGCACGGCCCTTAACTGCTCCAACACTTCTTCCGGCTCCTGGTCGGGCACGATCCGGCAGCTCACGAACGCCGATGCTTTGGGCAACACCTGATTCGACGCCCCTTTGATCGAGCTGGCCTCCTGGGCGATGACCGTGATCGCGGGCAGGCGCCAGGTTTGCTCGTAGGGATGGACGTTTTTTTGCAAGGCGAACCCGACGCCGTCGAGCGTGCCCAAGTCCTTACGCCAGCTCGCCTCGTCGCCCGGCAGCTTGCGGAATACGCGCCGCTCCTTCGAAGTAGGTTTGCGCACCTTGTCGTAGAAACCGGGAATCGGGATCTTGCCGTTCTTCCAGTAGAGGCGCGACAGAATGACGTTGAGGGCAAGCGCGGCGTCCGCGAGCCAGCCGCCCGCCATGCCGCTGTGGACTGGTTTGGTGGCGCTCTGTACCTCGACGATGCAACCGACAATGCCGCGCAGCGAATAGGTGATGCAGGGCATGCCGGTTTCGATGTTGCCCGTGTCGCAAACGACGATGACGTCGGATTGCAAACGCTCTTTGTGCTCCTGGAAAAACGATTGCAGATTGCGCGAACCGACCTCTTCTTCGCCTTCGACCAGCATCTTCACATTGACCGGCAAGGCGCCCGTGGTCCTCAGCCACGATGCAATAGCGCCCAGTTGCACCGTGATGGCGCCTTTGTCGTCCGCCGCGCCGCGAGCATAGAAACGGCCGTCGCGCTCGGTCAGCGTCCATGGATCGGACTTCCAATCCTCTGTAAAATTGATGGGCTGTACGTCGTGATGGGCATAGAGGAAGACGGTCGGCTTTCCCGGAGCGCCGAGCCATTCGCCATACGAGTACGGATTGGAGTTTCCCGATCTAAGGACGCCGATGTTGGTGAGGCCGGCGTGACGCATCTGCTCGCAGGTTAGTTCCGCGACCTGGTCGATTTCCTTTTGGTGCTCGCCGTCGGTGCTGATGCTGGGGATGGCGACGAGCTTGCCAAGGTCGGCGACCAGGTTGGCGTCGTTGGTTTCGAGCCAAGCGAGGGATTTCTTCATGGCGCGCGCCTCGAATGTCATTGGTAGCGTATGCCCGCCTGGGACGAATGACCAATGACAAGAGACGGACTAGCGCTTGGGCTGGATAGGCGGCATCTTGCCCTTGAAGCCGGGGGGCATGCCGGGCGGGCCGCCGGGAGGAAGACCCGGGAGGCCAAACCCAGGAGGGCCGAAGCCTGGCCCCATGACGCCCTGCAATTGCTGAAGGTCGTTCAAGCTCTTTTCCGACAGTTCCGCGGAGACGGAAACAGCCGATCCCTGGCGTCGCACGGTGAAAGTTTTGGAAAGCTCGGTCAGCGCTCCTCCCATTTGCTGTCCGCCCGGCATCAAGGGCACCATCGCCATCATCAGCTTGGCCTGCCCCCAAGCGGTATTGACGCCGCTTTCGGCTTGAGTGGCGTCAGCGTCGTTGGCGCATTGCAGTCCGATTTGCACCTTTAAGCCGTTGTTGGGCATGGTCACAGCGAAATCGAGCGACTTGCAGCGCGGCAACACGCCGAGCAGTTGATCTAGGCCCTTCGGAGCGCCCTTACCCAGCATCATGGGAGCGACGTTCAAATTCTGCTGGATGGCCGGCGCTTGCATGTTGATGACGCCGTAGGCCATCGAATTGCCCAAAGCGTTGAGCTGGTTAGCCATTTCAGGAGGCAGTTGCACATTCTTGCTGTCTAGAAGCTTGAGAAAGTCCGGCTCGGGCATTTTCGCCATGATAAAGGTTTTGGCGTCGGCGAGATGGACGAATTCAAAGCCACGGCGCAGGATGCGCTTGCCCTGAATGGTCGCAAACGCGCCGCCGGGAAACGCTTGCAGAATCTTGTTTTCGTCCAGTTCTGTCAGGCTGGTAAAGCCGCTCACAGCATGCTGCGTGCCCGCATTGCCAGCGACGAAACCCTTATCGGCGTCCTTGATCAGGTTAATGACCGAGGGATTGACTTGCCCAGACATCATCAGTCCCTGCTCGAAGCCTTGGCGAAATCCCGGTTTCTGGTTCATCGAGGCCATATTCATGCCGACGACGAAATCGCTGTTGGCGGGGATAAAAGCATGCAATGGGCTTGCTGGTCCGCTCGCGCCGCCCGAGCGCAAGAAGCCGGGCCAAACAAACGCGGTCACGCCGAAGCCGCCTAACAGCAATACCACGCCGCCCACGAGCAAGAACAAGCCGATGCCCGCGCCGCTGCTGGATCTCTTCTTTTTCTTGCGGCGTGGCCGGTCGTCGTCCTCCTCGTCGTCGCGCGCGGAGCGCCTTCGGATTGGACGCGCGTCCTCCTCGTCGTCGTCCTCGTAGCGCGCGGCGGCTTTCTTGCGCACGGGCCGATCCTCGTCGTCGTCCTCGTCGCGGCGCCCTAGCGGCGCCGCGGCTTTGCGCGCCGGCATGTTGACTGTCGGCCGGTTTTGAATGCCCGTGGCGACGCGTTCGTCTTCTTCGACTTGTGGCGCGAAGGTTGCGGCGCAGCCCGGACACTTGACCATTTTCCCCGCGGGAATGGGGCCGCTGGTTCGCAATACCTTGTTGCACTTGGGGCACGAAAACGTAGGCATGGCGAGTCTCTCTTTGCTTACTTCTTGCCCAGCGCCGGCTCCAGAATCACCAAGACCGGAGTTTCCAGCGGCGGGATGCGCTCGGTATGCGCTTCGAAAAACAAATCGACGTTGTTGGTCGAGCTTTCCACCGGCAAGTCAAGCATTGCCGTGTCGAAATTCGACAGGCAGATCACGTCGCCGTCGTTGGCGGCGTAAAACGGCTTCCTGGTTTGGTCCAACGGATCGGGGATCAAGAGACTGCCGGCGAACACCCAATCCTGCTCCATGTCCTTTTTCGTCTTGATATTGCGAATCCACTCTTGCGCCAAGCGTTGGACTTTTTTGCCCTTGTCCGTGTATTCCACACTCACCTTGATGACGGGCCCGGAGGCGGGCGCGTATTTTGGCCGAAATGTCACCGGTTTGCCCGGCTCCGCCCGCGCCAGCACCAAAGCCGTATGAATGTCGCGGGCATCGACCTCCGCCGCGAGCACCGCTTCGTGCTCCTTGGTGCGCTTGCGCGTCAGGAACTGCTCGAGTTGCCCTTGCCGCAAGCAAACCGTCGCGTTGACCAGCACCCGGCGTTTGTCGCCTTTTACCTCGAGATATACGTTCTTACCGACCTCGACCTTCTTGGTTTCACCGGTCTGGGCGGAAGGCTTGGCGCTCTCCTGTTTCGTAGGAGTCGCATCCTCATTGCAACCGGCAACAATCGACACCATGGCCGCGAAAGCCCAAAGAGACTTCCTCATGGCACACCGACCTCCCATGGGGGATTGGATACAGTTTAATCGACGCGCAGGGGGAATTGCAACTCGCGCGCCCAAAGAAAAAGCCGGGGGGCAACCCGGCTCTGT
>JAKEHV010000467.1 GCA_022614915.1 Gemmataceae bacterium | reverse complement strand
CCGGCGCGGGGCCGGCCTCATCCCCTACAAAAACGGCTGGGCGCTGGCCGGCTACTACTGCGGCATGGGCGGCCTCATCGTCATTTTGGGCAGCTTGGCGCTTTGGATGTACAGTATTGCGAATCCGCACCCTGCTATTTTCATCCTCATGTTCGTGGGCGGCGGCCTCACGGCTTTGTTGTCCGTTATCTTCGGCGGCATCGGCATCGCCTACGCCACCAAGAACCCTGAAGCCAAGGGAATGGCGCACGCCATAGTCGGTTTGGTCCTCGGTGTCCTCGAAATCATTGGATTGATCGTACTACTATTATTCTTTCTGTCGTTTCCTCGGCGCTTTTGAAACTAATGGAGCTTCGAATGTGTGTTTTTTGGCGATTTATCGGAACGGCTGCTTTCCTGTTTATTCTTGTGGGCGCATTGACGGCACAGTTGCCGTCGACGCCAAACACACTCAAACTTGATCCCAAGGCGGAATCTCCCAAAGCCGCCATCGCCGACATCGCATGGCTCGCGGGCGCGTGGCGCGGCGAAGGCCTGGGCGGCGTGTGCGAGGAAATCTGGAGTCCGCCCTTGGCCGGCAGCATGATGGGCATGTTTCGCCTGGTGAAGGCGGACAAGCTCGCTTTCACCGAGTTCATGACGATCGCGGAAGAGAACGGCAGCCTGCTGCTCAAGATCCGCCACTTCGACCCGCAATTCAAAGGCTGGGAAGAGAAGGACCAATTCGTGAAATTCCCGCTGGTCAAAATGGGAACCAACGAGGCCTATTTCAACGGACTGACCATTCGCAAAAACTCCGACGGCGGCTTGCGCATTTATCTGGCGATGAAGCGCAAAGGGGAGGTCAAGGAGGAGGAGTTCGTATTTCGACCAAGCGCGGCCAAGTAGCCCTGCTCGCGCCGGCTACTTCTTGATCAATTTGTCGATCACAATGCCGACGCCGGCGCCTATTAATGCGCTTACCGCGCCTACAATGCCGGACCACATCACGCGCTGCCAGGCGAAGCCGCCATCGGGTGGGTCCGGGAACCACTGTTTGCCGAAGATTTGAAAAATGACGATGCCAATGACGACAAAAATGATGGCGCAAACGCTGATCGTTTTGCTTTCGCCTGGTCTTGGCTGCCGTTGACGCAACATGGAATGCTCCTGGCTCGTTGATTCCTGTTTAAGCAGTTATCTGCGCGCTATCCGATTCAGAATCTCGATGCCGCGCTCGAGCGTCTGGTCGCTGGCCGCATAGCTGATGCGAAAATGCGTGTCGCGCCGGCTAAAGGTCGTGCCGGGGATGACGAGCACGCTGTTTCTGATCGCCTCGGCCACGAACTCGCTGCCGGTCCCCCACGGCGCCTTGGGAAAGACATAAAACGCTCCGCCCGGCGTGACCACTTCGAACCGATCCTTCAAACCCGCGGCGATCCTATCCCGTTTTTTCTTGTAGCTGGCGACGATCGCGGACACGTCCGTGTCCCAGGCCACGACGCCCGCGTGCTGCACCATGCTGGGAGCACACACGTAGGTGAACTGTTGCAACTTGATCATTTCCTCGATGAGCCGCTTGGGTCCGTGGCAATAGCCCAGACGCCAGCCGGTCATGCCGTACTTCTTGCTGAACCCGTCGAACACCACGGCGTCTTCGTTGAACTCGGCTGGGCTGACAAAGGGCTGATCGAAGCAAAAGGCGCTATAGACTTCGTCGCTGAGGAGCAGGACTTTGCGCTCGTGCGCGAGCTGTGCCAGCTCGCGCAGCGTGTCGCGGTCATAGACCGCGCCGGTGGGATTGCCCGGGCTGTTGACGACGATCGCCTTGGTCGTGGGCGACAAAGCGGCGCGCACCTTGCCGATATCGATGCGAAAATCGGGATAGGTGTCGATGAGCACCGACGTTCCGCCGGCCATCGTGATGAAATGCGGATACATGACGAAGTACGGATCGAAGACGATGACTTCGTCGCCGGGGTTGAGCGTGCAGGTGAGCGCGAGGACAAGTCCGCCGCTGGTGCCGCTGGTGATAACCACGTCGCGGTCGCGGTAGCCGGGATAGCGGCGCTCGAGGCTCGCTTGGATTTTGGCGCGCAGCTCAGGGATGCCTTGCGTGAGGGTGTAGCCGTTCTGGTCGCGGTCAATGGCCTTTTGGGCGGCTTGCTTTATGGGCGCGGGCACGGGGAAATCGGGCTGGCCGATGCTGAGGTTCACTGCGTCCTTTAGGCTCTGGCCCAGCTCAAACACCTTGCGAATGCCGGAAACCTCGACGCGCCGCATCTTTTCCGCGATCCAATGCTCGTACATGGAAACTCCTGCCGTTTAGCGTTCGAGTCGCCGGAGGGACGACCCGAACGCTAAACGGTGATGGATTACTTCAACGTAATCTTGATGTTCCGATACGACACCGGGCCGTGGTCGCCCTGGAACATGATCGGCCCGGTCGGCGCTTCTTTGCCGGTGACGCCGCTGGGCGTCGGTCCCTTCATTTCCACGTTTTCGTGAATCACTTGGTCGTTGAGCACCACGCGCACGAACTTGGCGTTGCTCGTTTTCTTGCCGCCCTCGAAGCGCGGCGCCTGGAAATCGATGACGAATTTCTGCCATTCGCCTGGCTTCTTGGCGGCATTGACCTTGGGCGCGGAGGCGCCGTACAGCCCGCCCAGGTCGCCCGGTCCCACTTTGGCCCTGCCGTAGCTGTCGAGCACTTGCACTTCGTACTCGCCCATGACGTAGATGCCGGAGTTGGATCCCTTGGGCACCATCAATTCGACTTCGATAATGCAGTCGCCGAACTTCTCTTCGGTGTAGATGTCGATGCCGCCGCTTTTGGCGTTGACGATCGCGCGCGCCCGCGGTCCGCCGTCCGCCGCGGGATTGATCGGCGTCACGACAAACTCGCTCGGCTTGTCCTCGTTCAGGACCGCCCGGCCCACCACCCACTGGCTGCGCTTGGGGTCGCCTTTGAGCTTCCAGCCTTTAAGGTCCGAGCCGTTGAATGGCAGGATCACCTTGTCCTTGTCGCCGGCGCGGGACGGGGCGGAAAACCCAAGACACAAGATCGGCACAACGGCAATCACAATGCGAATCATGGCGCAGGTCCTTTCGAATTCTGTTTTTCAAGAACGATCATTCTATTGGAGCGGGGCTTATTTGCCGACGTTGAGATACGCCTCAAGCGCCGCGATCTTCTGATCGAGGAAGGCGGTCATGCGCGGCACGTCGGCTTCGAGAAAACCCTGCAATTGCCTGGACGGGCCTTGATAATCGATGAGCTCGTTGGGGAGGTCGCGCAGCCAGCGCTGGGTTGCCGCCAGCTTTTCCTGGGCGAATTCCAGCCGCGCCTTGGCGTGTGCGAGCGTCTCTTCCTGTTCGCTGGTGTCCGGCGTGCGGTCGCCGATCTTCATCATCTTGCGGCGCGCGAGCTCGGTCTTGGCCTGGAAGACGCCGTCCTCGGCCTTGCGCGCCGCCGCCTGCCAACGGCCAAGCTGCTCGTCGAGAAAATCGAAGGTGCGGCGAATGTCCATGTCCAGCATGGACAGGGCTTGCTTGGCCTGGTCGGAGAAGTTGATCAAAGCCGCGCGGAAATCGCTCAAGGCGCTGATCGCTTGGACGTTGGCGGAAGGGTTCATGGTTTGATTAGTTCACTTCTGCTGCAAGTACTCCTCGACCCGTTCCGCTTTCCGCAACAGAAACGGCACGTGCTGGTCGGCGGAAGCCATAAAGGCCTCGAGGACGTGCATGGTCTGCTCGAATTCCTGCGTGAAGCGCTCGTGCTCCTGGTCGCGCCAGCTGTCGCCCAGGCCGACGAGTTGGCCGTGCAGCACCGCCAGCTTGTCGCGCAGGTCCTCGTTGAATTGCTTCAATTGATGGGCAAAGCGCCGGATTTCCGCGGGATCGACAATCGCTTGGGCCATAAGGTCACTCGAAATGGAGTTCCTTCATTGTCCCGGGATCACAACGATGGAGCAAGCCCGATTACGTTTCGCGCGTTTACGTTTCGCGCTCACATCAACAAGCGGCCGCGTGGGACACTGCGAGCGCGAAACGTAAACAGGAAAATCATTCCCCCAGCGAATGGCACTGGTCGATCTTGCGGTCGCAGTGGTTCACCAGGCTGCTCACGTCGCGCCTGAGGTCGTCGTTCGTCAAAAGCGACAGCACTTTCTGCGACACGCGCCGCAGCTGAAAGAACTTCTCCTCCAGGTCGCGCATGACGTTGCGCACCACCGGCCAGTTGATCTGGTAGCTGGGCAGCCGCCGCATCTGGTCGATGACTTTGTTGATTTGCGCCGTGAACTGCTCGCCCAGTTTTTCCAAAGCCGGCACCAGATTGTTGATCATCGCACCGGAGCGCTCTTCGACGCGCAAGTCGCCGGTGTGGCGCTGCAGCACCCGGCGAATGTCGGACAACAAACGGTCGACGTCTTCGGGAGAGCGCAGCTCGCGCGTGTCCAGCTCGAAAAGCTCCACTTGCGGATCGTTCGGCCTGGCCTCGCGCAAGCGGCGCAGGATGCGTCTTGCCTCGTCGGGCTTTTTCAATTGGGAGTAAAGCGTAAAAAGCCGCTCCAACACGTCAAAGTCGGAGGGCCGGACGCGGTGGGCCCGCTGTAAGAAACCCAGCGCGGTCGACCACTTCTCTTTGCGCGAATAGACGTCGGCCAGGCGCATCAACCCTTCGAAGGCCAGACTGGGCAAATAGTCCGGCGGCTTGGATTGAGCGAAATAGTGCTCGAGGTAATCGAAATAGCGGTTCCAGTGCGACTCGGCTTTGTCGAGCTTGCCGTGCCACTCGTAGGCAAGCGCGAGGTTCTGTTCCAGCCAGGCGCCCTGGTATACGCCTTGGGCATTGAAATACTTGGCCGCGGACGGGTTGGCCAACTGTTCGCGCTGAAAGACCTCCTGTGCGGAGCGGAAATACCAGGCGCCGCGCTCAAAATCCTGCAAGAGGCACGAGCACGTTCCCAGCATGTTGAAAAGCGCCAAAAGCGATAGGTTGTCGAGCTTGGTCTGCGTGCTTTCCAGCTTGCGGTGCAGGCTCGACAACAGCGAGTACGCTTCGTCCCACGCGAAGCGGTCCATGAGATCTTTGCCCCGGACGAGGGCGGCGCCGAAATACGCCGTCAGCGCCGCCTGGCTATGCGGCCGCAGCGACATGAGGTGGCTCAAAAGCGGAAACGCGACTTCAAACGAGCCGAGGCCGCCGACCAAATCCAGCAGCCGGACTTCTTCGTCCACGGACATAGAGCCAAGCAGGAATTCTTGATCGTGATTGGGTCCGGTGTCGTTCCCT
>JAKEHV010000466.1 GCA_022614915.1 Gemmataceae bacterium | reverse complement strand
TTCCTTGTCGTTCGTGATTTGCTCCGTCTTCGGATCGAACTGCAACACCTTGCCCATGCGCGTGGCGATGTTGCCCAGATGGCAGATCGACGCCGACAGATGGCCGATCGCGATGTCGGCGTGCGGTTGCCGGCCCGAACGGATGCACTCGAAGAAATTGTCGTGGTGGGCGGGCAGGTTCACTTGGCCGGTCATGGTCTTGATCTCTTTGTTGCGCGGGCCGTACAGCCGCCAACCGACCGTGTGGCCGAGGATCAGCATGCCGTTTGTGCCGTAAAAGGCGTTGCCGTTCTCGTAGCCTTCTTGCACATAGGGCGACCAGATGCGCTGCTCGAAAATGAGCTGCTTCTTGCGGCCATTCTTGTCGGCGGCAGGGTATTCGCAAACAACCGTCTGCGTGTCCGGGAACTGTTGATCGTCGTCGAAGAAATACTTGCCGCCGAGCGCGGTGATCATCGTCGGGTGTGTATCGACGCCGAGGCCGCCGACAGCGAGGTCGATGTTGTGGACGCCGTCATTTCCCATGTCGCCCGCGCCATAGTCGTACCACCAGCGCCAAACGCCGTGGGCCCGGTTGGCTTGATACGGCACCATGGGCGCGGGCCCGAGCCAAAGGTCATAGTCGAGTTGTTCCGGCGGCGAACTGGGCTTGCCGCGGCCGATGCTGCGGCGCAATTGGCTGTTCCAGACCTTGGCGACCAGGATGTCGCCGATGGCGCCTTCGCGAAGCATTTGCAGCGCCGTGCGCACCGTCTCGGTGCTGCGGCTTTGCGTGCCGACCTGGACGATGCGGCGATTCTTGCGGGCGGCTTCGATCATGAGCCGGCCTTCGCGGATGTTGTGCGAGCACGGTTTTTCGACATAGACGTGCTTGCCGGCGTTGCAGGCCAAGATGGTCGCCGGCCCGTGCCAGTGATCGGGCGTGGCAATGAAGACCGCATCGACGGTTTTGTCCTCAAGAACACGGCGCATATCGGCGACGGCGCGCGGCGCGCGGCCCATGGCTTTCTGCACAAGCTCCGCGGCGGCGCCGGCCCGGTTGCGGTCAGGATCGCACACGTAGGTTATGTCGACGTCCTTGCGCGTCACGAGCGTGCGCAGGTGGCCTGTGCCCATGCCGCCGGGGCCGATGAGCGCGATGCTGAAGCGATTGTTCGCGCCCTGAGCGCGAGCGGCATTTGCGTTCGTCAACATGGCTGCGCCGGCCAGGCCCGCGCCGGCAGTCTTCAAAAACACACGGCGAGTTTTCTTCGACATAGAAGGTCCCCCCTTGTAAAGAAGAGTTGAAGTGAGCATAAGGGCGACCGTGTCGTCCAGTCAAGAAGACAGTGAGAAATCTGATGGCGGCGCATCCCGAAATCAGTTTGTTGCTGCACCTTGTCGATACCGCGTTTGACAAAAAGTCGTGGCACGGGCCCAATCTGCGCGGCGCTATACGCCGCGTGGATGCGGCGACGGCGGCGTGGCGGCCGGGGCCCAAACGGCGCAACATTTGGGAAATCGTCGTGCACTGTGCGTATTGGAAGTACGCCGTCCGCCGCCGGCTGCTGGGAGAAAAGCGCGGCAGCTTCGCGCTCAAAGGGTCGAACTGGTTTGCGCGTCCGAGTGCCGTTGAACCGCATGAATGGGACAATGATGTGAAGCTGCTCGACGCAATGCACCAAGCGCTTCGAGCTGCCGTTGTGGACTATTCGCCAAGGGAATTGCACAAAAACGCTCCGGGAGGCACGTTCACCGCGCGAGACCTGATTGCGGCGATAGCCGCCCACGATTTGTACCATGCGGGCCAGATTCAGACTCTCAAGCGTTTGGCGGCGCAGATCAACACTAGCCCAACGCGCTAGCGAGGCGAGCGTGTCGCCGCAGCGGACGCCGTTTCTATCGTGCGATTCCTCGCTGGTTCCAGCAATGGGATTACTATCCTCGGGCAACCCGTCCGCCCTCGCTAGCGCGTCGGGCTAGTGTTGTGTTTCACTTGCTGCCTACCGGTTCCGGCTTTCGACCCAGCCAGCGCACGAACCTGCCAATCGCCTGCTTCCAGCGCGCCAGCCAATCCGTCTCCGGGTTGATTTGCGGCGGGCGACGGTCTTCCAGGTTCGGGCGAAAGACCAAGAGCAAGAGCAGCGGCAAATACCAAAGGACATAGACGCCGCCTTGGTCCGCATACCAGAACTGAATGCCAATGAGCACCCCCGCGGACAAAGCGATGACATGAGCGAGATTCTTGGGCGCTGGCCAGACGACGGTCAGGATGACGAAGGCGGCATACAGAAGGAAGATCGGAATGCGATAGGCGCCTGGAACTCCGGTCCAAAAGCCTTCGGTCGTCGGCACTTTCCAGGGTTGCCAGGCTGCTTGTTCCAGAATGCGGCGAATGCCCCCTTCCAAATCGCCTTCAAGCGACAGCACCATGGCATTGAATGCCAGCCCCAGGATGACGCCGACCAGGGACGCAAGGACGAACCGGCCGGCGCCGCGTTTCCAATAAAAGCCTAGCCACGTCGGCAACACAGCACCGGGAAAGAACATGGTGCCCGCGGCGAGCCCCAAGAGGACACCGGCAATCATCGGCAGTTTGTACGCTACGATAGCCCAGACGACGAGCGCCATGGGCCATACGTGATGAGCCTGTCCCACGTACAGTCCGGTATACGGCAGCAACAGGTAAAATGTCGCAGCCGCCATTCCGGCGCCTGTGTCTTGAAAGTGCCAACGGCCAATCGCTATAAGTCCAAAAACAACCGCGAAGTGGCCGAGTACGGCCAGCCCGCGGTGCAGCCAGAAATCCAGGTTTTGAAGTTGAGCCATACTCGCGCTTTCGGGGCCGACCGTGGTCGTCGGGCCGTGCACGTTGACCGGATTGGGCTTGCCATTGGGCGGCGTCAGCGCGCGCGTTTGCGGCGGCTCGTAGGGCCGAAACGCGACCGCGATGAGACAAACGGCGAGTGCGCCGGCAAGCCAGGCGAGTCCGCCGAAGCTGAGGTTGGGCGCTAGCGCGGGTTTTTGCACGAGAGTTAAATCGAGGAAGCAGCGCAAAAGAAAATACACCGTGCCGCACAAGATCCAGAGATAGCCCCACCACAGCCAGCGCCCGGATACGAGCGAAGGGTCGCGGCTTTGCCCGAACTGGCCGACCGCGGCGACGTTGCTGGGCGCGGCGCCGAGCGCGTGGCCGCTCCCTTGACCGATCACGCTGGCGATTTGCACGGCGGGATGTTCCGAAGACGGCGTCGGATTGGCGCGAGTGCCCTGAATGATCAAGAGGCCCGGGACGAGTAGAAAGAGAGTGACCACATCCCAATTGCGCATCGACAGAAAACGCGAGAACTTGAAAAAGAGGGCGACCGCCAACAGCCACGAGAAGTAAAACCAGGTCGTGCCGTTGGGGAGGTTGAAGTCAAAGAACACCGAGACCGGAGCGTTCATGGACTGTCCGCCGTCGCCGCGTCTTTTGAAAGGATCGCGACGCGCCATCGTGAAGTTTTCGCAAGAGAGGGATGAAAGCCAGATTATATTCGCTGAAAACGGCGTTTGTCAGTCCAAATTCGTAAAATCGCACCGAAACAATCTCAATCTTAATCCTCGTCCTGATCCTATTCCTAATCGTAATCCTAATCCTGATCTTGATCGCTCACGCAACTGTCAAAGACAAAGATTAAGACGAAGATTACGATTAGGAATACGATTAGGATCAAGACTTGGATTAAGACAAAATCGGGTTGGACAAGCGAACTCATGCATTACGCCATCTGCAATGAAACTTTTGAAGGCTGGGACCACGCCGAGGTCTGCAAACAGGTCGCCGACCTGGGTTATCAAGGCTTGGAGATCGCACCCTACACGCTGGCCCCGCGCATCACCGACGTGAGCGCATCCAAGCGCAATCTGCTCCGGACGGCGGCGGAAGCGTGCGGGCTCAAGATCATCGGCCTCCATTGGCTTCTGGCGAAGACGGAGGGCTTGCAACTGACCTCGCCCGACCAAGCGGTGCGGCAACGGACCGCAGACTATCTCCTCGAATTGGCCCGCTGCACGCGCGACCTGGGCGGCGACTTGATGGTGTTCGGCTCGCCGGCGCAGCGGCGCATCCCGACTGGACACACCAAGGAGCAAGCGACTGCCTTCGCCGTCGACACATTTCGCCGAACGGCTAGCGCATTCGTCGACTTCAATGTCAAGCTGTGTCTGGAGCCGTTGTCGCCGCCGGAAGCGGACTTCATCAATACGATCGCCGAGGCCGTTGCCATTCTGCAGCAACTGAACCACTCGCACTTCGCGCTCCATTTGGACGTGAAAGCGATGAGCACCGACGACGCGCCCACGCCGGACCTGGTGCGCCGCTACGGCAAACAAGCAGGCCATTTTCACGCCAACGACGCCAATCGCCGTGGGCCCGGCTTCGGCGCCACCGATTTCGTCCCTATCTTTCGGGCGCTTCACGATTCGGGCTATGGCGGCTGGGTTTCGGTAGAAGTATTCGATTATGCACCCGACCCGGTTACCATCGCCCGCGAGAGCATCCGTTACATGAAGGAATGCGCGGCCAGAGCGAAAAAAACTTGACAGTGCCCTGCCACGGCCCGCATGATGAATTTGGCATATACTTCACGACACGTAGCGGAGCTCGCAAGAGTTCCGGCCAGACCGAATTCTTGCGAATTCGGCTACATCTCTTTCAGGAACCGCCAGCTATGGATTCGCGCACTCGTCTGTGCAGCTTGGTGCTCAGTTGCTTCATGCTCGGTTTGGTCATTAGCTCCATTCTCCTCGTATCGCCGGCCACGACCGCGGCCCAAGAGCCCGACCCACCGGTTGAAAAGAAGGACGATGGCGGCGAAGTCAAGGCACGGGTGCAGCAGAATCCCATTGCCCATTTCTTTGACTCGATCGGCATCGTGTTCGGCATTATCTTCGCCGCCATCTCCATCGGCGCCGTGGCGCTCATCATCGTCTTGGCCATGGACTTGCGCATGGGCGAGGCGGTGCCGCCCGCGTTTGTGGACGACTTTACGGGCCTCGTCAATAAGAGGCAATTCAAGCAAGCGTTCGAGCTGTGCCGCAATGACAATTCCTTCCTGGCGCGGGTGATGACCGCAGGCATGGCCCGGCTGCAATACGGCATCGAAGACGCGCGCGGCGCCATGTTGAGCATGGTCGATACGGTGCGGTCGTCCAAAGACAACTGGATCACGTACTTGGCGACCATCGGCACCCTCGGCCCGCTCTTGGGTCTTGTGGGCACGGTGTCCGGCATGGTCGGCGCCTTCCGTGAATTGGGTGCGTCGAACACGGCGCCCGAAGCCGGCAAACTTGCTGCCAATATCTCGCACGCTCTCGTGGTCACGCTGGTGGGCATTGCCATCGCGGTGCCGGCCATTTTCTTCTATTCGTTCTTCAAAAACCGTTTGACGAATATTTCGATGAACACGAGCAACCTGGCGGACGACTTGCTTACGCAGATGTACCACAACTCGAAGAAAGCCGGCGCTCAGACCGGGAGCGCGGAAGCCCGCGCCAGCACTGCAGTGCAGCCCGGGACGCCGGCGTAGCACGGAGTCAGGGCTCGGGAGTCAGCAGTCAGGAGTCAGGAGGAGTCAGACGGGAGACGAATATGGCAGCGAGTCTAGGCGGCGGCGGCAGCAGCAATGAATTGGACATCAACCTGACGCCGCTATTGGACGTGGTGTTGCAGTTGATCATGTTCTTCATGATCACGGTGAATTTCGTTCGCGTGGATCAATTCGACGACCGGGTGGCCTTGCCGGTGGCCCAGTCGGCTGTGCCGTTGGACGCGACGGCGGAGGAGTGGATCTTTCTCAACTTGAACAGCGAGGGAAAGCTGGTCGGCAATTTGGACACGCTGACGCTCGACACGCCTGAAAAGCTAAAAGCGCACTTGATGCGCGAGAAAGAGTCGTTGGAAAACGTGGCACGGGCCAAAGGGAAAGCCGGCGACATCAAGATTGTCGTCGTCTTACGCGCGGACAAGAACTGCCGCTACAGCGAGGTTTGGCAAGTCGTCGATTCCTGCCAACGGGCCGGCTTTCGCCGTTGGCAATTACGCGTGATGACCAAACCCGCTTGATTGTCTTAACCACGGATTTCACGGATGACACAGATAAAGATCAATTGATATTGTGATCCGTGCGATCCGTGTAATCCGTGGTTAGAAAGTAACACCATGAGAAGGAAATACACCGATTCCGGTGTCGGCGGCGTGCAAATGGGCCTCATTGTTACGCCCATGCTCGACATGGCCTTTCAGCTCATGGCATTTTTTATCATGACGTATCATCCGTCGGCCCTCGAAGGCCACATCGACGGCAATCTTTTGCCGCCCACGCTGATCGCGACCAAGGGCCCGAAAGCAGCCGATGCCCCGCCTGACTTGCCCGCCATTGACGAGCCTCCGCAATTTCAGGACGTGCTCATGGTCATCGTCAAATCGGTTGCCAAGGGGCAGACCGAAGGCACCCGCGTTGACGGCGAGCCGAGCCGAGTCATGCTCAAACGGCCGGAAGCGCCGCAGCCCGTCACCGTGTCCGATACCGACACTACGCTGGACGAAGGACTCAAGAAGCTGACCAGCGAATTGAAGAAGATTCTGAAAGA
Source organism: Gemmataceae bacterium (assembly GCA_022614915.1). Taxonomy (GTDB): domain Bacteria; phylum Planctomycetota; class Planctomycetia; order Gemmatales; family Gemmataceae; genus JAKEFD01. Next base: position 3,578 of record JAKEHV010000466.1, on the reverse strand, counting down.
ACCGGGAGCAACCAAAGCGAACATCAAGATCGAAGCGGACGGCGATCTGAAGCACATGTACCTCATGCGCGTCTACGATGCCTGCAAGATCGCCGGTTACCAGAACATCTCTTTCGTGGCCCCGCCCAAGAATCGCCCCGTCGGCGGCAATTGATTGCATCGTAGGACAGGATTCCGTTCCTGTCCGGCATTGATTACGTCTCGGGTGCGATGGTCAGGAGCGGCATCCTGACCTACGTGATGCGGAGTGATTCGGGAACTTTTGCGAGTTTGCCGCATCCATTCTTGGGGAGAGTGTGCGCATGCAGGCAAAACACCGGACTATGTGCTGGATAGTGCTGGCTACGGCCGTCGCTTCCGGCACTGGTCAAGATCCCCAGGACCGCGAATTGGCGTTTTGGGGTGTACGGCAGCGCCAACAGGCAGGCGCGGCGGCGCAGCTCGTAGCGGCGCACAACCCCTTGACCGCGGCCACGTTGCGTTGGGCCGCCCATGAAAAGCTCATATGGAATGAGCTGGAATTCGTCGCCGACACCGCACCCGCGCTTGATGCTAAATGGCTCGAGTTTGTGCGCGACGGCACGCCGATGCCGGACTTGCGCGGCAAAGCGCCTGACGAAATCCGCAAGGACCAGCTAGCGGCTTACAAGTCCTTCAACGACGCGGTGATTAAGTCGTTTCGGATCCCTCTTGATGCTTTCACGAAAAGCGCACAAGAAAACAGCCACGTGACTTTCGCCCATCTTTGGAACAAGCCGGACGATTACCGCGGCAAAGTAGTTGCTTTGGAGGGGAGGCTGGTGCGCGTGCGCCGTTGGGAAGCGACCCAAGAAGCCCAGGCGGAAGGTGTGAAGTACGTCTACGAAGGTTGGGTCTTCGGGCCGACACGCGGCAGCCATCCCTATTGGATCGTGTTTACGGTATTGCCGGACGGGCTCAAGGAATCGGAGAAAATGGACCGCTATGTCACTTTCTACGGATATTTCTTGAAGAACGTGAAATACAAGTCCGAATCTGGCGAGCGGGACACGCCGCTATTGGTCGGGCCGACGGTGATCCTCACCAAGGCGCCTGACACGGGCGCCAGCTCGACGGCGTTCCCTATCGAGATGCTGTTTGGCGCCGTTGGGCTCATCGCGGTGGTGACGATCGGCTTTCTCATACTGAGCTGGTATTTGCGCCGGGGCGATCGCGCCTTGGATCGCAAACTGAAGGAAATGCAGTTGGAGCGCGCGAAACAGATGGTGGATAGCGTCGGCGAGGAGAGTCCCACTGGGCCGGGCGCGCCTCCTGGAACCGTTTAGCGTTCGCAGCATGCGGCGTGTCATGCTGCGAACGCCAAACAACAAGAAAAAGGCCGGTTTTTACGTTGCAACACGGTTGTTTACCGTCCAAAATAGAGTTGTTAATGCTCGTGTGGACGTCTTTCGGAAAAAGGACCGCATCATGTCCGTGCAAAGCAATTCCAAGCCAAGTTCCGCTCCGGTGGTCGTCGTTAAGGAGCAGTCCGGTGATGCCCACAATCTGATCCGGCTTATTCCGGCCGTACTGGGCAGCATTGCATTTCACGTGGGCATATTTGTTTTCTTGTTTTTTGTGATCGAGGGCCCGCCATCTTTACCCGCGATGGAATCGGTCAAGGAAGAAGCGACGGTCAATGCCGATCCCGTGGATCAAAAACCAAGCAACGACCCCTTCTTGACAGCCGACATCGATCCGGCTGCTCAGGAATTCGACACCGACATCCAATACAACATGGACCGCAAAGCCGACGTCAGCGTTCCCGGCATGGTCAACCCGAATGAGGCGGTGGGCATTCTCGACGCGCCCAAAGACGCCCCGCCCGTGAATTTGCCCGCTCCCGGCGGCATTGGCGCTAAGGGTCAAGGCGGCACCATCGAAGGCGCGATGGGCACCAGCAACGCCATCGGCATGCTCGGCGGTTATGGGCCGCGCGGCATGCCGCTGGCCGGCACTTTCTACGGCCGCAGCGGCGCGACCCGCGACTTCGCCTTGCGCGACGGCGGCGGCACCAAGGAATCCGAGGCTGCCGTCACCCGCGGGCTCAAGTGGCTGTGCCGCATGCAGCAGTCGGACGGCAAATGGATGCTCGACGATTCACGCTTCAAGGACAAAGGCGGCGCTAACGACATCGCCGGCACCGCCTTTGGCCTGTTGCCCTTGTTGGGCGCCGGCAAGACGCACAAAGCCAAGGACGCCCCTTACGATAAGCCGGTGGAAAAAGCCCTGCTTTACCTCATCAAGAAGCAAGACAAGCGCACCGGCAACTTCGGCGGCGGCATGTACGCGCACGGCTTGGCCAGCATCGCCATCTGCGAGGCCTACGGTCTCAGCCAGGATCCGAATCTGCGCCGGCCCGCGCAAATGGCCATCAACTTCATCGTCCAAGCACAGCATGACGGCGGCGGCTGGCGCTATTCCCCCGGCCAGGCGGGCGATACCTCCGTGGTCGGCTGGCAGGTGATGGCCCTCAAGAGCGCCCAGATGGCCGGCTTGGATGTGCCCGAAGTCGCGATGAAGAAAGCCATAGCCTTCATGGAATCGGCTTGCGGCGGCTCGGACGAAGGCTATGCCTACGTCCCCGGCGGCGGCTCCACTCCAACCATGAGCGCGGTCGGCCTGTTGTGCCGGCAGTATCTGCAATCGTGGGGCCCGCAAAACCTGCGCATGATCAAGGGCGTGGAAAACCACATCAAGAAGACCGGCCCGCTCACCAAGCACATGTACTTCTCTTACTACGCCACGCAGGTCATGCACCATTTCGGCGGCGAATCGTGGAAATCGTGGAACGAAAAGATGCGCGAAGATCTGCTCAAGCTGCAAGACAAAGGCAACGGTCCCATGGACGGCAGCTGGTCCAGTCAGGGCGACGCGCACGGCAACTCCGGCGGACGGCTCATGCAGACCTCGCTAACGCTGCTGACGCTCGAAGTTTATTACCGCCACTTGCCGCTCTACTATCGCGATCCCGGCGACAAGAAACTGGCCGCAAAGTAGATCGCGCGTTGTGGAGCACGTTTGGAACGTGCTGACACTCGGCACGTTCCAAACGTGCCCCACAGAGCAACTGACCAAGACACGATGAACGGGGAGGCGACTCCCCGTTTTTTCATGTCCCTGGCTTTGGAGGAACCGCTCATGTCCGCCGCACAAGTCAAGAAGCCGGTTGTCGTGCTCCCACAATCTCCAAAGGACTCCAAGGCCAATCGCTGGCGCATGTTGCCCGCGGCGCTGGGCAGTGTCGTGTTCCATGCCGCCTCGCTTGGATTGCTCGTCTTGTTCTTGCGCGCGCCCAACGAAGCCCCCGCAATGGAAGAATTGCGAACTGCCGTCGTCAACGCCGACCCCTTTCTACCGCCCGAAAAGAGCGATCCATTCCTGACTCCCTTTATCGATGAAGCCGCCATCAATCCGTTCACCGACCCGGCCGCGCCGAACGAGCGCAAGGCGGACAACACGATGCCGGGCAAGAACGATCCGCGTGAAGAGGTGGGACTTTTGGGCGGCAAGAGCAGCGTGTCCACCAGCATGCCCGCGCCGCCGGGTTGGGGCGGCGG
>JAKEHV010000465.1 GCA_022614915.1 Gemmataceae bacterium | reverse complement strand
GATAGAGCCGCGACATTGGCGTCGATGCCGTAGTGCATGCGGTCGAAGATCAGCTTAGCGAAGTTTTCCCAGCCGGGCGTCTCCACGCGGGCGCTGGCGCCGATTTCTCCCAGGGACAGCGCGGCCACCACGGCGATGGCGGCGAAGAAGGCGCGCGCGGTGTAGGGCCAAAACACGTGGTGCAGCTCCGTCCAAAAGCTGCCGCGTTCCAGGCGCACAAGATCGCGAAGTTCTTGCGGGACCAGGCACATCGCCGGCCAGACGATGGCAAGCGCGACGGGGAAAAAGCGGATGAGGTGCGCCCAAATGAGCGGCAGCGGCGACGGGCCGTTGTAGAGCAGTCGGGCCCACAGGCCCGGTTCCGACTGCTCGGCTGGGTTAGCGCCAAACCAACGCACGACAACATCGAAGATCGTTTCCTTCAAACCGATGCCCGCGACCGGCGCTGGCATCGCGAGCGCCAAACCGCACAAGGCGAGCAGCAGCGTGCCTAGGGTCGCGCTGCCTTGGGCCAGGCGCGCTGCCAGCCATGCCAAGGCTACCGTTGTGATCGCGGTGAACGCGGCGACGCTTAAATGCAACAGCACGTCGAGCCCATAAAGCCTGATGACGCTCACCAATTGCTGCGCAGCATACCCGAACGACCACGCGCGTCCAGCCAAACCCAGTTTCCACAGCAGCCCGAACAATGGCAACACGAAGACGATGGCGCATAGGAAGGCCGCGACCGTGAACCACAAAGCGCGACGTCGCAATGGAAAACGCGCCGGCTCGGCGAAAGACAGTTGCAAGGATGGTATGTGTTTGGAGAAGCTCGGCACGAGCCAGAACAGCATTCCCAGCAGTGCGGCCAAATAGGGAATGGACAAAAAGAGAGCTTGCGCCAGCCCAGCGCCGCCGCCGAGCGTGAAGCGCGTGTGGATTTCTTCCGCGAACGTCGGCACCAGAAACATGTCCGTGACGCTGACATCGGCGGCGGTGTAAATGGCCAGCCACAGGGCGGCGGTCAGAATGCTGCCGCGACAGCGCGGCAAGGTCACTTGCCAAAGCACCCAGCCATAGGAGCGCGACAACAGAGCGTCTTCTTCCAGTTCGCGCTCGACGTTGCGCAGGCCCGCGCCGACGATCAGCACCACCCAGGGCAAGCCGGCACAAGCCTGCACCCAAATGGCGGGCAATAGTCCCGCGGTCCACGGCCGACCGGGGGCATTACCCCACCACCAGAGCGGCAGCAAACCGTCGTTGCCGAAGACGGCTTGCCAAGCGGAAACCTGCAAGGGAACCGGCAGAAACAGGTACACCAGAACGGCGCTCAAAATCACACGGCGCAAGTTCAGATCGGTGCGAACGAGCAGCGTAGCGAGAAACACGCCGGCAGGAAGTGCGCTCGCCAAGACGCACAGAACAAGCAACGACGTGTGAAGCAATAATTGAACAAGACGTGGTGCATCGTCAGCCGACCAATCGGCGGTTAAGGCGTCGCCCGCGTCGGCAAAGGGCCGCATCAGCGGCCAGGCGATCAGCAGGATCAGCCCAGCCGCCAACGCCCAGCGCCACAGTGTCACCCCTCACCCCCAACCCCTCTGCCTGAAGGAGAGGGGAGACTTTGGGACCCCTCACCCCCAACCCTTCGACCCCGATTCTTCGGCAATGCCGTCAGCGCGGCGACGACATAGGCGCGCGTCGCGCTAGAGTCCATCATAAGCCGGCCGACTTTATCGTCGTCTTTGGCTTTGTCTTTTTCTTTGTCCTTGGGCTTTTCCTTGTCGGCTTCCTTCTCCTTTTCTTTTTCGGGCTCTTTCTCTTTCACCGGTTCCATCGGCTCCTTCTTGTCTTCGTCCTTCTTGGGGACAATCTTCGGCGCGAAAGTTTTGTTCTTAAGCGGCGTGGCCAGGTCGCGGTGGTGCAGGCAGAGGATTTGGCCGTCTTGACTGGCGAGATAAAAGCGATCGGTCAGCTCATTCGGCACAGCGATCGTCCAATCACGCATATCGTAGGCAGCCAAGGTCGTGCCGCGGGCGTAGTCCAGCACCAGCAAGCGACCGGTGCGGTCCAGTCCGTAAACGAATTTCTGGTTGGCCGACAGGAAGCGCTCGGCCTGCTTGTTAAGCCAAACTTCGCGCCCGGAGGCACGGTCAACTCGATACAAACCGACGCGATCGCTGACGAGAAAGACGTCTTTGTCGGTTACTTCCGGTTTGGTCAGTATGGGGCCGCCGCTCAGAAACCGCCAAGCCAAGCCTTCGCTGACGATGTTCCACGCATAGAGCGTGGCGTCTTGCGAGCCGACATACAAGACGGGACCGTGCTGTCCCGTGGCAACGCTGACGCCGCCGCTGAGTTTGTAATCCTGATAGGCAAATCCTTCCTTTCGCTCTACAAACACCATCAGCCCGGAATGAGATACAGCCGCAACAGCGCCATTCGCCAATGCCGGCGCTTGTTCGAACTTGTTGCCAGGCTCGATATGGGCCCACTTGTGCATTGGGCGGAATCGTTCCAGCCGCTCCGCCAATGACAGCTGTGCCTCATCCCCTTGAATCTTGATTTCGCGAACGGCTCCTTTGAGCTCGGCCTCCGCCCTCTCCCAGTCCGGCATATCGTAAGCCACCAGCCGGTCGCCTAAACACGCGACGAGGATCTTGTCGTCTGCGACGGGCGCCGCGCTGGGCGCGAAATCCAGCAACACGCCGTCGTAGGTGAATTTTGTAAACTCGTTCCGCGTGGACAGTCGGTGCTTGCCGTTGGCCCGGTTGAGGACAAAGAGCATGGCACGCTTAAGGACGAATAAGTTGGTGTCGTTCCAGGCGACGGGTTGACCTTGCCAATAGGGGTCCGCCACGCTGGTGCGCCATAAGGTGTCCCCGGTTTCGGCATCAAGCAACACGACGCTGCCGGCAAGCGTTTGCACCGCAAGCTGCGGCTGGTCCTTGCCCGGCAGCAATTGCAGGGTAAAAAAGCCGTCGCGCATGCCCTCGACCGGCACCCGCGCTTTCCAACCGAGTGTGAGTCCAAGCCGGTCCAACACCTCACGCGAAGGCGTGCTGGGACGCGTGAAAATCCGCACGCCTTCCTGCGGCCAGGCAACCGTCACCGTCAGCACGATCAAGCCAATCGCCGCGAGATGCTTTTTCATGACAAGCCTCATCGTAGACTCCACGCTCCGCGCGGGGCGGGTGAATCCCCACGGGGAGCGTGGGGTCTACTCTTGCAAGTCTACCATGGTTTTTGGCCTATTCCCATGACCAAGACAGCGACAGCGAACGCACCGCCCGAAAGCAGCACGGGTTTTCCGGATTCCTCCGAAAAGCCCGCGCCAAGTCATCTCCCCAATGCGTTCATCTTCGATAAAACGTTGACTATCGATAACGTGGGAACAATTCCTCAATTCCCAACTGAGGAATTCCGCCGCCTCGGGGGGTTGCCTTGTCGTATATCCTCAACACGGCCGACGATCAAAAGGCCATGCTTCAGGCCGTCGGCGCTCGCTCGCTCGACGATCTTTTTTACAACATTCCCGAAGAACTCCGCCTCAATCGGCCTCTGAAAGTCCCCGAGGCGCTTGCGGAAATGGAGTTGCAACTGCTGGTCGCTGAGCTGGCCCAAAAGAACCAAGTCGACGACAAAGCCGTTTGCTTTCTGGGCGGCGGCAGCTACGACCACTTTATCCCTACAGTGGTGGATGCTGTCGCCTCGCGCAGCGAATACTACACCGCCTACACGCCCTACCAGGCGGAAGCCAGCCAGGGCAGCTTGCAGGCATTTTTCGAATATCAAACGCTGATCTGCCAACTCACGGGCTTGGATGTCGCCAATGCCAGCTTGTATGAAGGGGGCAGCGCCGTAGCCGAGAGCGTGCTGATGGCGCACAGCATTCACCAGAATCGCACTAAGGTGCTTATTGCGGAAAGCGTGCATCCGGAATATCGACAAGTGCTGCAGACTTATTCTGCCAACTTGCCGCTGCAAGTCCAAACCTTGCCCACCCCCGACGGCTTCCTCGACCCGGACGATTTGAAGAAGCATCTCGACGAAAACACATTGTGCGTGATCGTGCAACATCCCAATTTCTTCGGCTGCCTCGAAGAAGTTGAGGCGGTCGGCAAGCTCACGAAAGCGAGCGGCGCTCTCTACGTAGTCAGTTTCGACCCGATCAGCCTCGGCTTACTTAAACGGCCTGGGCAATACGGCGCCGACATCGCGGTTGCCGAGGGGCAGTGCTTGGGCAACCCGATGGTCTATGGCGGTCCCTATTTGGGAATAATGGCTTGCCGCGAAGAATATGTGCGCAAGATGCCGGGCCGGCTCGTGGGCCAAACCGTGGACCGAAACGGCAAGCGCTGTTGGGTGCTGACGTTGCAAACCCGCGAGCAGCACATCCGCCGCGCCAAAGCGACCAGCAACATTTGCACGAACCAAGGATTGTTCGCGCTGCGTGCCGCGGTTTATCTCGCCGCACTGGGGCCGCAGGGATTGCGCGAAACCGCAGAGTTGTGTATTCGAAAGGCCAGATACGCTGTTGAAGAGTTGTGCATTCCCGGAGCGAAGCCCCGTTTCGCGCGCAACTTCTTCAAGGAATTTACACTGAGAGTTTCAAAGAACGTTCCACAATTGTTGGAGCAATTGCGCAATTCGGGTTATCACGCCGGACTACACCTTGGACGCTGGTATCCTTCATTGAGTAACTGCATCACTATCGCCGTAACCGAAAAGCGCACACGCGCCGAAATCGATGAGTTCGCTGCAGCATGGAGAAACGCTTTCAAATAACGGACCAAATGACCAATAATCAATCGACAGAACTATTGTTTGAAATGAGCCACACCGGTCGTCGCTGCCATCGGCTTCCGGAGTGCGACGTGCCCGAAATTTTCAACTTGCCGGAAAAGGAAGCCGCGGACAACCCGCCGCCCTTGCCGGAAGTCGGCGAGATCGACCTTATCCGCCATTTTGTCAATCTTTCGAAGCGCAACATGTCGATCGACACAAACTTCTATCCCTTAGGTTCGTGCACGATGAAGTACAACCCTAAGCGGCACGAACGGCTCGGCGCCTTGCCTGGGATGGCCAATGTCCATCCCTTGCAACTGGACGCCTCGTGCCAAGGGATGTTGCAAATCTTGTGGGAGATGCAGAATATCCTGGGCGAAATCGCGGGTTTGGACGCGGTGTCGCTGCAACCCGCGGCCGGCGCCCAGGGCGAGCTGACCGCGCTTTTGGTCGCTGCCGCCTACTTCCGCGCGAAGAACGAGCAGCGGACGAAAGTGCTCATCCCCGACAGCGCCCACGGCACGAATCCCGCCAGCGCCGCCATCGCCGGCTTCGATACCATCGATATCAAAAGCAACGATAAGGGCCTCGTCGACCTGGCGGACCTCAAAGCCAAGCTGGATGAGCGCGTCGCAGTGTTCATGATCACCAATCCGAATACGCTCGGCCTTTTCGATACGCAGATCGCGGACATCACCAGACTGTTGCACGACAAGGGCGCACTCGTATATCTCGACGGCGCCAACATGAACGCCATTGTCGGCGTTACCCGGCCCGGCGATTTCGGCGCGGACATGATGCACTACAACGTGCACAAGACTTTCACCGGCCCCCACGGAGCGGGCGGTCCGGGGTCCGGCCCCATCGCCGTCCGATCTTTTCTAGCACCGTTCCTGCCGGCCCCCCTCGTCGCGAAGGACGGCGACCGCTTTTGCCTCGACTACGACAGGCCTAAGTCCATCGGCCGGGTCCGCAGCTTTTTCGGCAACGTGGGCATCCTCTTACGCGGCTACTTCTACATCCGCACGCTCGGCCCCGACGGCTTGCGGGCCATGACCCAAAATGCGGTGCTCAACGCCAATTACCTTTTGGCGCGGATCAAAAGCGGCTACGAAGTCCCCCACGGCCAGCGCTGCATGCACGAGTTCGTCGCCAGCGCCCGCGCGCTCAAGCGCGAAAAACGCATTAGCGCGATGGACATCGCCAAGCGGCTGCTCGATTTCGGCTATCACGCCCCGACCGTGTATTTTCCGCTCGTGGTGCCGGAAGCGATCATGATCGAGCCGACGGAAACCGAAAGCAAGGAGACGCTCGACGCTTTTGCCGACACGCTGCTAAGGATTCGTGAGGAAGATGCGGAGTTCTTGCACCAATCTCCGCATGCGTTAAGTATTAGCCGGCCCGATGAGATCAAGGCGGCCAAAGAGCCGATTCTGCGGTGGAAGCCGTAACGCACGAGACAGTTTGCCGCCTGTTGCCGTTCCAAAGCGCGGACGGCTACTTTCAAATGGCGGCGGATGAGACCATGCTACTGTCCGCAGCGCGAGGGATCGCTTCGTTTCGCTGTTACGTTTGGTCCGAAGCCACGGTCAGCTTAGGTTACTTCCAGCCCCGTGCCGTTCTAAACTCACGTCTTTGGGACTTGCCTTGGGTGCGCCGAGCCACCGGCGGCAAGACACTGGTTCACCATCATGAACTTACCTACGCGTTGGCGCTGCCCGCTTCTTGGGTCGGACCCAGATTGCACGATTGGCTCACGCGCTTGCACGCCAACGTGCTGCTACCGGCCTTAAAGCAGCTCGGCGTTCGCGCTCCGCTTAGCCTTGCGCAACGGCCCAACAACGTCGAAGTCATGCTCTGTTTCGAACAATGGTCGGCAGGCGATCTCCTTTGCGCGGGCCGCAAGATCGCCGGCAGCGCGCAGAGAAAACACCATGGCTGTTTGCTGCAGCACGGGTCGCTCTTGCTGGCGAAGAGCGCGCACGCGCCGGATTTGCTAGGCGTTCAAGATCTCGCCGGCGTCGAGATCCCCCCGAAAGAGGCTGCCGCCGCAGTGGTGGATTTGCTGCTGCAGGCGACGAATTGGGAAATCAAAGATTCGCCGTGGGCGGAAGGGGAGCGCAGCAGCATTCAGACGTTGCGAAGGAACAAGTACGAGTGCCCGGAGTGGAATGAGAAACGCTAACCTGTTAAAGTGACAACAATGCTACTCGAGGGTTTGGATTGCAAACCTGTCCGACGGAGAGCGCTGCCATGAGCAAAACCGTCACGGAGCTATGTGCGGAGCATGGGTTGGATATTCCGGGCTTGGCCAAGAAAGCGCGCCTTGACGAGCGCCGTGTATTGGCGATCGTAGAGTCGCGCTGGACGCCCAGTCCAGAGGAGCGGCTCCGGATCGCCAAGGCATTTGACCTGGAGCCTGCGGACATCGCCTGGGGACACCGCACGCAAGTCAGCCACGTTTACGGCCACGGCCCGCAGTTTGGCAGGAGCCCTTAGCGATGGAAAACCAGAGCATCAAGAGCGTGGACGAGTTGTGCGCCGAGCACAAGCTGGATTATCGCGCGCTGGCGGAGAAGGCGGGATTAGACGAGCAGCGCGTGCTCGCGATCGTGCTCGGCCGCTGGACGCCCAGCCCTGAGGAACGGGACAAAGTCGCCCGCGTCTTTGGCCTTACGCGAGACCGCCTTCTCTGGGGACACAAGACGCCGATTCAACACATTTACGGATCTGGACCAGCGTGACGCGCGGACGGTGGAGCGCGGAGAGTGGAGCGCTCAACACTCCGCGCTTCACTCTCCACTTTTCACGCTCCGCGCTCCGCGTTTACTTCTTTTCCCGCTTAAGTGTCAGCGTCAAGTGGTCGCCGCTGTCGCCGTCTTTTTCGGGAAACGCCGTTGGCCGTGCATCTTTGCCCGGCTCATTGGCGCTCCACCTTAAAGTATCGCCCTTGAGTTCATAGATGGCGACGGACGTCTTGCCGGCGTATTTCTCAAATTCGCCGTCACCCTCCTTGATCGTAAAGTCGATGTGCTTGGGGTTTTTGGCTGGGTCGATGGTTACTGTGCCTTTGGCAACGCCTTTCTTGCCTTCGGCAGTCATTGTGAAAGTGAAATCCTTTTTCGAGATGACCATAGTGGCCGATTTGCCGTCCTTTTCGGTTGTCCAGGTGCCCTGCAATTCCTTGAGCTCTTTGCGCAAGTCCGCGCCGCCGGCCAACACAATGCCGCCGGCCACCCAAAGCATGATCGCTACAAACGCAAGTCGAAACTTCATGTTGCCATTCCTTTCGAAAGAGAATTGAACGTCAGGATTGAAGCGTCGCCATTACTTTTTTTCGCGCTTGAGCGTGACCAGCATGTAGCGCGCGTCGCCGTCACCTTTTTCCGTGAACTCAGGAGGCCTGCCTTCCTTGCCCGGCTCATTGGCGCACCATTTCAGCTCATCGCCCTTCAGCTCGAAGATGCCCAAGGAAGTCTTGCCCGCGAATTTCTCGCCTTCGCCGGTTCCTTCCTTGACGATCATGTCGATGTGTTTGGGATCTTTCGAGGCGTCGATCTTGACGGTGCCTTTCACGGTGGCCTGTTTGCCGTCCCCTTCCATCTCGACGGTGAAGTCCTTGCCCTTGAAAGTCAAGACCAGCGTTTTGCCGTTCTTGTCGGCCTTCCAGGCGCCTTGCAGTGCCTTGAGCTCCTTTCTTTCGTCGCCGCCGGCCAAGACGATGCCGCCGGCCAGCCACAGTGCAAACGCCACGAACAATAGACGTGTCCTCATGATGCGACTCCTTGGTGGAAGTGAACGACTCGCCGACCATCTTAGTCCGGGCGGAGCGTGGAGGGTAGAGCGCGAAGCGCGAAGAGTGGAGCGCGGAGCGCTTCGTGCTCTACTCTCCTCGCTCTACATCACTCGGTCCGCTGCCCACGGATAGCGGCGGCCGGTGTCGTATTCCTTGAACTCGGCATCGATCGGATTGTGGATCGTCTCGGGATTGAACGCAGTATTGATGTTGCGCAGGATGGGAACGATGTCGGCATCCGGATAACCGACGCCGCGGATTTCGAAGTAGTCCTGGTTAATGTCGATGACGTGGAGCCTGTCTTT
>JAKEHV010000464.1 GCA_022614915.1 Gemmataceae bacterium | reverse complement strand
TTGGCCTTCGAGCTGGGCTTCACCGGCGACCAGATCGCGCAGGCCGAAAAGATCATGATCGCCCTGGCCAGCGTATACCTCGACAAGGATTGCAGCCTGGCCGAGATCAACCCATTGGTGGTGACACCCAAGGGCGAAGTCGTGGTGCTGGATGCGAAAATCACGTTCGACGACAACGCCCTGTTTCGCCATCCCGACATGGAAGCCCTGCGCGACGAGGGCGAAGAGAATCCCGCCGACCTGCGCGCGGCCAAGGCGGGCCTCACGTACATCGCACTTAGCGGCACCATCGGCTGCCTGGTCAACGGCGCGGGCCTTGCGATGAGCACCATGGACATCATCAAATACCACGGCGGCGAGCCGGCCAACTTTCTCGACGTGGGCGGCGGCGTCACCTCCGAAGGCGCCATCGAGGCCTTCCGCATCATCCTCGACGATCCCAAGGTGAAGGGCGTGCTCGTCAACATCTTCGGCGGCATCGCCAAGTGCGACCTCGTCGCCGAAGCACTGGTGAAAGCCGGCCGCGAGGTCGGCTTCACGGTACCCGTGGTCGTGCGGCTCGAAGGCACCAACGTCGACAAGGCCCGCGTCATCCTCGACGCCGCCCGCAAAGAGCTGCCGACCATGCAAAGCGCGACGGACCTCACCGACGCGGCGAAGAAGGTCGTGGCGGCGGCGAAGGGATGATAAGATGGATTTACCCGATTTGATTGCGGAAGCCGTCGGCAAAGGTGACTTCTTGGTCAGCCTTCATGCCTTCCGGAGACTACGCCAAAGGAGCATTGAACTTTGGCAGATCGAGGCGGGGGTGAAGCAGTGGCAGTTAGAGGAAACTAGGCCGAACGATCTCCCGAATCCGTCAATCGTCTGCAAACAAGCGCTTGCCGATGGTTCGGAGGTTACGGTAGTTTGGGCATGGGTCCCAGAGGACAATCAGGCTTTATTGGTGACTGTATTCTTCCCGGACTGAGGTGCGCTATGGCTGTTGAAACAACGAACAAGCAGAAGGCAAAAACAACGGAGTGGATCACTGGCGGCGCGTACGCCGTTGCGGTCTCAGTCGAAGCAACCTATATTATATATCGTCCTGGAGAGCCGTTTCTCGAGCCGCAAACTGTGCGATTTCTCGAGCAAGTCGCTAAGGACGCAAATTCTGGTAACCTCGAAGCGTTGAAGAAAGTAGGCACGGTTTTCGTAGCAGTGGACAAATCAAATGGACAAAGAACTTGAAAACGCGCCTCGGTCATGGCCGACAGACGTGGCGGAGATCTATCGAGCGATCGCCGACGAGGATCGACGTCTCGCGGAACGAATGTGGTCTGGCGTGCAATCGACTTGGCCGGCCCAGATCACCGGCGAGGACGTGCTGCCCGATTTTCGCTGCAAGGTCGCCGAGTTCTTCACGCTACCGGGAGAATGACAGGATTCGCGGAGAACTGAACATGCCCTGGAAACGACTTTTTTCGGTCGCATTGTTGGGAGCTGCAGCGAGTGTGGTCTTGTTGGCCCTGGCCGGATTCGTGTTCGGCATGACCCGATCCGGAGCAGAGCCGGGAACTGCAGCTCGTTTGGCTTGGATTGTTCCCTTGTTCCTCAGCCCATGTGCATTCGCCGCCGGATTCCTTTGCGCGTTGATCTATGCGATTGCCAAGCGTGGGTCGATCCAGTTGATCACTGTTCTGGCGGTGTTGGTCTTTTTCTTTTTCGGTATCAGTATTGGCCAAGCGGCGAGTTTCCATCGTTATTTCATTCGTGGTGAAGTGTGTTACCACCTGAAGTAGTCGAAAACTCACAGAATTCTTAGAGCATAAGCACGAAAGGCCCGCGACGACATGAGCATACTCGTCGATAAATCCACGCGCCTCCTCGTCCAGGGCATGGGCAAAGCCGGCACCTTTCACGCCATCCAGTGCCGCGAGTACGGCACCGATGTGGTTGGCGGCGTCTCGCCCGGCAAAGGCGGCACGTCCAAGGACGGTTTCCCACTCTTTAACACCGTGGCGGAAGCGGTGGCCAAGACCGGGGCGAACGCGACCATGGTGTTCGTGCCGCCGCCAGGGGCCGCCGACGCCATCATGGAAGCCGCCGATGCCGGCATCGCGGTCATCGTCGCCATCACCGAAGGCATCCCCGTGCTCGACATGGCGCGGGCGATGCAATTCCTGAGGGGCAGAACTAGCAGACTTATTGGGCCAAACTGTCCGGGCATTATCACACCCGGTCAGTGCAAGATCGGCATCATGCCCGGCTACATTCACAAGCCCGGCCCGGTCGGCGTCGTCAGCCGCAGCGGCACCTTGACCTATGAAGGAGTTTGGCAGCTCGGCAACGTCGGCCTGGGCCAATCGACGTGCGTCGGCATCGGCGGCGACCCGGTCCACGGCACCAACTTCATCGACGTCTTGCAGCTCTTTCAGAAAGATCCGCAAACCGAAGGCATCCTCATGATGGGCGAGATCGGCGGCACGGCGGAGGAGAAAGCCGCCGAGTTCATCAAAAAGCACGTGACCAAACCGGTCGCCGCCTTCATCGCCGGTCAGACCGCGCCGCCGGGCAAGCGCATGGGTCACGCCGGCGCGATCATCTCGGGCGGCAGCGGCACGGCCAAAGAGAAGATCGCCGCCCTGCGCGGCGCGGGCATCCTGGTTGCGGATAGCCCGGCGGATTTGGGCACGACGATGAAAAAAGCAATGAAGAAGTAATCCGAATAATCGTTTAGCGTTCGCTGCGACAGTCCGGTACAACATGCCACAAGCGCTAAACGCAAGGAATTGCCATGGTCTTCCCCCTCTACGACGACAACGCCGACCGCCGCACTTTTCCCTTCGTCAACTACGCGCTTATCGTGCTCAACGTGCTCGTGTTCATCTTTCCGCAAGGAATGAGTGAGCGCGGCAACAAATTCACCTACGCCTTCTCGTGCGTGCCCAAGGAAATCGTCACCGGCGAAGACCTGACCGAAGTGATCGAATTCAAGCATCCGATCACGAAAGAAACCATCGAAGCGATCCAGCTCGAGCCGACGCCGATCTCAGTGTACATCACGCTCTTGACGTCGATGTTCATGCACGGCGGCCTGGCCCATCTCATCGGCAACATGCTGTTCTTGTGGATTTTCGGCGACAATGTCGAAGATTATCTGGGCCATGTGCGTTACGTCATCTTTTATCTCATCTGCGGTGTGGCGGCGTCGTTCGCCCATATCGCCGTCACCTACGGCTTCGGCATGGACCCGCGCATCCCGTGTTTGGGCGCTTCGGGGGCCATCTCCGGCGTCTTGGGCGGTTATTTGCTCTTGTATCCGCACAAGAGCGTGGCGGTGATTCTCCTGCGCATCATCACCACCGTGCCGGCCTGGGTCGCCATCGGCATGTGGTTTTTGTTCCAGATCATCAACAGCCTGGGCGCGTTGGGCGACAAGACCGGCGGCGGCGTGGCCTACGGCGCCCACATCGGCGGCTTTATCGCCGGGCTGGTGTTGGTCAAGCTGATCGGCGTCGGCGTCGATCCGCCACCGAGGGCGCTGCCGCCGCGCCGTCGATTTTGAGCGACTCCCCGCGCATGAATCCAATAGACGAACTCTTTGTGACGCTAAAGCAGCAAATGCGGAAGGCGTTTATCCCCTTCTTGACCGCCGGCGATCCCGATTTGCATACGACGGCCCGGCTCGTTGAGGAGACCGCGCGGCGCGGCGCATCGCTGGTCGAAATCGGCTTCCCCTATAGCGACCCGATCGCCGACGGCAGCGTTATTCAAGCCTCGTACACGCGGGCGCTCGACAAGGGCGTGCGCATTGCGGACATTTTTGCCTCCGTCCGGAAATGGCGCGCTCTCGTGCCGCTTGTCGCCATGGTGTCGTATAGCCTGGTGCACTTTCGCGGTCCGCATGAGTTTGTTCATGAAGCGGAAGACGCGGGCTTTGCTGGCGCGATCGTTCCCGATTTGCCGATCGAGGAAGCGGCGGAGTTGGCGGAAACCTGCAAGGAACACGATTTCAAGCTGATCCAACTGGTGACGCCGACCACGCCACGCGAGCGGGCCGAGCGCATCGCCCGGCTCTCGACCGGTTTCCTGTATTGTGTCAGTGTCGTCGGCATCACGGGCGAGCGCGCGCGGATTCCTCCTGAACTGCTCGAACAACTGCGCTGGTTGCGCACCGTCACGAGCCTGCCCCTGTGCGTAGGCTTTGGCATCAGTAAGCCCGAACATGCCACGCTGCTGCGCGACCACGCCGACGGCATCATCGTCGGCAGCGCCATCGTCCGCCGCCTCGAGCGGATCGGCGTCGCGGATCAAGTGATTGCAGAAATCGGAGAACTGGTCGAATCACTGGTGAAAACACTCAATGCCGGATAGACTGCAACGCACGCCACGCCGCTTGACGATTTCGCGCTCGGAGCATCCCATGCGCTTATCTCTCGTTCTCACGCTTTTGCTCGTCCGGGCAACTTCCGCCCAGCAACCGAAGATCGAAGTCCAAGACTTCGACGATCATTTGGCCATCCAAACCGATCAGCTCGAAGCCAAGATTCGCAAAAAAGGCTACGTCAGCGGCATCGCCCAAGGCTCATTTCTTGACAAGAAAACCGGCGCCCGCGAAGCCGGCTTTGGCCTGCACATCATGGACTTTCTGCTCGCCCCCGGCTGGCGCAACGACGGCTACACGCGCGATCCGAAACTCCACGGCGATCTGCCCAAGCACTATGTCGAAGGCCCGCAGATTTGCACGCAAGCCAAATCGCTCACACCCAAGATTGCGCGCGGCAAGGATTTCGTCGCCATCCAAATGAGCTTTGAGTTCCACCAGCCCGGCAAAGGCTACAAAGCCGGCAGCGTGTGGACGCAGACGCTGGTCTTCCAGGCGGGAAAGCGCTACGTACTATGCGGAGAGACGATCAAGAGCGTCAACGCCGCCGACAATCTGTTTTATCGCATCGACATGCCCGGCCACGTCAAGCACAAAGCCGGCGACTCCTTCGCGCAGGTTTATCTCAGTTACCACGGCGTGATTCCCGCCAAGGAGTTCACGCGCGCTTTCGGCCCGGACGAAAAATTCCTCTACCAGCGCGGCAAAGGAAAAATGCCGGAGCGCTTCATTCGCGCTTATCAGTTGAAGGTCGGCGGCAAACCTGGCCCTTGGCTCGCCGGCATGACGCTCGACCCCGACCTGGTTTCGGAAGCCTGGTGCCACGAGCGCGGCTATATTTGCTTCATCCAGGAATTGCACGGCCGGGCCGTGCGCGAAGGCGAGGTTTTCGGCGCCGCTTATGTGGTCGGCTATTTCGACGACCTCGGCGACATGCACGGCGCCTATGATCGCTACAAGGGCAAGCGCACTTTGTCAGTAACCGGCAACGGTTTTGTGCTTCGCTAGATAGGGAACCCCACTCCGATTTGACCCATCCAAGATTGTAAACTAGGCTTCGGTGGAAGCGAAACTTCCCTCGCGTGCATGCTGCGCACTCGGGAGGTCGAATTCAATGAAATTGAACCGCGGAGGCGCGGAGGAACGCAGAGAAAAACGGAAATAGCAATGAAGAATGCTTCTTTTCCATTTCTTACTCTGCGATCCTCTGCCCCTCTGCGGTTATTCTGAATTCATCGGGTCCCACGCAGAGGCCCCCATGGTCCCAACCACCAGCCGTGCCCTGATCGAGACCTTGACGCAGTGTCGTTTGCTCGGCTCGGAGCAACTGCGGCAAGCGGCGGACCTGGCTCATCGGGAGAGCGATCCGCGGCAGCTCGCGCGGCGCTTGGGACAGCGCAACTTCCTGACGATTTACCAGATCAACCAACTACTTGCCGGGCGCGCAAAGGATTTGGTGCTCGGCCCGTACCGCTTCTTGGACAGTCTGGGGCAAGGCGGCCTGAGCAGCGTCTATAAAGCGCGGCACGTCGACTACGATTGGCTGGTTGCTCTCAAAGTAATCAAAAAGGAAGCGATGGCCAGCGAGGAAGGCCGGCGTCAGTTCCTCCACGAAATGGAGGCGATGGCCCAAATGGACCATCCCAACATCGTCGCCTTCGTCGATGTGGACGAATGGGAAAACACCTTCTACTTCGCGATGGAGTTTGTCGACGGCATCGACCTGGCGAAGCTCGTCGCCCTGAGCGGTCCGTTGCCCGTGCCGGAAGCGTGCGACTACATTCGCCAGGCCGCGCTCGGCTTGCAGCATGCCCATGAGCGAAACCTGGTGCACCGCGACATCAAGCCGGGAAACCTCTTCCTGACTCAAAGCGCCGGCGGCGATCTTGCCGTCTCCACGCGCCCTGAGGAAGAGGGGTCGGCGCGAAGGGGTACTAAGGGCAAAGCGGGAAAGAAACAGAAGAACAGGCCAAAGCCCGTCGTCAAAATCCTTGATTGGGGCTTGGCGACGTTGCGGTTTCCCAAGGGCTACACCGGGCCGCAGCTTTTGGAAAATATGGCGCGCGGCATCGTCGGCACCGCGGACTATCTATCGCCCGAGCAAGCGCGCGACCATACCGCCGTCGATATTCGCGGCGACATCTATAGTCTGGGCAGCGCGTTCTATTTCCTGCTCACGGGCCAGCCGCCGTTTACTGAGGGCTCGCTCATGCAGAAGCTGCTTCAGCACAAGCAGGCGGAGCCGGAGCCCGTGAGCGCCTTTCGCGAGGACGTGCCGCCGCGCGTCGTCGATATTCTCCGCCGCATGATGGCCAAGAACCCCGAGGACCGCTTCCAAACCCCGGCCGCAGTGGCGCTGGCGCTATTGGCGTTTTCGCGCGAAGAAACCCGCGAGCTGACTCGCCTCTGCCGCAAGGTTGCCATGCGCAAGACCCCGCCCGCCGCGCGGAAGGACCAAACGCCGCTGCCTGCGGCCTTGGAACAGCCCGCGAGTCCACCAGGTAAGTCCAAGTCCCGCCACAAGCGCAGCGTCCAATCGGACACATGCGGTTTCTGAGGGGCATCTCGAACCCGCCCGTCGCTACACACCAGGATCTTTCTCATCGCCTTTTTTGGTGGATTGATTCTCCTAGTTGAGGATGTTGCAAGTGGCAAGAACGGCTCGTTCTTGCCACATTTTAACCCCTGGTGGCAAGAACGGGATAATTGTCATAAACTATTTATGCAAAACAGCTTGCAAATCGCGAAAACACTCGTTCTTGCCATATTGTGCACAGGCATACCCTCCCTCCTTGTTACCGACTGCTAACAAGGCAGTTCGGTTTCAAGTGTCCACCGTCTTGCCCTCGATAACGTGCGCCCGCGTCACTGCTTACGCTCCGGCCACGCCCATTGGTCGAAATAAATCCAAATGACGCGCGCGTAGCGCGTCACCGCGGGGACGAACGGTAAGAACAGCGCCCCCGCGATGAGGACCGTGTAGCCCAAATCCAGTTCCGGGAACAGCGAATATACAACCAGCATGAACGTGCCCAAGAACATGGCCGCCAGCGCATAGCTCACGTACATGGCGCCCAGGAAATAGCCTAGTTCGCGCTCAAACATCAAGTCGCATACGGGGCAGCGTGCGTTCATCTTGCTGCCGTGTTCGTAGATAGGGCCGTCGAGGCAACGGGGACAGCGCTTGCGCCAGATACCGCGCAGACGTTTCCAGATTTGGGCCATGCTGATTGATTTATCGTTTCGCGTTCACGGCGCGCCATGCTATCGTTAATGAACTCCGGGGACAACGCGCCATGGCCGCCGTAATCGCGACCCACGATCTAAAGAAAAACTATCGCCGCATCGAAGCGCTGCGCGGCGTGTCGCTCGTCGTCGAAACCGGTGAGATTTATGGCTTGCTCGGCCAAAACGGCGCCGGCAAGACCACGCTCATCAAAATCCTCTTGGGAATTACACGCGGCTGGCGCGGCCAGGCGGAATTGCTCGGCCATACCGCCGGAACCGTGGCCATGCGCCGCCGCGTCGGCTATCTTCCCGAAGACCATCATTTTCCCGATTATCACACCGCCTTTTCGCTGCTCGATTTCTACGGTCAACTCTTGGATTTGAGCCGTGCACAGCGGCGTCAACGCATTCCGTTGGAGCTCGAGCGCGTGGGCCTCGTGCCACGCATGCACACCAAAATCCGCGGCTATTCCAAAGGCATGAAGCAGCGGCTCGGCATCGCGCAAGCCTTGTTGCACGATCCGGACGTCATTTTCCTCGACGAGCCGACCGACGGCGTCGATCCGGTGGGCCGCCGTGAAATCCGCAACATCCTGCTCGACCTCAAAGGCCAAGGCTGCACGCTGTTTCTCAATTCGCACCTGTTGAGCGAGGTGGAGCTGATCTGCGACCGCGTCGGCATCTTGCAAAAGGGCCGGATGATCCGCGAAGGCGACATCAAATCCCTCACGCAGCAAAAAGGCCGATTCCTCATCGGTTTGGCGCAGGGCCAACAGATGCCGCTGGCCGACTTGCAAAGCCGCGGCTACCAGATCGCGCCGCTCGGCGAGCGCTGGGAAGTGCAGTTGGAGGAGCAGCAGAACATCGATCCGGTCGTCGATCTGCTGCGCGCACAGGGCCTGTCGATCCGGCACCTCGTGGAGAAACGCCAAAGTCTCGAAGACATGTTTGTTGAAACGGTGCAGGAAGGAAACAAGGGCCGCACATGAGATACCTGGCCATCCTGAAAGATTCACTGCGGGAAGCGCTCGACAGCACCGTCTTGTACATCATGCTCGGCCTGTCAGCGCTCGTCGTCCTTCTGGTGGCGACGGTGTCGTTCGAGAACCTGCCGGCGGCGAGAACTTTCGAAAAAGTCGCGGATGGCAGCATTCAGCTGGCCTTCGACTTGCTGAAGCCGGACAAAGCGGAAGAACACAGCAAGCGGCAGTTATCTGGAAACGTGCAAGTCAATCTCTTGGAACTTGCCAAGGTGCGCGTCGTGAGCGGCGCGCCGGACAGTCCCGACAGTGAATACACCGTGACGTTTCGCATGCGCTTCAGTTCCAAGGAGGAAGTCGCCGAAGCCAGCAACAATCCGGCCGCGGCTGTGGCTCTCATCGAAAAGCACTTCAAGGACATTGTCGATCTTGGCCTATTGAAAATCGCGTCGATTCAGTTGGCGACGCAGCAGCCGACGGCGGTCGCCCGCCAGCTTGATTTTGAAGTGCATACGCTGCCGACGCCCGGGACGCGACGGCTCTGGTGCGCTCGGCCGAGCGTCTTCTTCGGTTGGTTGCCCATCGGCGAAGAAAACTGGGGCTTTCCCGTGGGAGCGCAGCTCTACGTCCTCACCAGCACGTTGGTTTCGATCGGCTCCTGGGTCGCGATTTTGGCCGGCGTCATCATTACTTCGTTCTTCATTCCGAATATGCTTCGCAAAGGGACGGTCGATTTACTTCTGGTCAAGCCCATACACCGTTGGGCGCTCTTGCTTTACAAGTTCGTAGGCGGTCTCACTTTTGTTTTTCTCAACATCGCTTTCGCCATTCTTGGGATTTGGCTTGTCCTGGGATTGCGCACCGGCGTTTGGGCGCATACGTGCCTGTTGTTGATTCCGGTGCTCACTTTTTTCTTTGGCATCATGTATTCCATTTCCACGCTGGTCAGCGTGCTGACGCGCAGCGCCGTCGCCTCGATTTTGATCACTTGCGGCGCCTGGTTCGGTTTTTTCCTGGTGGGCACCGTGCATGAGCTGTTTCGGAATCAGATTCGCATCGAAGAGACACGCAAGATCCCGATGGAAAAACGCAAATGGACAGACAATCCCATCGGCAATGTCGCTGCCGCGTTGCATACGGTGCTGCCGCGCACTTCGGACCTGAACCACCTAAGCAGTCGGATGCTGTATAGCGATTTCTTGACCGGCAGTCTGTCGGAAGTCAACAAGATCGATTTGCGCCCCATCGAATGGAATGAATCGATGGGCGTGTCGGCGCTATTTGTGGCGCTGCTGCTCGGCTTGGCGTGTTGGCGCTTTCAGGCGAAGGATTTTTGACGTGTACCGTTTAGCGTTCGCCGCATGCCACGCCGCGGCGGGGCCCGCTGCGAGCGCGAAACGATGATTGAGTCCCATTTCCGTAGACCCGAACGCTAAACGTTGGAGCGCCCTATGCGCGCCGTCCTGCAACGTGTTGCCCGCGCCAAGGTAGTCGTCGAGGGCCAAACCGTCGGCGAAATCGGCCGCGGCTTGCTCCTATTGCTCGGCGTCACGCACGACGACACGCCGGAAAAGGCACAATGGCTCGCGGAAAAGGTCGCCGGCTTACGCATTTTCCCGGACGATGAAGGCAAAATGAACCGCGACTTGGCCGAAACGGGCGGCGCAGCGCTCGTCGTCAGTCAGTTCACTCTTTACGGCGACACGCGCAAAGGCCGCCGTCCCAGCTTCGTGGACGCCGCCCCGCCGGAGACGGCCATACCGCTTTACGAAGCGTTTATTGATGCGCTAAAGGCGCTTGGCGTCCCGGTCGCAACGGGGCAGTTCGGCGCCATGATGCAGGTCGAGCTGGTCAACGACGGGCCGGTGACACTGATCGTGGACAGCAAATAATCTTTGCCTAGTGCGTAGCGTTTTGCTATTGTTTTGACGAATTGCATCCTATCCAAATCTTAATAAAGGCGGGACGACCTTGAATCAATTGTTCGCGAAGAAGTCGTTGACGGGCCTGTTGGAGGAAATGAAAGGGGATAATCGGCTGCGCCGGATTCTAGGTCCGGTAACTCTGACGGCGCTAGGCATCGGCGCCGTCATCGGCGCCGGCATCTTCGTCGCCACCGGCGAGGCGGCCAACAAGACCGCCGGCCCAGCCCTCATGGTGTCCTATGTGGCGGCGGGCATAACCTGTATCTTCGCCGCCCTGTGCTACGCCGAATTCGCTTCCATGGCCCCCGTCGCCGGCAGCGCCTACACCTACGCCTACACCACGATGGGCGAGCTATTCGCCTGGATCATCGGTTGGGACCTGGTGCTCGAGTACGCCGTGGGCGCGGCCACGGTGGCCAACGGCTGGTCCAGCTATTTTCAACGAGTGCTTGCCAAGTTCGACATTGAAGTCTCCGAGGGGTTTAAGAGCGCCGCATTAGCATACAACGAAAAATCCGGCGAATTTGAACAAACCGGCTCATACATCAATCTTCCTGCGGTCCTGATCGTCACCATCGTGACCATTGTCCTCGTGAAAGGCATCAAAGAAAGCGCCGGCTTCAATGCCGTCATGGTTGCCATCAAGGTGTCGGCCGTGCTGTTCGTTATCTTCGTCGGCGCCTTTTTTATCAACCGGGAAAACTACACGCCCTTCGCTCCGTATGGATGGACTGGCCTCAGTTTCTTCGGAATTCCGGTTGCCGGCCAAAGTACCGAAGCTGGCAATCCATTGGGGATGATTGCCGGGGCCGCCATTATTTTCTTCGCGTATATTGGTTTTGATTCCGTTTCGACACACGCCGAGGAAGCGAAAAACCCCAAGCGCGACGTGCCCATCGGTATCATCGCTTCGCTTTTGATTTGCACCGTGCTTTACATTGGCGTCGTCGCGGTGCTAACGGGCATGGTCCGTTACGACCAGATCGACCCAAATGCAGGCGTCGCCAAGGCCTTTGACCAAAAGGGGCTGGGCTGGGCGGACGGCATCATTTCTGCCGCGGGCGTTGCAGGCATCACCTCGGTGCTTCTCGTGCTCATGCTCAGTGCCCCACGTGTCTTCTTGGCGATGGCGCGCGACGGCTTGGTGCCGCGCCAGTTCTTCGCCTCCGTGCATCCTACCTTCCGAACGCCGTGGAAAAGCACTATCCTGATCGGCGTCTTCGTCGGCATCCTCGCCGGCCTGTTGCCCATCGGCGCGTTGTTGCACTTGACCAACATCGGCACTTTGTTCGCTTTCGTCGTCGTTTGCGGCGCAGTGCTCATCATGCGGCGAACCAGCCCCGAGGTCGAACGGCCTTTCCGCTGTCCTTGGGTCCCCGTAGTGCCAATTTTGGGCATCGTCACATGCCTCGTACTGATGTTCTCCCTGCCCGCCTCGAACTGGTGGCGACTGCTCGCCTGGTTGGCACTGGGCCTACTGATTTACTTCTTTTACGGAAAACGACACAGTGTTCTGGGCATGGAGTTGCGCGGCGAAATTCCGCCTGGCGGCGCCTGGGCGAAGCTGGGAACCGACGATCCTTGGCCTGAAGATCCGCCTGGCCCCGAGCAAGAGCACCTTAAGCCCGGCCATCCGCCAAGACCGCCGGGGTCCGACCAGATTCGTCCCGGCGACCCGAAATAACCTGATCCGAAGGCGAGCATTATGAGCCAAGACGCCGCCGACGGCTTCCAGCGCAGGTTAGGCCTCTTCGACGCCACCATGCTCGTCGCCGGCAGCATGATCGGCTCCGGCATCTTCATCGTCTCCGCCGACATTGCCCGCGACGTCGGCGCTCCGGGTTGGCTGCTCTTCATTTGGGTGCTGACCGGCGTTCTGACCATCATCGGCGCACTTAGCTTTGCCGAGTTGGCCGCCATGATGCCGCACGCGGGTGGCACCTATGTATTCCTGCGCGAAGCCTACGGTCCGCTTTGGGGATTCCTTTTTGGCTGGACCAATTTCCTCGTCATCCAGACCGGCTTCATCGCGGCGGTCAGCATCGCCTTTGCCAAATACCTCGGCGTCTTGGAGCCGTCGCTCGGCACCGATCATCTGTTGTTCGAATGGAAGTTTCAAACACCGATTAGATTCTCCATTGACGTCCCTTGGACAGACAATCCTCTTGTCTTTTTCGAGCGTGAGCATTTTGCTATTTCGTCAGGTCAACTTGTTGCGCTGGGCATTGCAATCTTCCTCACGGCTCTCAACTGCCTCGGCGTGCGCGAAGGCAAGTTCGTGCAAAACCTAATCACAGTCGCCAAAACGAGCGGCCTAATCCTGTTAATCGTGCTCGCGTTCACCTTGGCTGCTAACTCGGGAGCGATGCAAACAAATGCCGCGAATCCATGGGACGGCATCACACAGACAAAGGCGTTTCTGGACACGGAGAAAATCATGCCGGTGACTGCGCTGGCGGTGGTTCTCGTGTTATCCGGCGCCATGGTAGGATCCCTGTTTTCGTCGGATGCTTGGGGAAACGTCACGTTTATTGCCGCGGAAATCAAGGAACCGCGCCGAAATCTGCCGCGCAGTCTCATTTTGGGGACGGGTTTGGTGTCGCTGCTCTACATAACGGCAAACTTTGGGTACCTTGCGGCCCTACCTTTGCGCGGTGACGAGGCATTGTCGAAGAAACTGCGCGCTCAAGCGGACAGTTTGGCCAAAGAAGCGCACGAGTTTCGTGAAGCAGGCCTATTCGAGGGCGCCGAGGGAGCCGAGTCCTTGTCTCGTGAGGCCCGCGCTAGGGCTGTAGAAGCCGCCGGTATTGCGTATGCACATGAAAAGCGTGTCGCAACTGCGGCTTTGGAGCGCGTCTCGCCTGGCTTCGGCGTCACGGTCATGGCACTTGTCATCATGATTTCAACCTTTGGCTGCGTGAACGGCATCGTGCTGTCGAACGCGCGCCTCTCCTACGCCATGGCCCGCGACGGCTTGTTCTTCCAATCCGTGGGCCGGTTGAGCGAGCGCGGCGTGCCGGTGGCCGGCCTGATCCTGCAATTGCTCTGGGCCATCGTGCTCATGTTTTCCGGCAGTTACTCGGAGCTGTTGGATTACGTCATCTTCGCCGCGCTGTTGTTCTACGTGCTGACGATCAGCGCCGTCTTCATGCTCAGAAAGAAATGGCCGGACGTGCCGCGGCCGTATCGCGCGTTCGGCTACCCGGTGGTCCCCGCCTTGTATGTCGCGGTCTGCGCGACCATCATGCTGGGTTTATTGATCGTGAAGCCGATCTTCAGTTGGCCGAGTTTCGCCATCGTGCTCGCAGGCATCCCCGTGTATTTCTTGTGGCGCGGCAAAGGAGAAGGCAGACCTTTCTGATTTGTCGTTTCGCGCTCAATTGGCCCAAGGAGTAGGTAATGTTCAAAGGCCTGTTCGCCACCAAGTCGCTGGAGATGCTGCAAGCGGAAGCGGCGGGCGAGAACCGACTGCGGCGAATTCTCGGTCCCATCGGCCTGACGTCGCTCGGCATCGGCGCGATCATCGGCGCGGGCATTTTCGTGATGACAGGCCGAGTGGCGGCGGAGGACGCCGGGCCCGCAGTGATGCTTTCGTACGCCGTCGCCGGCGTGGCGTGTGCGCTGGCAGCGTTTTGCTACGCCGAGTTCGCCGCCATGGCTCCCGTTGCCGGCAGCGCGTACACCTACGCCTACGCCACCCTCGGCGAGCTCATGGCCTGGATTATCGGCTGGGACCTCGTGCTCGAATACGCCATGGCGGGCGCGACCGTGGCCTCAGCATGGTCGGAATACTTCAACGAGCTGACGAGCATTCTCTTTGCTTGGAAGGTGCCCGAACAACTGAGTTACGATCCGTTCAGCAAACCGGATGCGATTTTCAATCTCCCCGCCGTCGTCATCCTGGTAATCGTCACGGCGATCTTGGTCGTCGGCATTCGCGAAAGCGCCTTTTCAAATACGTTGCTCGTGGTCGTGAAACTCGGCGTAGTGCTCTTTGTTATCTTCGCGGGCGTCGGTTACATCACGTCGTCCAACTGGACTTCGATCCCGCCGCAAGAACGCAAGACGCCTGAGGAATTATCGCTTGCCGGCGCCGTGAGCGATCATGTCGCCGACGGAGAAATGCTGTCGGGCAAGGCGGCCGACGAGCGGATCAAGCAGTTGACGTCGATCGTGGAAGGCGCGTTCACTCAAAGGCGGGTCAAGGCAATCCGGGAGGAACTGACGGCCGAAGGCAAGTTCACACCGGAAACGGAAAAACGCTTAGCCGCCCGATTGGAAAACGCAAGGCAAGCGCTGGCGGGCGACGACAAGTCCTTCAACGACAAGACCATCGAAGAGATGTTGCCGTCGCCTCTATCGAAAGACGGCAACGCGGTCGAAGACGTTCTGGCGCGCGCCAAGGAAACGGCGAAGAAAAAAGCGGTTGAGAAATGGGGCATGATCGCCGAAGTGGGGCTCAACGAATACCTCGCGCCTTTTGACGAGAGCACACGCTCGAATTTCACGCCCTACGGCTTTTCGGGGATCATGCTGGGCGCGGCACTTGTGTTCTTCGCGTTCATCGGCTTCGATTCCATCTCCACCCATGCGGAAGAGGCGATCCATCCGCAGCGCGACGTGCCCTTCGGCATCCTGGCGTCGCTGCTTGTCTGCACGATTCTCTACATGGGGGTGTCGGCGGTCATCACCGGTATGCAGCCGTATCCGGACATAGACATACGCGCTGCGGTGGCGGCGGCGTTTCGGCAACGCGCTGAGATAGAGCAAAGCGGCGTGCTCAAAGCGTCCGCCGCTTTGATCGCCGCGGGCGGTCTGGCCGGCATGACCAGTGTGCTCTTGATCACGTTTCTGAGCCAAGCGCGCATCTTCCTGGCCATCTCGCGCGACGGCCTGCTGCCCCAGCGTATTTTCGCCGTCATTCATCCGAAGTTCCGCACACCGCACGTATCGACCATTGTGACTGGAGCGGTGACGTCCGTGGTTGCGGCACTAACGCCGATTCAAGATCTCGAGAAGATGGTTAACATCGGCACGCTGTTCGCTTTTATCGTGGTTTGCGCGGCAGTGCTCATTTTGCGCATCAAGCGCCCCGACGCCGTCCGGCCGTTTCGCTGTCCGGCGGTGTACGTGGTGGCCCCTTTAGGGATTCTTGTAAATCTCGCGATGATGCTGTTTCTGCCAATGGCTACGTGGCTGCGCCTAGTGGGTTGGCTGGCCATCGGGCTGGTGATCTATTTCGCCTTTGGTTACCGTCATAGCGCGCTGCGACAACAGAGTTGACCCGAGCGCGAATCGATGAATCAAACCGAATCTGATTTATCGTTTCGCGCTCGGTTCAACTTGGCTTTTTCTCTTTCCAATACCCAGGCATCCAGCCGTCGTATTTTTTCACGAACGGCCAATGCTGACGCGGCCGGCCGGCTTTCTCCGGATTCCGTTGCACGTATCGAATACGCCCGACAAAGTCTTCTTTCGTGTAAAGGAAAACCTTGTATCCTTTGCCGCCCCAAACCGGATGCGTTGGCGCACGTTTTTCTGCTGCAATCAATTTGTTACGACTGGCATCCTGCAACGAATCCAGCATCATCTCCGCGCTGTCGCGATGTTTGCGAATCACTAGGTGCATGTGATCCGGCATGATGGCACAAGCGTAGCAGGTGTATTTCTTTTCTTGCACAACCTGGGCAAAGCTTTCGGCTACCAGTGCGATTTCTACTTCCGTTAGCTCCAAGTAAGGGTGGCTTAGTACCTCATGTGCCTTTTCGTGGAATTCGCGAGTTTCTTTCGCACTGGGCTGTACCACCTTGCGGCCATAATGGATTTCGCCCAAGTCGGCAATTCGCTCAACGCGAATCTCTTGGGACCAACTGCCGCGCGGGTCGTTGGGCAGCCAATAGCCGTAGGCAGTCCAGACAAGGTGAAAGCCGGCTACCATGGATACGTCCTCTTGGTTTGCTCGAGCGCGAACCGATAAATCAGATGGATAGAAGCCTAATCTGCAAATTATGCATTTCAATCAAAAACCTGATTCATCGGTTCGCGCTCGCGCCTGTTCTCGATACGTACAATTCAATGAAGCATTAAGAGGACCTGTTGTGGACGATCCCCAGCGCAACCTGTTCGGCGAAGCCGAAGCCCAGAGGGAAGCCGCCGTCCTCTTTGCCGAAATCGTCTTCGACCGCCCGCTCGACCATGCCTACAGCTACGGCGTCCCCGCGCGGTTGCGTGACCTCGTCGCGGTCGGCAAGCGCGTCTTGGCTCCGTTCGGCCGCGGCGACCGTCAGACGGTCGGCTTCTGCGTCGGACTCACCGCCGCTGCGCCGCCGCGCGACGTCAAGAACATTGTTCAAGTCCTCGACGAAGACCCGCTCCTGACGCCGCAGCTCCTAAAGCTGACGCGCTGGATGGCGGACTATTACCTTTGCAGTTGGGGCCAGGTGCTCAACGCCGTCGTGCCGGCCGGCGCCAAGGAGCGTTCCGGCACGAAGGCAATCATCATGGTCGAGCCGTTGCCGCCCATGCTGCGGCCGACTCCCCTGCCCGCCTTGACGCCGAAACAGAAAAAGGCGCTCGAAATCCTCGACGAGCGCCATGAGCCGATCGAGATCCGCGAACTCGGCCGACAAGCGAATTGCGCGGTGGGTCCGATCCGCGCCTTGATCGAGAAGGGCCTGGCGCGGCGTCGCATCACCCGCGTCGAGCGCGAACTGCCCCCAGAGGACGATGAGCCCACGCCGCGGGACGAGTCTTCGAGTCCCGCGGGTCTTGTGCTCACCCCCGACCAACTGCAAGTCTGGGCCGTCCTCGAACAAGCCGTTCGAACGGGAGGCTTCAAGCCGTTCCTCCTGCATGGCGTCACCGGTAGCGGCAAGACCGAGCTGTACCTGCGCGCCATCGAGCAAATCGTCGGCCAAGGCAAGTCCGCCCTTGTTCTGGTGCCAGAGATCAGCCTGACGCCGCAGACGATACGCGCCTTCCAAGGCCGCTGCGGCGAAGTCGCGGTCATGCATAGCCACATGCACCAAGGTGAGCGCGGCGGGCATTGGCGCAGAATTGCCTCCGGCCAGGTGCAAGTCGTCGTCGGCGCCCGCAGCGCCATTTTCGCGCCGACGCAAAACCTCGGCCTGATCGTCGTCGACGAAGAGCACGAAGGCACTTTCAAGCAGGAGGCCACGCCCCGTTACCATGGCCGCGACGTCGCCGTCATGCGCGCCCGCTTCGAGGGCATTCCGATCATCCTCGGCTCCGCGACACCGTCTTTGGAAAGCTGGCACAACGCCCAGCGCGGCCAATACACACTTTTGTCATTGCCCAAACGTGTCTTCGATCGGCCGTTGCCGCAGGTGCACCTCATCGATCTGCGCCACGATCGCCATCCCGACAAGCGCTTCCACGGCATTAGCCCCACGCTGGAACGGACCATGACGCACGCGTTGGATCTGGGCGGCCAAGTGATTCTCTTGCTCAATCGCCGCGGCTTTTCGACCTACATCCATTGCCCGGCGTGCGGCCACGTCGAGCAGTGCAAGTTCTGCGATCTGGCGCTTACCTATCACAAAGAGCGCGACCTCATGCTGTGCCATTACTGCGGCTACGAACAGGAACCGGCGCTGCGCTGCCCCGATTGCGGCTTGGGACAGGTCAAGTACCAGGGGATGGGCACGGAGAAGCTGCAATCGGAGATTGAAGCAAAGTTTCCGCGTCATGTTCTGCGGCGCATGGACTCTGATACGATGCGGCGGCCCGGCAGCCACAAACAAACGCTCGATGCGTTCCGGCGCGGCGAGATTCACATCCTCTTGGGCACGCAGATGATCGCCAAGGGTTTGGATTTTCCCAACGTGACGCTGGTGGGCGTGGTCAATGCGGATGTGGCGTTGCACCGCGCGGACTTCCGGGCATCGGAGCGCACGTTTCAACTATTGGCGCAAGTGGCGGGACGCACGGGCCGGGGCCCGCGCGGCGGCAAAGTCTTTGTGCAGACCTACAGCACTGAACACCCCGCAATCAGCATGGCCGCCGTACACGATTACCTGGGTTTTGCTAAGGCCGAATTGGCGCATCGCCGACCGCTGAACTATCCGCCCTATCATCGTATGGCGCGACTGATTTTGCGCAGCCGCAAGCAAGAGGCGGCGTCCGAATGCGCCGATCGCTTGGCCGGCGCGTTTCGCGCGGCGGTCGCAACGGTGCAAGCGAACGCCGACGCGGCGGACCTGCGCATTCTCGGTCCCGCCGAAGCGCCCGTCTTCAAGCTCAAGGGCTACTTTCGCTACCATTTCCAATTGCAGTCGTCCCATTCCGGCTTTTTGCACCAGGTCTTGCGGCAGACCCTGCCCACGGTGAAACTGCCCAAAGAGGTCGAATTGACAGTGGACATCGATCCGCAGGACATGATGTGATTTCCATCCGATTTATCGTTTCGCGCTTGTTTACGTTTCGCGCTCGCAGGTACCGGCGAGCGCGAAACCGCCAAGCGCCAATAAGGGCGAGTGGCGGTTCCCCGTCGGCTTGCAAGGCCATTTCACGATCATCGACAGCGACAAGAAAGACGCCGGCGACCAGCTCGTTTCGAAAAGCACAGCCAAAGTCAAGCAATGGCGCATCGATGCGATCGACTTGGTGGGTCTGGCCGACCCGGAGTTTCCGGTGGCGTATGAGACGTCGAAGTTGAGCCATCGCCTCCTGGGCGCGCAACCCGGACAGGCCAAGCAGGAAGAGAGCATCAAGACGCCGGACGGCAAGACCTATCCGAAGTATTCCCGGCCGCTCGACTTCTTCGAAATCGCCGGTCTGGAGAAGCTGAAAGACGGCGACACGCTCTATGTCCGCAATAAGGACAATCGCATGCGCATGCTGGGCGCCTTGCGGGCGAGCGCGGACTGCGCCAAATGCCACAGCGTGCCGGAGGGTGAGTTGTTGGGCGCGTTCTCGTACACGATGACGATGCTGAAATAGTTTTCTGATTCGATTCATCGTTTCGCGCTCAGTGATCGTGCCGATGCACAGTATCCAGTAGCGCGAAGCGATGAACCAAGATGCTACCTATTCTGCAAATACCATCGGGATTGTTGCTGAATCCACTGGAAGCGCGGCTGCCAACTGCCGCGTTCGATCTGCTCATACACCGCGCGGGCCTGGTCATAGCGCCCCATCTGCTGCAGGTTGCTGGCCCGCGTCCAGAGAATCTCCGCGTTGGTCGGCTCGGCGTCGAAGGCCATCGCGAATGCGCGATCCGCCAGATCGAACTCGCCGTCCTGCCGCAGCGTGTTGGCCAGGCCCAGCCACGGCGCCGCTTCGTTAGGCTTCATGCCGATCGGCGTGGTCACATAGTCCCAGGCCAATTCCTTGGCGCCGAGGATTTGTAGAATGCGCGCCGTCGTCTGGCACGCTTGCGCGTTGTCGGGGTCGAGCGAGCGCCACCGATCCGCGGCACGAACCACTTTCGCCAGGAAGTCGGCCGACGCTTCCGATTCAAGCATGGTGAGCGCCGTCGCGAGTTGATAGTAGTGGTTGAGCAAACCGCCGTAATCGCTGCGGACGACTTGCAGGTTGATCACTTCGGGCAATTGGCGATACTCGAGGTCCATGGCTTTTTCCAGAGCCGCCACGGAGCGTGCCGCCAGGCCGCGGCGCTGGGCGAGGACGGAGCTAAGACGCCATACCGCGGGCCGCTCGGCCACCTTCGGGTCGTCCATGATTTGACGCAAGAGAACGTCGGCCCGAGCGAATTGTCCAGTCTGCCAGAGGTATTCGACGCCGGTCAAGATGGCCCAGGTCCGTTCTTTGGCGGGTGTCTTGGCCATCACGTAGGTGAACAATTCGTCGGCCAGATTGGAATCGCCGAGCTGGTGCGTCTGCCAGGCCAGGATCAAGGCTGCATTCGTGCGGTTGTCCTTGATCAGGTCCTCGGTGCGCTCGCGCAGGAACTGAATGTACGAACCGTCCGGTCCCTGGTTGAAGGCTTCGCGGAATGAGTGATCGACGGGCGGCAACGAGCCGGCCTTGAACACATCCATGTAAAGTTCGCGGAAGAGCTTGACGGCTGCTTCGCGTTTGCCGGCGCTCATCAGGCCGCGCGCTTCCTCGTAACGGGCCGAATACGCCAGCCCGAGCGCCTCGCCAGTATCCTTGTGCAATTGCGCGAGCGTTTTGTGCACTTCGGCGTCGCCATGCCCATAACGCGACACGGATTCGAGAATGGCCCAGGCGAACAACGGCGACTGCGTTTCGCGAACGAAGGCGAGGGCCTTGGCGCGCTCTTCCTTGAATTTTTTGTCGCCGTGCCGGGTCGGGTGATCGTTGATCCAGGTCGCCCACAGGTTGCGGAACTGGGCGAGGCGTTGTACGAAGCCGTCCTTGGGGCCGGCCAGCTTGTCCAGGTCGATCAGCGTGCCGCCGTTCTGGTAGCGTTGCTGGTGGGCGACCCACGCGGCTAAGGCGCTTTCGGGGTGCTCTTTCACCGGATCGAATACGACTTTGAGCTTGTTCCACTCATACGTGCCTTGATGCACGACGGAGTGCGACACATTGAGCAGTACGTAGAAGCCGAGCCGCTTGTCGCCCTTGGAGTGGAAGCGCTCGCCGAAGGCTTGCAGGGCGCGACTGCCGTTGCCTTGCAAGGCGTCGGCGATGAACAACTCTTCTGCTTGGCCGGCGTCCAGGTTGTTGAAGTGACCGGTCCAGTTCTTCACTTGGCCGTACAGATAGCCGACGGAGCGGAGCGGCAGCTTCATCACCAGCAGGTCTTTCGTGTCGGGCGCTAAGTTTGGCGCTTGGGCGTCCGATAGCTCGAACTTGTGTTCGGCGAGGACGGTTTCTTCCGGCGCTTTATTGTCCGCGCTCCCCTTCGGGTCGCGGTTAAACGATGGTTGTTTCGTGTCCGCGCTCCCCTTCGGGTCGCGGTTAAACGATATTAGTTTTACCGTGCCGTTTTCGTCGAAGGTCATGCGGGCGAGCATTTCGTTGCCCGGTGTTTCGACGATGCGGCGCTCAGCGAGGCGGCCGTCCTTGGCGAAGATCAGGTGCGTTTCGTACACCGGCAGTTGCTTTCCATCTTCGTCCTTGGCGGGCGGCGTGCGTGGCCGGATCGCGACCGTGTGGGCGTCGACGGCGACGAGGTCGGCGCCGCGCGCCATGTCCTCGGCCGTGGGCAAGAACCACGGCACCAGGTTGGACAAATGGCCGTAGTGGAAACGGCTCCACGCTCTTTGGGAAGCCAGGCCGATTTCCGGGTATAGATGCCAGAGCGACTTGCCGTCGCCCACGACTCGTTCTCGGAGGCCGGTGCCGGCTATGCGTTCGTAGGTGAACTGGCCGGCGCCGTTGAACGTGACCTGGAACGCGGGTCGCTTGCCGTCGGCGGGAATGCTCAGTTGCTTCCAGCCCTGCTTGCGAGCTTCTTCGATCAGTTTCTTCGCGGCTTCGTCGATGCGACCGGGCGGCAGTTGCTTCTCGGCCGTCGCCTCCAACGCCAGCGCCGTCTCGATGTCCGCCGAGCTTGTGCGCAGCCCCGGCGCGAACAGCGTAAGATCGGCGAAGAGCTGATGAGCGTTCTGCAATTGCGGCTTGCTGTAGAGGAGCGATTGATGACCCACGCCGTGCATGATGCGCAGGGCCATGTTGTCCAGCCAGTTGTCGGCGAGCAACACTGCATCCTGCTCGCCTAAGTCCTCGGCCTTCTTGCGTAGCTTTCTCGCCTTAAGCGGCGCTAGATCTTTCGCCTTATCGCGGAAGAAAAAACCGCGAGGCATTTCGCCGTCAAAGTCGAATTCATTCAAGAACCGTACTGTGCCGTCGCGGAGGCCTCTGAATCGAGTAAACTCATCCATTTCGTCCGTCGGGATCAGGTCGTCGAGCGCCAACAGCCCGGAGTTGCGGCGCAGGCGCTGGCTCAGCGGTTCCGCCGCCATCAGCGAGCTCATCTCGCGGCGGCCCGGTCTGGAACCGCCCATGGCCATGCTGCCGGGCAGGCCGCCGCGACCAAAGCCCCGTCCTCCCATGACGCTGCCGCCGCCGGGCTTCATCGGCATGTCGGACAAGCGCAACAGGCCGCGGTCGAGCGCGAGGAGATTCACTCCATTGTCCGGATCGATGCGCAAACCGCCGAGGAATACCGTGCCCAGATCTGTCAACGCATCCGTATTGGCCGTCAGCCGGCCCAAAAATATCTCCCTCGATTCGCCAAGCCTGAACAGGTCCAGGCTCTCGAATTCGTCCGTCCACATATGTTGCCGAACAACGCCGAGTTGCCCGCTGTAAAGCTGATGGGCGGTGAAATACTGCGGCAAATGATGCTGCTGCTGATTCGGCCAAACCAGCATGCGCGGCGGATTGCGCATGAGAATCGAGCCGAGCACTTCTTCGGCGCTCTTCTTTTTCCCGCCCTTGTCCGGATTCTGCCACGGATTCATCCATGCTTGCTGGAGCGGGTCCGGCTCGTAGACCAGCGGAATCCGCAGCGGGCAGTCGTACATCGCCCAGTGGTCTTTGCGGCCTCGGTCCACCTTGTAGGTGACGTAGTCCTGCTCGGTCTCCAAGACCAACAGCGACGTGAACGGCGACATGACGTACATCGCCATGGACAGGTCGGTGATCGCTTTCTTGTTTTTCTCCGCGCCGTCGGCGAGCAGCCGATCGATTTCCATCTTCGCCCAAGTGCGCGGCAAATAGCCCGCGCCGGGATTGACGCCTTTGACTTCCAAGGTTTGCGTGTGCGCTTTGCCGTCCAGCCGGCCGGAGACGATCACCTTGGCCGGCATCGGGCCTTGAAAGCGTGCGAAAGCACACAGCTCTTCGCCCTGAGCGAGACTGAGCGTTTCGGTGAGGAAACTGACTTTTTCATCGGCATCGATCACGCGCACGTCCATCCAGCGCGGCGTGTTCAGCGTGGCCAGCAATTCGAAGGTGCGCCAGGCGATCGGTTCGTCCGGATTGATCTGCGTGAAGAAGCCGCCGGTGCGATCGGCGGCCATCTTCATGAAGGCGCGGCTCCAGCGCTTGCCGACGCCGATTCCGACATAGCGCACGTTTTCCGGGATTTGCTTGGCAAGCACGTCCTCCTTGGGCTCGCCCAGCGCGGACACGCCGGCGCCGACGTGCACGAGATACGGGTTTTTCGCCTGGCCATAGAACGGTTCGGCCGCGGCCAGCGCTTTCGTCAGATCGAGCGCGCCGATGAGATGGCTCGCATCCAGATACTTGAGAGCTTCCTCGATGTTCTGTTTGTTCACCGCGCGCAGCTTCTTGTCGAACACTTTCACGCGCGTATTGGCCGTCAGGATCGCGAAATTGTCATCGTGCTCGGCGTTTTCCAATAGGTTCTTGACGACTTCGATCTGGGCGCGGGCCAAGAGCGGATCGCGATTGGCGGCCGTTTCGAACAGGATAATCCAGTCGCGCCGTTCGCGGCGCGGCGTCTGGCCCAAGTCCGGCCGATAATTCAGCATGAGATACTGGTGGCCTTCATGGACGTAGGAATGAAAGCGGGCCACGTTGTCCTGTTTGGCCGCGTCGTTGTCATAGATTTCCACGGTAACGTCCTGGTTCGGTTTCACCCCGCGGGCGGCAGTG
Source organism: Gemmataceae bacterium (assembly GCA_022614915.1). Taxonomy (GTDB): domain Bacteria; phylum Planctomycetota; class Planctomycetia; order Gemmatales; family Gemmataceae; genus JAKEFD01. The sequence continues at coordinate 545 of JAKEHV010000464.1, read as the reverse complement.
GTCAGGACCATGTCCGCTGCCTGCGGTGCGATCTTCATGCCCGGATGGCTGTCGCTGGTGACGCGCAGCTCGGCGCCGTGCTTGACGCGGGCGGCGAACGACCAATCGCGGACAATTTCCATGTTGTGCCCGGCCGGGAAGCGATAGCGCGTCGCACCATAAAGGCCCGGCAAGCGCTGCGAATAGCTCAGGATGATGCGTTTCTCTTGCCGGCCCTCGAGCGGGAAGACGCGCATCTTGAACGTGCTGCCGTCCACCCATTCCAGAAGGGCCGGGTCTCGGCGCTGATGCATGATCGTTTCGAACACGTTGCGGGCGTGGTCGCGCTCGGCCATGCCGCCTTCCATCAGTTTGCAGTCCTTGCCGTCCACCACGTACATGGCCAGGCGCGACAGCGAAGCGTCCGGCGGCAGCGGGAAGTAGAACGTTCCCTCCATGCGAAAACTGTTATTGTTGAAGTAGGTCTGGTCGATGGTGGTGCGGGCGAAACCGTCTTCGACATGCACGTCAATGTGGAAATTGCGGAGCGTGAGCGTGACTTCCTG
>JAKEHV010000065.1 GCA_022614915.1 Gemmataceae bacterium | reverse complement strand
GTCAAAAGTCACGCATATACTCCGCGAGTTCGTTATCGCTCACTAACTTCTGAGCCGCCGCAGAGCACGGATCTGGCGGGGCGCCTGTTCGGGCGAGGACACTTTCAAATGCCAAAATAATGAAAAGTGGGTGGTGACTGCGGACCTTGTTGTTGTGAAAAGGGTTATGTCAATCCGTACCCCACTGCTTTTCAGATTGCGTGATAGGCGGCAAAGTGAAAGGCGGTCCGCATTCCAGGGGGAACCGCAATGGCACGCCGGGTAACGCGTCGCCCAGGAGCACGTCGAAGTTTTCGTTGCGGACAAACCCCTCGTTCAGCAAAGCAAGATAGGAATCACTCTACTCCTTCTTCGCCTGCCGTTGCGCATTTTGCAAAGCTTGCGCCGCCTGCAAGGCGACTTCCGCTTGTTGCTTGGCCAACATTTCTTGTTGCCGAGCGACGTCCATGGCCCGCTGGGCTTCTTGATGCGCTGCGATGCCGTGCCAGCCATAAAGGCCAACGAAAACGGTTCCACTAGCAAGCAGAGCCACCAGCGCTGCCGCCAGAATGCCGCACAAGAGCTTCCAGCGGCGATTGGCGCGTTCCAGACCGTGAATTCGTTGCAGCAGTGGTTCATACATGGCCGTTCCCTTGGATTCAAACGCAGAGGACGCAGAGAACGCGGAGAGGGAAAAAGCATTAAGCGCATTTCATGCTTGTGCATTTACTATGCGATCTCCGCGTTCTCTGCGTTTTGAATTCGAGAATGCATTGTAACGCATTCGAGCACTGTTTCACAGCTAATCGAACTTCGCCGTGCAATGCCGCAAGGCTGAGGGCTCCTTGACGATGACCGACGCTTGATCTTGGCGAACTCTAGCGCTGTTTGCTATCTTTCCAGCTCGGCCGACAAAAGATCAAGGCAAGGACGCCAATGTGACCTACGCCGTAACTCATTATCTGGAAAAGCATTCGAGCGAAGAGTCGGCGCGGTTGGCCGGCGACACGTGGTTTACGCCGACGCGGCTGAGCCAGCTGACCTGGGCCTTTGTAGCGCTCGGCGTCGTCATTCGGTTGTGCCGCTATCTCGTCCGCTTTCCGCTTTGGGAAGATGAAGCCTTCCTGGCTTACAATATCGGCGCGCGGGACTTCGCGGGGTTGCTCGATCCTCTGGACTACAGCCAAGTTGCGCCGATTGGGTTTTTGTGGCTACAGCGCGCGGCCGTCGAGCTGTTTGGGATCAGTGAGTACAGCTTGCGCGGCATCGCGCTCGTCTCGGGCTTGGCAAGTCTCTTCTTATTTCGGCGCGTGGCCCATTTGTGCCTGGCCGGGCCGGCGCGGGTCTTTGCCGTCGCGCTTTTCGCCGTTTCGTACCCGATGTTGCGCTACTCCGCCGAGGCCAAGCAATACGGTCTCGATTTAGCGCTTAGCCTTACGCTTTTGTGGTTCTTTCTGGAAGCGCGCGCCAGGCCCCGCCAATGGGGTTGGCAGTGGGGGCTGGTCGCGCTTGGGCCCCTCGGCATTCTCGCGTCGCACCCAACCGTGTTCGTCGCCGGCGGCATCAGCCTCGCGTGGGCGTTGCACCGTCTATGGCAGAGCGAAGGCGCGAGTCGTACTCGGTCTCGAAATCCCTCGCTAACGCTTCGGGCTCCGCAGACGCGTGAGCGAGGATTGCTGCAGAGCCCGACGCGTGAGCGAGGAATGCGTTGGCGGATCTGGCTTCTTTTCAACATGCTGCTGGGGGCAGCCTTTCTTGGAAACCTCTGGCTCGCCGAGCGCATGGTCGGCCCTCAAAACGCCGCCTTTATGGAACAATGTTGGCAGGGCGCTTTCCCGCCGCTCGAGCCCAGTCCCTTGCTGTCGTGGCTGTGGACCACATTTGCCGGCGAGTTTCTTGCGTATCCCTTTGGCTCCGGCAACGGCGGCAGCACGCTGACGCTCGTAGCGGTCTTGTGCGGATTGGGGATTTGGGCCGCCAAACGCCGCTGGCATCTTCTCGTTCTGGCCCTCGCGCCGTTGGCGCTGCACCTTACGGCGGCGGCGCTGCATCGATTCCCTTTGGGCGGCCATGTCAAGTTCGGTCTCTATTGGGCGCCGGCAGTGGCGCTCTTTGCGGGCACAGCGCTGGCCGCCTTATGCGGTTGGCTGGACCGCAATCGCGCGGCGCGGCCGGTGTTTTCCTCTGCCATGCTCGGCCTCTTGGCCCTCTTCGCCGCGGGGGCGATGGCGCGCGATTTGATCCGGCCGTGTAAGACGCGCAGCGACGAGCGCGGCCGCGATCTCGCCCGCTGGCTCTGGTTCGACGCCGCCCACGACGGCCCGGTGTTGTGCCTGCACCGCGACCTGGGCACAAACTTCACCAAAGAAGCGACGACTCGGCTCAATTGGTCTGCCAGCTTCTATTGCAATGAAGCGATCTACTCGCCGCGGGATGCGAAGAAGGAGCAAGTGACGCCGGAGCAACTGCGACAGTCGAAGGCGTTTCGCGTGGTTGAGTTCCGCCCGAGTCATTTGGAGTACGACGCGGCGGCACAACAGCAATGGCTTGCGTACATGCAACGGCGCTTCGAATTGGTCAGTCGCCAAGCGTTTCCCCTGAGCCGCTATGACCACCGCGAACGCGGACCCATGAATGTGGACGTTGTCGAGGTGTATCTGTTTCGTCCGCTACCAAGAGAAGGGAACTGAGCGCGATGCCAATCGGCGTGCGAGTCTGCGACCTGTGCGGCGGCGGCAACTACGAGATCATCTGTGCGCGCGATCGGCGCGGCAAGCCGCTCAACACGGCGGCGTGCACGCAGTGCGGTCTGGTGGGTCATGAAACCGTGCCGACCGAACAGGAGCTGGCCGACTATTACGCGCGGCACTATCGCCAAGAGTATCACGGCGAGGCGACGCCGTCCGCGCGGCGCGTGTGGCGCGCGTGGATCAAAGGCCAGCGCGTGGTCAAGGAGCTTGCGCCTTTCTTAAAGCCTGGTGCAGCGGTGTTTGAAGTGGGCGCGGGCATTGGCTGCAACGTGAAATCGTTCGAGTTGGCGGGCTTTGAGGCGAGCGGATTGGAGCCCGGCACGAGCTTTCAGCAATTCTCGGCCGAGCAATTAAGGGCCCGCATCCACCATTGCAGCCTTTTTGACTTTCGCCCCCTCACCCCCGACCCCTCTCCCCCCCAGGGGCGAGGGGAGACGAGCCTGCCCCCCGACCCCTCTCCTCCCTGCGGGTTTTCCGCTCCCTCACGGTCGCGGCTCGGACCAGGGGAGAGGATGCCCCACTTTGACCTGGTGCTGCTGATCCACGTCATCGAGCATTTTCGCTCGCCGCGGCAAGCGCTCGAAGTAATTCTTCGCATGTTGCGACCGGGCGGCAAGCTTTACTTGGAGTGTCCGAGCCTGGCGGTCGCGCATACCGATCGCGCCGAGATGTTTCACTTCGCGCACATTCACACGTTCACGCCCTCGACGTTGCTGCAGTTATTGCGGCAGTGCGGCTTCGAGCTGGAGGTTGGCTTTTCCGATGGCCTGGGCTGTAACCATAAGTTCTTGCTCCGTCGCGTCGCGCCCGCGGGCAACAATGTAGTAGGCACACTCCGTGTGCCGTTTTCGGTTGACGGCACACGGAGTGTGCCTACTACATTGTCGCCCGCGGCCGGCTCTGACAGTGGGATCGATCCGGACGGCTACGCGCAGACGCTGGCCTTGCTGCGGCAGTATCATGTGCCGTGGCGTCGTCTCTCGTTGGACTACTTCCGCCGGCGCATGCGGCGGATTCGGCTTTACGTTCAGGAATTCCTCGTCGGCAAACTAGCGCTGGCGCGCATCCTCAGGCAATGCCAGGAGGAAAGGCCCGGACCCTTGCGTCAGTCGGCGTGAGAAGAATAATCCGTGCCGCAGCCGGCGCCACTTGCAAGTGCCACATCTTTTTGCGACAATTCTCTTTAGATCATCCCCGCCTCCTCGCCGGCCCGGTCGCCGGTTCGTTTGCAGTCCCTCGCTAGCGCGTCGGGCTAGTGTTGAATTCACGTGGGGCAAACATTCCTGTTTGCCCGGATGAGGGCAAACAAGAATGTTTGCCCCACCTGGATTCAGTGAATTCCGGAGTTCTCCATGGGTCGCATCTTCGTTCTCACGTGGCTGGTTGTCGCTTTAGCAGGGGTCAGCGTCGTTGCCCAAGCGCCCGCAAAAAAGGACGACAAGGAACCCGATAAGGTCAGCTATTACAAAGACGTGCGGCCGATTTTCCAGCAGCATTGCCAGGGCTGCCATCAACCCGCCAAGGCGGAGGGCGGCTTCGTGATGAGCAGCTTCGCGGACCTTTTAGAGCGTACCGAACACGACGTGCCCGGTCTGGTGCCGGGGCAGCCGGAGAAGAGCGCGCTCTATCGGCAAATCACGCCGCGCGACGGCAAGCCGCCGGCGATGCCCCGGCAAAAAGACCCGCTCACCGACCGCGATGTGCGCATCGTCAAACGCTGGATCGAGCAAGGAGCGGCGGATGACACGCCCGCTTCCGCACGGGCGGCGCTTGTCGATGAGGACCACCCGCCCATCTATCAATTGCCGCCGGTTATTACCTCGCTCGCCTACAGTCCGGATAGTGAGATTCTCGCGGTCGCCGGCTACCACGAAATTCTCTTGCACAAGGCGGACGGCACGGCCATCGTCGCCCGGCTTATCGGCCTGTCGGAACGCATTCAATCCATCGCCTTTTCGCCCGACGGCAAATGGCTGGCGGCGACCGGCGGCGATCCCGGCCGATTCGGCGAAGTGCAAATCTGGGATGTCGCCAAACGCAGGCTGCAGCTGTCGCTGCCGATCACTTACGACACCGTCTACGGCGCGAGTTGGTCGCACGACGGCAAGAAGCTCGCGTTCGGCTGCGCGGACAATTCCCTCCGTGCTATCGAAGCGGACACTGGGAAGCAGATTCTGTTTCAAGGCGCGCACAGCGACTGGGTGCTGGACACGGTTTGGTCCAAGGATTCCGGGCACTTGATTTCCGTCAGCCGGGACATGTCGATGAAGCTGACGGAAGTCGCCACGCAGCGAATGGAGGACAATATTACGAGCATCACGCCGGGTGCACTCAAGGGCGGCCTGATCGCCCTGGATCGCCATCCGGAAAAGAACGAGCTGCTCATCGGCGGCGCCGACGGCGTGCCGAAGATCTATCAAATGCTGCGCACCAAGGACCGCAAGATCGGCGACGATTACAATCTCATTCGTGCGTTTCCCGCGCTGCCCGGACGCGTCTTTGCCGTCAGCTTCAGTCCCGACGGCAATCGCATCGTGGCGGGCAGCTCCAGCGGCGACGGCAAGGGCGAAGTCCGGATCTTTGACGCCAAGGACGCCAAGCCGGTCGCCACAGTGGAAGGCCAGCGTGGGCCCGTCTACGCGGTCGCCTATCGCCCGGACGGCAAGATGATCGCTTCCGCCGGCTTCGACGGCCTCGTGCGGCTCTGCAACCCGGACGACGGCAAGCTGATCAGTGAATTCACGCCCGTACCGCTGTCCACGAAAACGACAGCGAAGTAATTGTTGTTCGCCAATAGAATAGATTCTTGATTTGTTTCGCGCTCCAAAAAGGCAGAGACTAAACATGCGAACCTCTCCCGTTTATACCTTGGCTTTGTGGATCATGGCCGCCCCACCGGCGTTCGCGCAAGACAACCTCCCAGGCAAACTCGCCAAGGTCGAAGTGCGGCCGGAGCGCATCGAGCTCAGGCACGCCTTCGATTATCGCCAGGTGCTGTTGACCGGTATTCTGGAAACCGGCGAGCGCGTCGATGTTACGCGCCTGGCGCAATACCAAGCGCCCGAGACCTTGGTTAAAGTGTCGGCGCGCGGACAGGTGCGTCCGGCGGCAGACGGCGCGGGCGATATTACGTTCACCGTCGCCGGCCAAAGCGGCAAGATTCCCATTAGCGTCAGCGGCCAAAAGGAGAAGTTCACAGCCAGTTTCGTCAAGGACGTGATGCCAGTCATGTCGCGCCTGGGCTGCAATGCCGGCACGTGCCACGGCGCGCAGCAAGGCAGAAACGGCTTTCAGCTTTCGCTGCGCGGCTACGATCCACTGTTCGATCATCGCGCTCTGATCGACGACGTCAGCGGCCGCCGCTTCAACCGGGCCGCGCCCGAACGCAGCCTGATGCTCATGAAGCCGGGCGGCGCGGTGCCCCACGTGGGCGGTGTCTTGACCAACCCAGGCGAGCCGTATTACGAGTTATTCAAGCTCTGGATCGCGGAGGGCGTCAAGTTGGACCTCGACGCGCCGCGCGTCGTCAAACTCGACGTGTACCCGCCCTATCCCGTGCTGCCGCTCATCGGTTCCCAGCAGCAAATGATCGTGACTGCGACGTACAGCGACGGCTCGACGCGCGACGTCACGGCCGAGGCGTTCATCGACAGCAGCAACACGGAAGTCGCGACCGTCGAAAAGCATGGCGGCTTGGTCAAGGCGATACGCCGGGGTGAGACCGCCATGCTGGCTCGTTATGAAGGCAACTATGCGGCCGCTCCGCTCATCGTCATGGGCGACCGCGGCGGCTTCGCCTGGCAGCCCACGCCCGAGTTCAATTACATCGACACGCTGGTTTACGAAAAACTGAAGCAGGTCAAGATTCAACCGAGCGACGTGTGCACGGACGCGGAATTCGTGCGCCGGATTTACTTGGACCTGACCGGATTGCCGCCGGACATCGAAGTGGTGCGCGCGTTTTTGAAAGACACCCGCGACAGCCGGGCCAAGCGCGAGGAGCTGGTGGACAAGCTGGTCGGCAGCCCGGACTTCGTCGATCATTGGTCGAACAAATGGGCCGACCTCTTGCAGGTGAACCGCAAATTCCTGGGCGTGCAGGGCGCCGAGACGTTTCGCAAATGGATCCGCGAAGCCGTCGCCAAGAGCATGCCCTATGACCAGTTTTGCTACAACCTGTTGACCGGCTCCGGCTCCAACATGGAGAACCCGGCTGCCTCGTACTTCAAGATTCTGCGCGATCCCGCAGAAGCGATGGAAAACACCACGCACCTGTTCCTGGCCACGCGTTTCAATTGCAATAAATGCCACGATCATCCGTTCGAGCGTTGGACGCAGGAGCAGTATTACACGCTTAGCTCCTACTTCGCGCAAATCAGCCGTACTGAAGATCCGAAGTTCAAAGGACAGAAGACGGAAGGCACGGCGGTGCGCGGCCCGCTGCCTCTGGTCGAGATCGTCAAGGACTCGGGCAGCGGCGACATCAAGCACCTGCGCACGGGCGTGACCGTGAAGCCGAAGTTTCCTTATGAACATATCAGCATGCCGGACCCCAAGGCCAGCCGCCGCGAACAGCTGGCGAAGTGGATCACGTCGAAGGACAACCCGTATTTCGCCAAGAGCTACGTCAACCGCGTGTGGAGCTATCTGTTGGGCGTGGGCTTGATCGAGCCGGTGGACGACATTCGCGCCGGTAATCCGCCCAGCAATCCCAAGTTGCTCGAACGCCTTACTGACGAGTTCATCAAGAGCAACTTCAACGTGCACCAATTGATCCGCACGATCTGCAAATCGCGCACCTATCAGCATTCGATCGTATCGAACAAATGGAACGCGGACGACGACATCAATTACTCACACGCGGTCGCCAAGCGTTTGCCCGCGGAAGTGCTTTACGACGCGATTCACCGGGCGGCCGGCTCGCAGTCGAAGCTGCCGGGACTGCCTGCCGGCTCACGCGCGGTGCAGCTCGTGGATTCGAACGTGCCGATTCCGGGTTCGTTCTTGGAGCTGTTTGGCCGGCCGCCGCGTGAAAGCGCTTGCGAATGCGAACGCACCAACAGCATGCTCTTGGGACCGGTCCTCAACCTCGTCAACGGTCCGGTGCTCGCCGACGCCCTGCGCGATCCCAGCAACCGCATCGCCAAACTGTTGGCCACGGTGAGCGACGACGCTAAAGTCGTCGAAGAACTGTACCTATCCATTCTCTGCCGTCCGCCGACCAAGGATGAACTCAAGATCGGCCTTGAGGCATTCCAAGGCACTGAAAATGACTTTGTAGCATTGACGATCGAAAAAGCTCGTCGCAAGGGCTTGTTGGATGAGCACGAGAAACGTCTGCCCGAATTGCAGACAGTTTGGGAAGCCAACGTATCGCGCACGCCGACGTGGACCGTGCTTGAGCCGAAGGACCTGAAGTCGCTCGCCGGCGCAACACTGGAAAAACAGCCGGACAATTCGGTTCTTGCCAAAGACAAGAACCCGTCGCCCGACACCTATACGGTGCAATTCGAGACCAATTTGACCGGTATCACCGGCATCCGCCTGGAGGTGATGGAAGACAGCAGCCTGCCGGCGAAGGGCCCGGGCCGCGCGCCCAACGGCAACTTTGTGCTCAATGAGTTCAAAGTGGAATTCACCAAGCTCGAAGGCAAGGAAAAGCTCGAAGGCAAGGAAAAGACCAAGACCAAGCCGGCGAAACTCGGTCGGCCGCAAGCGACCTTCTCGCAGGATCAATTCCCGATCGCCAACGCCATCGACAACAACCCGGCGACCGGCTGGGCAGTGGCGCCGCAGTTTGGCCGCACGCACGTTGCCGTCTTCGAAGTCGGCAACAAGTTCGGCTTCAAGGAAGGCACTTTGGTCACTGTCACCATGAGCCAGCAGTTTCCGGGCAAAGACCACAACATCGGCCGCTTCCGGATTTCAGCCACCAACGCCAAACCGCCTGTGCTCTTGCAAGGCGCAACGCCCGAGCACATCACCAAGCTCTTGGACATACCGGTGGACGAGCGCACGCCGGAACAAAAGACTACGCTCAACAACTACTATCGGTCGATCGATAAGGACTTGGGGCTGCTGTCGAAGTCGTACAACGACTTCGTGGTGCCGGCGACTCCGCGCGCGTTGGGCGCGCAGGACTTAGCGTGGGGGCTCATGAACACGCCGGCCTTCTTGTTCAATCACTAGCAAGCGGCAACGGCGCGAGCCAGGGTTTAGCCCATAAGCGGCCGCGCTCGTTTAATTAGCTGCAATCCCACGCCCCACGGGTCGCGCAAAAAAGTCATCTCATCGCCGGCGGGCGTGACGCTGATGCCGGTCGCCGCGCTCGCGCCGGCTTCGAGCAAGCGCTGCCGGTCTTTGGCCATGTCTTCTGAGCGAAACGCGACGTGCAGTGTCAGCGGGTCCCAGGCGGCGTAATTCGGCATGTCCACTTTTGTGTTGCCGTACAATTCGAGCACGGTGCGCCCGGCCGAGTCGGCGAGAAAGTGCGTAAACGGCGTCTCGGCAAGCTGCCGCAGTACGCGCATGCCCAGATGCTCGACATACCAGCGGGCCATGGCGACCGGATCGGGAACGTTCAAGGCGACGTGTTCAATGTCCATGGTGTGATTGTCGCTTGCCGGCGGCGACTCTTCAAACTCGAAATCCGAATGATCACGCCTTCGTTATTCGATCCATTGGACCGGGATAACGACACTCCCCTTGGGTTGGCTCAATTGAATGCGTACGACGCCATCAACTGCCTTGCCAATCGCGCGTCCCATCTCCACCCGCAAGCGCACAGTGGCGGATGTGCCCGGCCCCGCCGCCCACGTGCACACGATGGCCGGGTGGTCGGCTTCGATCTTTTCGACGACCACGGTCTCGGCGCCGCGCGGCCGCAAGCGCACGAGCTGGGAGGCGTTCTGGCCGCGCAGCTCGACGCGCTGGGGTACAGCTTGCACCAGCGCGGCGGACAGGCGCGTCAACGTCAGCGGAATCTGCAAGTGCCCATACTCCGGATCGCTCGTGTAAATGCTCAGAAGCTCGTCGTGCCGCCCCGGCGTTAGATCGGCTGCATTGGCCTCAAGCACGATCTTCGTCACGCCGCCGCCCAGCGGTTTGGTTTGAATCCGCAGCGCTCCTGACGTGGATTCCACGGCGCGCACCTGGAGCGGCATCTTGCGCGTGTCGGTCAGCGTCACTTCTTGCCGCAGAGTTTTTTCGACAAAGAAGGCGAGCACGGCCGGTTGCACAGTGACTTCATTCTTGACGGTGGCACGCATGGACACCGATACGTCGCGCGTGACATTGTCCTGCCGATAACGCACGGTGGCGTTCCAGGCGTGCGGCCCGTCTTTTTGGCCCAATGTGCGCAGGTCGAAAGTCAACGTGCCCTTTTCACGCGGCGCCAGTTTTCGCTTTTCCAGGCGGGGAGATACACAGCCGCAGCCGCGGTTGACCTCGACGATTTCCAAAGGGGTCGCACCGGCGTTGACAAACGTGAACGCGTGCCGCAGCGGAATGCCGCCGCGGATTTCACCAAGCTCGGCAATCGGCTCAAGAAAACGCAGGTCGGCAGACGCCGGCGCGGAAAACCACAAGAAGCAACCGAAGGACAACACGGCTTTTGACATGGCGTCTCCCGTCTTGAATAAGCGCGGGAGGTTAACGAAACCCGGCCGGCGCGACAAGACGTTTAGAGCCGCGCACGATAGTAAGCGGCCCACACGAACCGCTTACTGCGTGCGCGGCTCTTGAAGGAGCGAGAGACTTACCTGGTCAATACTTTGTTCAGATCGAGGTCTTGCGCGGCATGCCAGGCTTTTTCGTCGCCGATGGGATACCAGAAACCGGCCCGGACGACGTGAAACGGCTGGCGGGCGGCGAGTGTCGTCACATAGTCGGTGATTTCGTATTCGCCGCGCGGCGAAAGCTTTAGGTCGATGTCAAAAACATTCCTCGGAAACAAATAGGCGCCGGTGTTGGCCAACTGAGGCGGGTCCAATTCCGGCTTTTCGACCAGTTTTTCCAAGGTGCCGTCCTTATTCAAAAAGGCGATGCCGAACTTGCGCGGCGCCTCGACAGGCGCGACCAGCACGCCGGCGGGGGTTCGCGCGAGTTGCGCAAGATCGGCGGCCCCGAACAAATCGTCGCCGTTGAGAACCAGGAAGCGGTCCGAGCGAAGGTGCGGCCGGCATTTGCGCAAGGCGTCGCCGGTGCCGCGCGGCTCGCCCTGAGGCACGACCGTCCATTGCGCGAAATGGGACTGTTGCGCTAAATAGGCTTCGATTTGGTCAGCCAGGTAATGCACAACGATGACAACGCGCTCAACCGACGCGGGCAAGGCGCCCAGCGTCCAATCGAGGATCGGCCTGCCGCGCACGGGCAAGAGCGGCTTGGGCGTGCTGAGGGTGTGCGGCCGCAACCGTGTCCCCAAGCCGGCGCAAAGCAAGACTGCCTCCATGTCGTCCTCCGGTTGTTAGCACGAACTTATCAATTGTTTGGAGAATACGTTGTTTTACAGGCTTTCCTCGCCTGACAAAAAGGACTCAAGTGCCGCCCTTTTCCGGGACGATGATAGTAGTGAATTTAGGGGCCGCTGCTCCCGTTTACCCCAGTTTCCCAAATTACATCCCGCGCGGAACCCCGCCCGCGCCATGTAAGTTGGGCGGATTGGCAATCCGTCCCACACGTAGGGCGCATTGACAATCCGTCCCACAAGGAGGAAAGGAAGCCTTATGCGTCGTTTGCTCTTTTCGTTGTTCGCCCTGTGCTTCATGGGCGCCTTGGCCGGCTGCTGCACATCCCACGGCGTTTGCGATTGCGATTTCGAAGATCACTGCTCCACCCGCGCTCCGTGGATTCAAGTAAGCTCCCCGGGCAGCTCGCACACCGGTGGCTCGCGCACCGGCGGCTCGGACACCGGCGGATCGCAGACCGGCGAAAACTTGGACACCGCGGCCAAGTAACTGTAAACCTCTTTCCTGTCGTGCTGGATCGTCTCACCACTCGAAGCGAGCGGACAGTTCCGCTCGCTTTTTTGTTTGTGCCGTGCCGCTCTTGATCTTAATCTTGTTCCTAATCTTATTCCTAATCGTAATCTTACTCTTGATCATTGCTCTACTTGCCGTCCAGAATCGAGGACTCCAATGTGGAACACCTTCAGCTGCCTCGTCGCATTCTGTTTGGTCACCGTCGAAGCTAACGCCCAACAGCGCAAGACGGACGTCGCCATTCAAGGCGACATGTTCCTCATAAACGGCAAGCCCACGTATGCCGGCCGAACGTGGAACGGCAAGAAAATCGAAGGTCTCTTGTTCAATTCGCGCATGGTCCAAGGAATCTTCGACGACATCAATCTCGAAACTCGCAAGCTCTGGGCCTACCCGGACACCGGCAAATGGGACCCCGAGCGCAACACGCGCGAATTCATCGCCGCCATGCCCGAGTGGCGTCGCCACGGCCTGCTTGCCTTCACTATGAACCTGCAAGGCGGCAGTCCCCAGGGCTATTTGAAGAACCAGCCCTGGCACAATTCCGCCCTTACCGAAAAAGGCGAATTGCGGCCCGTTTACATGAAACGGTTGGAGCGCATCCTCGACAAGGCCGACGACTTGGGCATGGTCGTGATCCTTGGCCTGTTCTATTTCGGCCAAGACGAGCGCTTAGAGGACGAGGCCGCCGTTTTGCGCGGCGTGGACACTGCCATCCGCTGGGTCTTCGAGCGCGGCTATCGTAACATTCTCATTGAAGTGAATAACGAATGCAACGTGCGCTACGATCACGCCATCCTGAAACCCGCGCGGGTGCACGAGCTGATCGAGCGCATCCAGAAAATGGCAAAGAACGGCCGGCGCCTCCTCGTCAGCACCAGCTACGGCGGCGGCGTCATCCCCGGTGAAGACGTGGTCCGCGCCGCCGACTTTCTGCTTCTGCACGGCAATGGCGTGGGCGATCCAGCCCGCATCGCCGACATGGTCAAGAAGACGCGGCAGGTCAAAGGCTATCAACCCAAGCCCATTCTTTTCAACGAAGACGACCATTTCGACTTCGACAAGCCCAGCAATAACTTCGTCGCGGCCATCTCCGAGTATGCCTCGTGGGGCTATTTTGACTTCCGAATGAAGGACGAGGGCTTCGACGAAGGGTTTCAAAGCGTGCCGGTGAATTGGGGGATCGCGAGCGCGCGGAAGCGCGGGTTCTTCGATTTGCTGCGTTCGATCACCCAGGCGCCATGATCGTCGAAACCCTGGGCGTCGGGAATGTCGAGCAAGTCCGGCAACCATTCGTCTCTGATCTTCTCAAACTCGCGAGCGGCCTTCATGGATTGGAGGTGATGCGCGATGGCCGTTTGCAGTTTCTTGTCGCCCTTGCGGAAAACCATGCCCACCGGGTTGAGGTCCATCGGGTGTGTACGCGGGAAACGAATGCGCAGCGTGAGGCGTTTTGATGCGCACCGTTCGCCTACTAGACAGGGTGCTGATTTTTTGTGCGCATTTCTTTCGCTCTTTCCCCAAATAGCGCTTCGTTCTACAATTACCGTTCCCACATAACCGGACATTGCTAGGAGAGAACGCGTGGCGATCGTGCAGGTTCAAGAGCTAATCGAATCCGGCGTGCATTTTGGGCACCGCGCCAGCCGCTGGAACCCCAAGATGCGGCCGTTCATTTACGGCAAGCGCAATCTAATCCATATCATCGATTTGCGTGAAACGGTCCGCGGCCTCTTAAGGGCCTATCGCTTTCTCGCCAAAGTCGCCAGCCGCGGCAGTCTCGTGCTGTTCGTCGGCACCAAGCGCCAGGCCAAGGAATCCATCGAACGCGAAGCCCATCGCGGCGGCATGCCCTATGTCAGCGAGCGCTGGCTGGGCGGCACCTTGACCAACTACCGCACCATCCGCGACCGCTTGAAGCGCCTCAACGAGCTCGAATCCCTGTGGCTGCCCGCCGGCGAGAAGCCCGGCAACATCGACATGGTCGCCTATATGAAGACCATGCGCAACGATTCGGGCAAGTTCGAGTTCACCAAGTCGCCCGAAACGGCGGCCATCCGCGGCTACAGCAAGAAAATGGTGGCCACCCTCAACCGCGAGCTGACAAAAATCACGCGCAACCTCCAGGGCATCCGCGAAATGAACCGCTTGCCGGACGCCATGATCGTCGTCGATCCCAAGCGCGAAGACATCGCGGTGAAGGAAGCCAAGCGGATGGGCGTGACCACGGTGGCCCTCATCGACACCGACAGCGACCCCGATTGCGTCGATCTGCCGATTCCGGGCAATGACGACAGCATTCGCTCCATCGAGCTGATCCTGGCGAAGCTGGCCGATAGCGTCCTGGAAGGCAAGGCCTCGCTACCGCCCGACGCCCAGCGCGGCCGCGGGCCGAACCCGAAACCGTAGTCGGTTGTCTTGTTTGAATCACCACGATCCACGAAAAACACGAAAGCACACGAAATAGATTTTTCGTGTTATTTCGTGTGAATTCGTGGATTGATTTTTGAGACCTCGATCCACGAAAGGACACGAAAGCACACGAAATCGATCTTCGTGTATTTCGTGTGAATTCGTGGATTGATTTTTGAGACAGCTCAAGGGGAAAGCCATGAGTATTTCCGCGGCGGAAGTCAAGTCGTTGCGCGACCGAACCAACATGCCCATGATGGAGTGCAAGGCCGCCTTGGTCGAAGCGGGCGGCGACATGGATAAGGCCGTAGAGATACTGCGCAAGAAGCACAAGGAGATAGTTGTGAAGCGCGGCGATCGCGAAGCTGCCGAAGGGCGCATTGCCGTCTACATCGACGAGAACAAGAAGGTCGGCGCCATTCTGGAAATGCGCTGCGAAAGCGCGCCCGTCGTCAAGGCGGAGCAGTTCGTCAAGCTGGCCAATGACCTGGCCAAGCAGGTCGCACTGAAGAATCCGGCTTCGGTCGATGACCTCTTGGCCCAGCCTTCCGTCGACGACCCCAAGAAGACCTGCAGCGACCTGGTGGCGGAAGTGATCGGCGTGATTCGCGAAAACATGAAGCCCAAGCGTTTCACGCGCCTTGAAGGCCTGCTGGGCGCCTACAGCCATCATGACGGATCGGTCGGCGTGATGGTCCAAGTGGAAGGCGAGAAAGCGGACGCCCAGCTCTTGCGCGACATTTCGATGCACATCACCGCCAAGAATCCGGTCGCGGCGCGGCGGGAGGACGTGCCCGCGGAGACGATCGCCAAAGAGATCGAGATCGCGCGCGAGCAAATCGCCAACGATCCCAAAAACAAGAGCAAGCCGGCCAACATTCTCGAGAAAATTATCGAGGGCAAGATCAAGACCTGGCTTGCCGAAAACGTGCTGGTCGAGCAGCCATTCGTCAAGGACGACACGAAGACGGTAGGCGAGTTGCTCAAGACCTCCGGACTGTCCATGGGCCGGTTTATCCGTTACAAAGTGGGCGAGTTGAGCTAACTGTCGCCAAGCCCACGCGTCGGTTGTAAATGGCGGACGCTGCTTTGGTCACTCAGGCAGTGGCTGCCCTTTCGTCTCCGGCAGCAAACACACCAGAATAATCCCCGGCACAGCAATGAGGCTGAGCAGCGTGACCGCCAATTGCAGGTCAATGCCGGGCTGCGCTTTAAGCCAACCGGAAAAGACCAGGAAAACCGCGGAAAGGAGCCGGCCGCCGTTGAAGCAGAAGCCGGCCGCGGTGGCGCGCAGCCGGGTGGGAAACAACTCCGGGAAATAGACCGCGAAGCCAGCGTGGATACCGAGCGTAAAGAAGCCATAAAGCGGCAGGAGGGCCAAGTAGTGCCAATAGGCCGTGGGCAGGTAACACGTGATCGGCACAATAAGGAGGGTGACCGCCTGGAAAAACAGAAAAGTGCGCCGCCGGCCCCAGCGCACACAGAGGGGACCGAACGCCAAGAGGCCCAAGCCGCCGCCCGTGGTCTCGACGATGCTGTAGGCGAATTTGGAGGTTGCCCGCGCCTCACCTGCCGCGACGCCGCCACGTTCGAGAAACTGACGCACCAAATCCTGACCCGCGACGGTGACCCCCCAGAACATTCCCAAACCCGTCGCGCCGAACAATAGGCCCAAAAGCGCGCGCCTCCGCCAGCGCGAATCCGACAGCAGTTCCCCGAGACCGCCGCCCGACTTCACTCCTTTCCACGCCGTTGGTTCGACCATGCGCGCGCGAACCAAAAGAATCAGTACGGCGGGCAAGACTCCTAAGAGGTAGGCAAAGCGCCACTGAGCGCCAACCGCCATCCCAGCCAGACCCGCGAGCCACGTGCCCATGATGCTGCTGGCGTGGAAAATGGCGCCTGCCTGCGCGCGGGCCCGCGCCGGAAACACTTCGGCGACCAAGGCGGCGCCCACGGACCACTCGCCGCCCGTGCCCAACGCGACCAGAAAGCGAAGCGCCGCCGCCTGCTCGATGGATTGAGCGAAGTAGGTGAGACCGGAAAAGACGGAATACGTAAGAATCGTCGCGGACAAGATCGGCAAGCGCCCAAAGCGGTCGGCCAGAGCGCCGAACGTGACGCCGCCCAAAGCGCCACCGACAAGGAAGACGCCGAGAAACAAATCGCCGTAGTAGGGCAACCGTGGATCGTCGGGCGCGGCAGGCAGAATATCCAGGAGCATGTCGAGGCGGGTGATATTGAAGATTTGGCCTTCGTAGATGTCGAACACCCAGCCGGCGGAGGCGACCGCGAGCACGAACCACTGGTAGCCGGTGATGCCGCGATGCCAGGGGACGGGTTCGGGAGAAGGAGGGCTGTTTGACATGACGCGGACTATTGGGCAACAACGGTGATGCCGTAGTGATTTGCCAACGCAATCGTATCCGATTCGTCAATGACGATGGTCTTGCCGGCTTCGACCGCGAGGACTTTGCCGCCGGCATTGTGCAGCGTCTCGATGGTGGAGACGCCGATAGTAGGCACGTCAAAGCGCATGTCTTGCTGGGGCTTGGCGACTTTGACGACGACGAAGCCGCCGCGCGGGCAGAGCTGGCCGGCGCGGGCAATAGCCTGGTCGGTGCCCTCGATGGCTTCGACCGCCAGCACGGCCTTTTCTTTCACCGCCACGCTCTGGCCCACGTCGAGCCGGCCCATTTCCTTGGCCAATTCCCAACCGAATTGGATGTCCTCTTCTTCCTTGGCGGACGGCGCCCGCCGCGTGAGTAGTCCCGTACGCACAAGCAACTCCGGACAAAAATCTAGGGCCGAGGCGACCTGGATGCCGTCTTTGGCGAATTCCTCGACGAAGCCGAGCAACAGGGAATCGTCTTTGTTGTCGCGCCGCGCCCGGTTCAGCCAAAACCGGATGAAACGCCAATCAGGCCAATAGCGAATGAAGCGCCACGGCCTGTTCATGGCGACCTTATGCACCTTGCCCGCCATGACCATATGCCGGACTTTTTCCTTGCGGAAGCAGCGAATGGTGCGGCCCAGTTTGGCGACGCCGGTCCAGTAGAACTTGTGGACGAGCGGAATGAGGTCCGGCGAAGCCTCGTGGCGAATGCCGACGCACACCACCGGCAATCCCAGGGCACGCGCTTTCTCCGCAAACAGTATGGGAAATCGCCCCCAGCCGGCAAGCAGGCCCACGGGTTCACTGCGACCCATTTTTTCTGTGCTCCGTGGACTAAATCCGAAATCCGAAGCACCAAATCCGAAACAATATCCAAACCCGAAATCCGAATATCGAAATCCGAAACAAATCCAAAATTCAAAGAAGAAAGCTCAAAACATGCATTCTTGTTTGGTCATTTCTTATTTGGATTTGTAATTTGATTCGCATTTCGATATTCGGATTTCGGATTTTGATTGTCGGTTTACTCTTCCGCCGGCAACCCTAGGTGCTGCTTGATCCGTTTCAAGTCTTTGCGCATTTCGGGGAGCCGTTCCATGAGTAAGAGCATGCGCTTGGTGTCTTTTTCGGGCCGGGCGGGGCTGCCCAAATAGACTTGGCCGGCGGGAATGTCATTGGTGACGCCGGCTTGAGCTCCGATCGTTGCGCCCGCGCCGATGGTCAAATGATCCGCGACGCCTACCTGGCCGGCGATGACGACATAGTCGCCCGTAACACACGAACCGGCCAAGCCGACCAGGCTGACCAGGATGTTGTGCTTGCCGATCTGGCAGTTGTGGCCGATCTGCACGTGGTTGTCGATCTTCGTGCCTTCGCCGATGCGCGTGGGGCCGAACGTGCCGCGGTCGATGGCCGTGCAAGCGCCGATTTCCACGTCGTTGCTGATTTCCACGTCGCCCATCTGCGGCACCTTGGCGTGTTTTCCTTGCTGAAAGCGGTAGCCGAAGCCGTCGGCGCCGAGGACCGCGTTGGCGTGCACGATGACACGATCGCCCAACACCGTGCCGTCGTAAAGCACCACGTTAGGGTGAAGGACGACGTCGTTGCCGATGCGGCAATCCCTGCCGATACAAACGCTGCTGTGTATTCGGCAACGATCGCCGATGGCGCTGTTTTCGCCGATCGAAGCGTAGGCATGAACGCTCGGTTGGGCGCCGATTTGGACGGAAGGATGCAAGACGGCGCGCGGATCGATGCCATGGGGGGCCGGATCGGGCCGGCCGTGCAGAAAGCGCACGATGGCGATAAACGCGTCGAGCGGATCCCTCACTTGGATGAACGTTTTCCCATTGCCCCCTGCCCCGTTCCCATTAGGGGCCAGGGAAGTATGGTTTACAGAAACGACCGCGGCGGAAGCTGCGCAGGCTTGGAGTTGCGTCAGTTTCTTGTCGTTGTCGAGAAAGGTGATGTCCCCCGGCCGGGCGTCGTGCAGGCCGCGGGCAGCGTGAATTGTCAGGCCGGCATCGCCCAGCACCGTTCCTTGCACCATTTCCGCCAGTTGCTGGACTGTGGCGTGCACGACGGATGTCCTTTCTTCCATGAAAGAAACAGGTAAGCCAGATCAGCGAGAGATATTAGCCAGATCTGCGAAAATGGACAAGGCCGATTCAGATGCATCAGTTTTGTTCGATCACGACCGGCTCGAAAACGCCGCCCTTGAGGCGAAAGTCAAACACGGTCTTGCGAATCTGTTCGGGCGGCCGGCCCGCTTGCTGCGCGAATTGCAGCTCCTCGGCAGCCATTCTTTCCTCCCGGTCTTTCGGCAGCAGCATGAGAACAGCGGGTGGGACAAGGGGCAGCTTGAGTTCGTGTGTTAGTCCTTGCATCGAAATGGGGTCCGTGTTCTGCCATTTAACGGCGTCTTTGTACTTCTCCAAACTCCCCGGCGACAATTCCACAGGGCGGCGGCGCAGATCCGGGATGAACGCCCAGCCGCTGCGCGGCTGGGGAACGGCCACCGTGACGCCGATGGCAATGAGTTTTTCGACGTGCTCCTTGGGAGTGCCGCTCAAGTTGAAGTGCCAACGATTGGCATACACCTCCGCCTTGGTCAGCTTACGGCCGCCCGGACCGCCGAGGCCGGGGCCTGAGCCTTTGCCGCCCTTGCCGGGCCCGCCGCCGACGCCGCCTTGACCGAGCATCCCTTTCGGATTCCGCGCCCCCGGCGTCTTAGCGGGTGCAGCCGGCGCTTTGAGCGAAGGCGCCTTTGTCTTTGCTTGGTCCTCCGCTTCTTTGCCCAACTTGGCAAGCGCGGCATCTAGTTCGTCCTTGCTATGATGAATCACGATCTCAGGAATATCGAGCTCGAGCGGCTTCTTGACCGGATCGAAGTTTTCCCCAAGCAGCGGCGGCTGTTTGGTCTCTTGGCCGATTTCCGTAGGCGCCTGGTCGCCGGGCGCGCCAGGGACGCCGCCCGCGCCGCCTTCAAAGCCGTCGCCGCCCCCCTCGATTTGTACCACGTCCAACGACGGCGGCCGGTGTGCGGGACTATTCCAACGAAATAACTGCCAAACGCCGGCAAGAATTAGAAGCACGATCGCCAAGCCGTGCAGGCAAAGAGATGTGACGCCGGCAAGCGGAAACTCATGGCGCGCCGAATAGCGCTGCCAGAACTTCTCGTCCGGTGGCAACAGCGGCTTGCCAGTGGGTTTTTCTTGGACGGCCGACATAGTGACTCCCTTGCTCGCGCGTCGGGCCAGTGTCAACTGCTTCAGCCATCCTTCAGGTTATCTTGGATTGATTCGACTTACAAATTGAATTTGTCAAAGCGCACGGCCAGAGCCGCGCCGAAACATCGGCGACTCATACCAATGATGAGCTATACTTCGCAGGGAACCAGCCGGCTCGAACGTGTTACGTAGGAGACGGGAGCGTCGACTTCCATGGCTGCCAGATCAAACCAGAGTTGTTCGCCGTCGTCCAAATCGGATAAGCCGATCCAGCGAACGACCCGGGGTTCGTCGCGGCCCGCTTCGAACGTGATAGTGGTCGGAGTGCCATCCATAAAGTGTACGCGCCCCGTCGTGCCACGCCGTTCAATGTAAAACCGGCGAACCCGATGGCCGGGAATGCGATGAATTTCATCGCCGCGCCCCGCCAATGGGAAGCACAGCATGCGGATTAGCTTCTCCTGGCATCCGGCCAGGCGTTTGCCCAGGCCCAAAAGGCGCTGCCCGTGCTTGCAAAAGGCGTCCAAACCGACCGCAACCGGGCGGCCATCGGGCCAACAGGGCCGATACCCTTCAAATTGAATTGCCTCAGATTGCCTGTCGCGGGACGGATCACGACGAAAGAGTATTGTCAATGTGCGTGACATCCAGGGCCGCTCTCCTAAGGGGAAAAGATTCAAAGCGCGGCTGGATACCGGGAAAGTCCATTCTCCTGTGGTTCCATGTACCGCTGGTAGGCCGGCTCAAAGCCGGCATCAGCGCTGTCGTCGTTAACTTAGGAAAGAACAACCCAAACGGCCATAAAATCTTGGGGAAATTTTGGCTGCTGACATCGAGGCGTCAATATTTGTACACTATTTTGTACACTAACGGACTCTCTGACGCCGAGACGCCAGAATGACATGGCTTGGTCAGTCCGTGAACAGCGAACCTTGTTCATCGGTTGGACGAGTCTTGCCGAGGTGGTCATAGGCCCGCGCCGTGGCTTGCCGGCCACGGGGGGTGCGCACGATCATCTGGTTTCGCAATAGAAAGGGTTCAATCTCATCGCTGAGTGTATCTACCGGCAGGTTCATGGTGGCCGCCAAGGCTTCTACGCCGGTCGGCCCGCCCGAAAACGTCTGGATCAAAACCTCCAAATAGCGCCGATCTTGCTTGTCCAATCCCTCGGTGTCGATTTCGGCCATTTGCAGCGCCCTTTGGGTTAATTCCAAGGAAATCCGGCCGTCCGCTTCGCTGGTGGCAAAATGCCGAGCCCACCAAAGCCGGGCGTTGGCCAAGCGCGGCGTGCCCCGGCTGCGGCGGGCGATTTCCAACGCCGCCTCCGCGGTCAACGGCGTTTGCAATTTGCGGGCGTTTATGGTCACGATCTCGGCCAATTCCTCCTGGCTATAGAAGTCCAGGTGCTCGTGCATCTTGAAGCGTTCGCGCATCGGGCTGGATAACATGCCGCTGCGCGTGGTGGCGCCGATCAGCGTGAACCTTCTTAGCGGCATCGAGATGGTGCGAGCGCTGAGTCCTTCCCCCAGAACGATATCGACGCGGAAATCCTCCATGGCCGGATAGATGAACTCTTCCACCACGCGCGGCATGCGGTGGATTTCGTCGATGAATAGAAACGAACCCTCGACGGCGTTAGTTAAAAAAGGCAACAGGTCGGCGGGTTTGGTTAGCGCGGGTCCACTAGTCAATTGGATCGATGTCCCCAACTCATTCGGCAACACCGTGGCGAACGTGGTTTTGCCCAACCCGGGGGGGCCGTCGAAAAGGATATGCGCCAGCGGCTCTTTCAGCTTTTTGCAGGCGTTCAGGACGATGTTGAGCCGCTGGACCACCGCCTTTTGGCCGATGACCTCCCGCAAGAATCGCGGGCGCAGGGCCGCGTCGCGACGCTTGTCTTCGTCGCTTTGGCCTTCGCCTTGCAGAATGGGTTCGCGAGCCATTGTCGAATTCAGAAAACCGCAGAGGCGCAGAGAATCGCAGAGTAAAGACACGAAAGAACCTGTTGTTCCGTTTTTTCTCTCTGCGTTCCTCTGCGCCTCCGCGGTTGAATTTAGGTTGAATACTAACCTGCCTTCTCACGCTCGTAAATCGCCACGAGAATCTCTTCGACGGACAGGAACTTCTTGCCCTTGGCGAGCACGCGGTCCAATCGTACGCGCGCTTCGTGCGGGCCGTGGCCGACCGTCAAGAGCGCTTGATACGCCTCTTCGAGCACGCGGCCTTCAACGGGCGTCTGGCCCGCTTCCGCTGCCTCCGGTTTGGTCGCCATGAGCGCGAACTTCGTCACTTTGCGGCGCAGCGTGGCGACGATTTGCTCCGCGGTCGCCGGCCCGATGCCGGGCAGTGTCGTCAGCCATTTGGCGTCCTGGCGATGGATGGCGTCGGCGATTTCGCGGATCGGGCGGACCAGCGCCTTCATGGCCTTGCGCGCGCCGACCTTGTCCACGGTGCAAAACAGCTCGAAGAACTCCAATTCCGCCTCGGCGACGAAGCCGATAAGACGCGGCGTCATGCGGCCCTGCATCGGATTGCCTTCCATGTACTCCGTCGTGTGAAACGTGGCTTCCTGGCCCACTTGGCCTTGGACGACGCGGCGCACGAATTCGGGCACCAGCAATTGATATTCCAAAGCGCCGACTTGAAGCCGAACCTCCTCGTCCAGCACGCGATTCACCATCCCCGTGATTCTGGTAATCATTTGTTTCCAGTCACCGCACTCCATAATCCAACCGCGCGTAACAATGGCAAAGCGCCACTGCCAAGGCGTCGGCGACATCCGGGGGGTCGGGGAGTTTCGCCAGGCCCATTTCGTTTTGAATGGCCCGCTGTATCTGTTCCTTGGACGCGCGACCGCTGCCCGTGATGGTCTTTTTCACTTGCGTCGCCGAATAGCTGCGAACTTCAAGTCCTTTTGCGGCAGCGGCCAAAAGGACTACGCCGCGCGCATGTCCCATGAGAATCGCCGTGCGCGGATGTTTGTAATGGGCATACAGCTGTTCGACTGCCAAATCCGCCGGCTGAAACTGCTCGATTACTTCAACTAAACCGTTGTACAGAGAAAGCAAACGTGGGGCCATGCCGGTCTTCGACTCGGCTGTTCGTATGACGCCTGCTTCGCGAAGAATGGGCCGAGCCGCCGACCGTTCGACGACGGCATACCCGGTAATGTGCAAACCCGGATCGATGCCTAAAACGCAGTCGCGATTCTCTTTCTTTGTGTTTGCTCCGTGACTCTGTGTCTCTGTGGTTAGCATGTTCCGCCCAATCGCCAAATCGTATCCTCTTTGCGGTCTTCGAGACTGACGCCCAGTTCGCCCAAGCGCTTGCGGATCAGGTCCGCAAGCGCGAAATTGCGGTTCTTGCGTGCGTCGTTGCGAACTTCGAGGATCAACTGCACCAAACCGCTCACGAGCTCGTTGCTGACCGTTTCCCTGGTCGCCGGGGGCTGATGGAAAATGCCGAGGATCTGGCTCAGTTCCTTGAGGACGAGCGCGCCGCGCTGCAACGCGCGGATGTCGGCGGGGTCGGCGGCGGCGCTTTCCAGCTGCCGGCTATCGGCAAAGCGATTGAGCGCGGTCAACAACTCATACAGGACGCCGATGGCCCCGCCGGTGTTGAAATCGTCGTCCATGTGCTCGAGAAACTGCTCCCACAGGCGCACGATCTCGACCAGGAATTCCGTGGCAGGCTGTCCCGGTTCGAAAGAGGAACGCGCTGAAGGAGCTTGCAAATCATAGAAGCGCGCTTTCGTGATCCGTTCGAAGCGCTCGAAAAACCGATAGAAGCCCTCCAGGCCGCGGCGCACTTCGTCTAGACGGTCTTCGCTGTAATCAATCGGCCGGCGATAGTGCGTGGCCAAGAGGAAGAATCGCAGCGTCTCCGGGTCGTATCGTTTCAAAAGCTCGGAAACAACAATCTCGTTCCCCTTGCTCTTGGACATCTTCTCGGCGCCGGTCTTCATGAGACCGTTGTGCATCCAATAGCGCACAAACGTCGTTCCATGATACGACTCGGATTGCGCCAACTCGTTTTCATGATGCGGAAACTGCAGGTCGAGGCCGCCGCCGTGAATGTCCAGCGTTTGCCCCAAAAGCTTCACGCTCATCGCCGAGCATTCGATGTGCCAGCCGGGCCGGCCCTGACCCCACGGGCTGTCCCAGGCCGGCTCGCCGGGCTTCGCGGCTTTCCACAGCGCGAAGTCGCCCGGATTGCGCTTCTTGTCGCTCACCTCGATGCGCGAGCCGGCTTCCAGTTGTGCCGGGTCGCGATGGCACAGCTTGCCGTAGTCGTCGTCCTTGGTGACGTCGAAATACACGTCGCCGGATGCGGCATAGGCGAAGCCTTTGGCGATGAGCCCCTCGATCATCGTCCGAATCTCGGGGATGTGGTGCGTCGCGCGCGGCATGTGGTCCACGCCGGTCACGTTCAACATTCGCAGATTCTCGACGTAATCTTTGGTGACGCGCTCGGCAAGTTCCGTCACCGTGATTTTCTGCCTGGGCGCTTCGGCGATGAGCTTGTCGTCGATGTCGGTGATGTTGATGACAAACGTTACTTGGTAACCCAAATACGTGAGATAACGCTTGACAGTGTCGAAGATGACCGGCCCGACCATGTGTCCCAGGTGGCTTGGCTTGTAGACCGTGGGGCCGCACACGTACATGCGGACTTTGCCCGGATCGACCGTTCGAAACGGCTCCTTTTCTTTGGTTAACGTGTTATAGACGCGCAGGTCAGGCGCCTCCATGGCGTTTTCCTCTCAACGTAGGCACCACGCTCCGCGTGGTGCATCTTCCCAACGTAGACATCATGCTCCGCGTGGTGCATCTTCCCAACGTAGACATCACGCTCCGCGTGGTGCATCACCTTGGTCGATAAGCACAGCGGCCTGGCATGCCATGGCCTCGGCGCGACCGATGACGCCCACTTTCTCCCCGGTCTTCGCTTTGACATTGACCGCGTCTTCGGGGAGCCCCAGCAGGCGCGCCAGGTTGGCGCGGATCTGTTGCTTGACCGGTCCAAGCTTCGGCTCCTGGGCGAACAAGATCACATCTAAGTTGACCACGCGCCAACCACTTTGGTTCAGCTTGTGCAGCGTTTCTTGGAGAAACATGGCCGAGTCGCACTCGTGCAAGGCGGCGTCCGTGTCCGGGTACCAGTCGCCGATGTCGCCCAGGCCCGCCGCGCCCAAGAGGGCGTCGGTCACCGCGTGCAGCACCACATCCGCGTCGCTATGCCCCGCGAGCCCGCGCGGATACTCGATGCGCACGCCACCTAGTATCAGCGGCCGTCCCGCTTCCAGCCGGTGTGTGTCGTGACCAATGCCGACGCGCATGAAGTGATTGTAGGACTGTGAACAACGTGGGACAGGATTCCGTTCCTGTCTACCGTCACTCCGATCGGTCTATGGCGCTTCGGGTCAGGAGCGGAATCCTGACCCACGTCAGGAACGGAATCGGATCGGAATCCTATCCTACGTAGGTCAGGATTCAGCTCCTGACCAAAGCGCCCAAGACGAATGCTTACGTTTCGCGCTCGCGCAGCCCTTGCAATGAACACAATGAACATCCAAGCCTGCATGCTCTCCTGCCCGGAACGCGCCGCGATTCGTGAGCAAACCCTCGCCAACCTCAAACAGACGGATTGGCAAGACGACGTCAACATCATTCTGGACCGGGCAACCTCCGACGATCGCCGCGAGCGCATTACCGCCAACGCCCGGCGTCTGGTAAAGACCGTGCTGGCCGCTTCGGGCTGGGACTATCTTTTGTTCCTGGAGGACGACCTCGACTTCAATCGCCACCTGCGCCACAATTTGCTGCATTGGCGGCCGCTTGCGGAAAAGGTGGTGTCCCTGGCCAGCCTTTACAACCCGACTGTTCGTCCCATTTACGAAATGCTCCCTTTTCATTATTTCCTTGCCGACCCGGAAGCGGTCTACGGCAGTCAGGCTTTACTCATTGAGCGCGGCTGTCTTGGTTACATCGCCGATCACTTCGACGAAGTGCCGGGGATGCACGACATCAAGTTTCCCCGCTTGGCGAGCCGGTTGGGTCCGGTGTTTTATCATTGCCCGTCGCTTGTTCAGCATGTCGGCGTCCCATCAACTTGGAACGGCAACGCTCATTGGGCCATCGACTTTGACCGAGAGTTTCGAACACAGGCGCCTCAGGTGCGGTCCTAGAATTTGGCTGCATCGTTCGTGAGTCAGTTTAACGCTATATTTTCCACAATTGCCGATATTGCTTGAAGTTCCTGCAATGGCGTTCACACCGAGACCATAACTGGCCGAACGTGAGTGCTTCGCCTCAAAGCCGGCAAACTTTTCGCCGATTACAGATTACCTGCCGGATTTGCACCTTGTGACGGAGCAGCCATGGCAACACCCGTGCGGTGGGCGGTCGCCGCGTGCTTTCTCTTGTTCATTTCGGGCGAAACACGCGCAGGCTTCTATCTCATTCCGCCCAACGTCCACCGCGTCAACCGCAAGCTGTACGGCCAAGTGCTCGACTACACCGCTAATAACGGTGAAGATCGGCGCATGTGGTCCGCTGCCCTGAGCTGCAAGCGCGATCTCTATATCTACTTGCCCCCCTGCTTCGACCCTGCTAAGAGGTATCCGCTCGCCATCTTTCTGCACGGGGCGACGCAAGACGAGCAGTTCTTTCTCGAGTATCCGGTGCAGGAGTTCGATCGGGCCATCGCCACGGGCAAGTTGCCCCCGATCATTATCGCCGCTCCGGACGGCAGTCTCTTGGGCCGGCCCTCCATGACGCGGATCGCCAGTTTTTTCGCCAATAGTCGTGCGGGGAACTTCGAGGATTTCGTCATGCAGGATGTATGGGGCTTCCTGCACAGCAGCTTTCCGATTCGTCCCGATCGCGAATCACACGGCATCGTGGGCGTGTCCATGGGCGGTGGCGCCGCATACGCGTTGGGAATGAAATACAGGGACCGCGTGAAAATGGTCGTCGGCTTTTTTCCAGTGCTCAACACGCGCTGGGAAGACTGCCACGGGCGTTACCGCGCCGACTTCGACCCGAATTGTTGGGGCTGGCGGAGCGAGTGGAAACCGCTCGAGTCGATGGGACGAAGCGGCGTCTTCGCGCTGCACCAGTGTAATCTTTACGGCCCGGTCGCCGGGCGCGGCGACGCCGCAATCGCCGAATTGAGCCGAATCAACCCAATCGAAATCATGGACCGCGTCGATCTTCGTGACGGCGAGCTGGACCTCTATGTCGCGTATGGCGGCAAGGACGAGTTCAACATCGACGCGCAAATCGAAAGCTTTCTCTATCGGGCCTGGCAGCGCCGCATCCAGATTACCGTGGACTACGATCCTCATGGCCGACACGACGCGACCACCGGGCTCAAGATGCTGCCCGCCGCCATCGACTGGGCGGCACGGCGAATGGCTGGCAACCAGGGCCGGTAAACTGTCAGTTTTCCTATTTGATCGTGTCAGCTTCGCATTCTCGCGTTTTCAAAGGAGCCCTTGCTTTTTGAGCGATCGAAACTTCGCCGCAGGGATTACCGCCTTGATGTCGTCCACCGGATTGACCATGCCGTGATCGTCCACAGCCGCGACCAGGAAATCCGGTGTCACTTCGATGACCTTCGACCAATCGAGATCATTGAGCGCCTTGGCAACGCTCCGCAAGACCTTCATGGCTGACGAGTAGTCTTCCTTGACGTCCATCATCTGCGTATGGAGACGGCAATAGTTGTTCAAGCTCTCGTCCCGAAGCGGCAGCCGGACATTCGCCTCCTGCCCTTCCATTTCGCCCACCGCCCAAAGATAGATGGGCTCCATGCCGCTCTGGATGATCCTCCGCCGTTCGGCTTCGCTGCCCAGCAAAAGGAACACAGGCCAGCCGGCCTGAAAGTCTTCCGCGCAGTAGCACAAGAGCAGGCAGTAATACGGCCCCTTGCTCTTGGCCTTTTCGGATTTGGCCACCTCGGTTGGGATTTGCTCGAGCAGCATCCGCTCAATATC
Organism: Gemmataceae bacterium; assembly: GCA_022614915.1. Classification (GTDB taxonomy): domain Bacteria; phylum Planctomycetota; class Planctomycetia; order Gemmatales; family Gemmataceae; genus JAKEFD01. The sequence goes on along the minus strand of JAKEHV010000065.1, from coordinate 1,593 downwards.
TTTGGCGAGGCTCGGAATGGAGTCGCTCTTTTTCGGACGCTCGTAGTCCAAGCGCGGCTTCAGACCGTCGTGAACGGTGCCATCCGCATTCAGGGTGCGCGCAACGACGCGTTCCAGCCGCCCCAACGTGTCGTATTCGAAGCGCTTCTCGCTCTGCCCGGTCACTCGGAAGCGATCCCAGGTGCGTGAGTCGGAGCGGAACAGCTGGCTCCAGCCCATCGATAGCACGCGGTCCAATCGGCCATAGCCCGAACTCCCCTCGCCCTTGGGGAGAGGGGTCCACAGGTAGTGCAGCTCCGATCCATTCATCTTGAGCAGGTTGTGCTCGCGGATGAGCCGCTCGCCGTCGTAGACGCAGCGGCGCAGGCTTTCCAGCTGGCCGGGAGTGTAGCGGAAGGTGACTGTTTCGATCTGTCCCGCTTGGTAGACGAGGTAAGTCGCTGCGCCTTGTTCTTCGTTCATTTCGCTCTCGCCGAATGACGGGTCGATCACGACGTGTATGATGCCCTGAGCGTCGAGTCCATGACGCATGTTTCCGCGCTTGGGCGTCGCGCCTGCTTTGAGCCATTTGGGATCGCTGCGGTGCAGCTCTTTGACAAAGGGTTTCTTGAGCGCGAACGCAATCGCCATGTCGCCGCTGGCCCAGCGCCATTCGGTCACTTTGGACCGGCACGTCTCTATCAGTTGGTCGCGCCCTTCCGGCGTCGAGTACTGTTCAAAGGCCGGGCGCAAGAGTTGCGGTTGGAAAGTGTCGAACATTGTTGCTTTCCGTTTGTCCTTACCGGTTAAAAAGCGAAAAACGCGCCAGTCGCGGTTGACTTGTTTTGTTCCCCCATTATAATTCCTCTTACCGACGGCGCGTTCTCGTAAACTGTCCTTGGGACGTATTTCATGATGCTGCGGATTGCGAACATTATCGGGACTGGTTGACGCTCTATCCTAAACTCGATTCGGGTAGAGCCAAACCCTAAGCGGTTTGGCTTTTTTATTTGCCTTCGCCGCTTGCGGCTTGGCACGGGCGTATAGCTCAGTTGGCTAGAGCGCAGCTCTGATAAAGCTGAGGTCCTTGGTTCGAATCCAAGTACGCCCAGTACAGAGGGACGAGGGAGAGAGGCGAGGGGCGAGGAAGAATTGCAACGAGCATTGCTCACCCCACGCCTCTCGTAGCTCGCCCCTCGCTCGGGGACGTAGCTCAACTGGGAGAGCGCCGGCTTTGCAAGCCGGAGGTTGCCGGTTCGATCCCGGTCGTCTCCACAAAACACGTGCGGGATTGAAGAAAACGCGGGGAATGGCCGATACAGTCTGTTTGGTTTTCGCCTGGGCGCGAGTCGCCGCATTCAACATGCGTGCGGCGACTCCTGGTCAGTCGGAAACGGTTGATCCAGACATAGCTCTTTGACAATTCGGTAGCGGTAAAGAGTTGCCTCACAAGAACGATTCACGCCCGCAAGCGTAGCCGAATTCGCAAGAATTTGGGGGCGACTGCGTGGTGGCGAATCAGTTTGTTGTCGAGGATTTCTCTGCATGAGCCCAAGAGAATGAAAGGATCGTTACTTTTAGCCCACGTAGCGGAATTCGCAAGAATTCCGGTGG
>JAKEHV010000463.1 GCA_022614915.1 Gemmataceae bacterium | reverse complement strand
GATGCCCAAAGGCAGGCCGCCGTCCTCGTCGCGGCCGATCTGCGTGATGTCGCCGCTGCGCAGGCATTGCAACAGCGGCAGTTGGTGCCCGGCGGAAGACCACGACATGGTGTGCGTGCGCGTATCGAGGGCGGCGTAGAACAGCGTGATGAAGCCGCCGCCCGATTGCACGATCGAGTTTTCACAAAGCCGTTCGTTGATCTCGGCGACGAAGGCGCCCGTATCGCGAAACTTCGAGCCGCTGAACATGCGGATGAGCGTGTGCATGGCCATGATGGACATGCACGCTTTGAGGCCGTGCCCGGAGGCGTCGCCGATGATGACAATGAGGGTGTGGTCGTCGGGACTAAACAGATCGTAGTAATCGCCGCCGGCCATGACGACGGGCTGGCCGTGCAAGACCTGGACTTGGGCGGGCTCGTAGCGGGCGGCGATCTCGTAGCCGGCGGGAGGCTTCAGTCCCTTGGGAATGATGGACTCTTGCAGGCGGCGCACACCTTCCATTTCTTCGCGCAGTTTATCGGCAAGCTGGCGGATTTCCTCGGCGCGGGCGGCGGCCACCGCGGACTCGAGGCTCGATAACACCAGGAAACGGAAATCGCCCTGTTCGTCGCGGACGAGGTAATGCCGCAAACCGCGCGTGAGAAACCGCGGCAGACCGATCATTTCTTGCTGGCGGCAGGCCAGCACAATGGGAATGCCCGGCAGCAATTCTTGCAGACGGGTGAATTGCGCGAAGCCTTCCTCGATGGAATGGGGAAAGGCGATCGGCGCCAGCACGACATCCCAGCCGCCCGCGCGGGCGCTGGCCGCGAGCGACTCAGGGGACAGCGTCATTTCGGCTTCGTTGTCGCCGGCGGCGAGGAAAAGCTTGAGCAATTCCGCTTCGACGGCGTCGTCCCAGGCAGCCAATATGCGCATGCGAGTCTCGGAGTGTACGATGCCGTTGAAGAGGAGTCTGGATCCCTGTTTCAACGGGCTATGAGCGGCGGTTTCTTCTTGACTAAATCGGCCAGATACTCACCTGCGGACATCGTCCGTGGAGGGTCACCGGCGCGCACCGATTCGTCCGTTCGCCCTTTGGGGGGAGAGGAGTCGGAGGTGAAAGGGCCCGCTTCGTCTCCCCTCGCCACGGAGGGAGAGGGGCTCTTTTGCAGCGCCGCGATTTCCGCGAGGAGTGAATCCGTGTCCAACTCCTGGGTCTTTTCTTGGTGAAGTCCTTGCGGCCCCTGGCCGGCCTTGAGCAGCCAACGCACTTCGCCTTCGTGGACTAGCCAAAGCGGGAACTCGTTTTCGGCATTTGCCGGAAGGCGAACCGTAAATGTGCAGGAACCGACTTTGAGAGCATCGCTGTCGCGCAAGCGGGTTTCAGAGTGGATGCGCTGCCCGTTCACAAAGGTGCCGTTGCGGCTTTTGAGGTCGCGCACAACGACTTTGCCCGCCCAGCAAGCAATGGCACAATGGCGCTTGCTCACTTGCCGGCAATGGAGGCGCAAGTGGCATTGGCGATCTCGGCCAATGAGAAACAACGCACTAGGAAGGGGGATTTCACGTCCCTGGTCTTTTCCCACAGTCACAATGAGACGGACGTCCATTGCGCGGCAACTTAATGAAGGGTGGGCTTGGGGATAGCAAACCCGATGCAGGTTGGACTAGTGGACACTAGCCCGACGCGCGAGCGAGGGACAAGTACCGATGCGCGAGCAAGGACTAAATGTACAGCTAGTGGGGTGGGCGCAGTCTCCATATTGAACGATTCGAAGGCTGAAGAGTTTCGCTGTTTTTGAGAAACTGATGATAAAAAGATCAGGAGACTTAACCACGGATTGCACGGATCAGCACCGATGAGGAAAACTGTCCAAGCACTTCTTATCCGTGCAATCCGTGTCATCCGTGGTTAGAAAAATCTTAAACTACCGCGCAAAAAGCCGGCGTTCACCAAGAACGCCGGCTCGAGAGGGGACTGGAGGGCACAGGTTGGCTTATGGCCGACAAGGACTTTGCTCGAGACTAACCACAATCACAGAATTTCAAATTGAAAATTGCAAATTTTCAATTGCAAATTGAAAGGCACAATCCGGTCTTTTCTGCGGCTCTGTGGTGAACGCCTAATTGACGCTGCAAAACATGTCGCGCGGCGAGCGCCGCCGCAGTTCATCGCACAAACGCCGGCAGCTATCCAGATCGCGCGTCATCGTTTCCGTGAGAATATTGACGGCGAACTGTTCCTGGGCCCATTCGAGCTGGTTGCGGCAATCCGCGAGATGATCGAGCAGGTCTTTCAACCACAAGAGATTGTTTTCACGCTGGCTCATGACATCTCCTTCTTAAGTAGGACAGCTTGCAACCTGTCCATCTGGCGAACAGATTGAGAATCCGTCGTCCGGTTCAAGCAGGCTTTGCGCCTGGTTGTAATCGTCATCGTTTGACGTGAACGAGAAACGCAATCGGTGTGCCAGAGCGGTTAAGCCAAACGACGATTGTGCGGCAAGTCGCGCTGCGCCAACGTGTTCGGGCGCTACTTTTGTGAAGCCGGCGTCCGCCCGCTGGTGCGCGGTTTGGAATTGTTTCAAAAAATCAAGGCCTATTTGGGCAAACGCTACAACGGCGACATGGGAAAAGTTTACGCATCGCGCAAACTTGAACGCCGTGCGTTCCGTGGGGCGAACATTCCTGTTTGCCCAGCCTTCGCGTCACGAAGGGCAAACAAGAAAGTTTGCCCCACAAACAGAGTTGCTTGACAACGCCCGCGCGCACTTGTTAGCCTCAAAGATAGTTGGGCTTCGCGCACGTCACTGGGGAAATTCGCGCTTGCCTTTCTTCAATGGGGAGAATGTACATGTCTCGAAGAGTTTTCGCACTTTGCAGTTTCTTGGCAATGCTCTTTTGGGTCTCCGTTGCCTGGGGGCAAGGAGAGATAAGACAACTCATTGACGAGGGCATCGAGAAGGAATTCTCGGCTAACTTCGCCGATCGCGGCCGGCTGATGCGCGGCGAACGGCTGCCCACGAAGGCGGATGAGAAGTATCTCGACGTCATGGCCAAGTACTACATCTGGCGCGTCACTGCCGTGAAGGCCAAGGAAGACTCCAAAGTCATGGACCGCATACAGCGCGACTTCAAAGTCGATCTCGTGGACTCCGGCACCACCAGCCCGCTCAACAAGAACAACCGCGAGTTCGTGTATCAATTCGGCAAGCACCTGGCTGTCCGCTTCAAGGATGTGTTCGATCTAGACTTCGCCGCCAACCGTCAAGCGGTGGTCAATGCCTCGATCATGTTTGCCGAGGCGGCCCGCTTCAAGCAGGACGAAATCGGCAAGCTGGCGACGGAGCTCATCCGCGACAAAGACAAACATGAGCTCATCAAGGCTTATGCCGCCGAGGCCTTGGGCGAGTTCTTGCCGGCCAAAACGGTGACCGAGAACGATGATTGGAAAGACAATAAGGTCGTTGCGAAGAAAGACAAGGACTTGGAACGCATCGGCATCCTTACTTCCTACATTCAACGCAAATGGCCGAATGACTTGGACCCCGATGTCATTCGCTTTCTGCGCCGCAAAGCCATCGCCAGCCTGGCGCAAGTGGGCACGCCGGCGGTGGCGGCCATCAAGAAAGTCAACAAGATTGAAGGACCGGCGGCGTATGGTCTGTTGCGCGTCCTCTCCGAGGGCGACGAAGGGCTCACGCCCGCGCCGTCGCTTTCGGAAAAGATCGAGGCGGCCATCGGCGTCTGCAATTTGCGCGATCCGTTTTCCGTCAACTACGACCCAAGCGCCGGCGTCTACCTGGTGGGCCGCACGCTCGCCGAGTTCTTCAGCGAGTATCAAAAGGATTTCGTCAATATCAAACGTGACCCGAAGGACAAAGATCGTCTGCCGGCCATGCAGCCGTGGAAGATTCAAGGAGAGCGCTTGCGTCAGGCGCTTGGTGCAGCGGTGTCCAACACGAACGGTACGCCGGCCCATGCCAACGCGCTCAAGATGCAACAGGAATCGAAGCTGCTCTTCGCGGCGATCATCGATGGGGCAAGGTTTCAACCACTGGAGAACCACCAACAATTCGGCCGCCTGGTCGCCAAGATGAAACCCAAGACCGGTACGCTATTCACGGTCCTCCCCGGACCAGTGCTCAAGCTGGAGGAACGCAAGCTGAATGGAGACGAACCGTAATCAGGTCATTCCACAAACTCCACTTCGACCGGATTCGGAATGATGCCGGCGCGATAACCCTCATCGAGGAGCTTCTTGACAGCAGCCCGGCCGCGCTCGCCATAGTCGAGCGTCCAATCGTTGACGTACATGCCGACGAATTGGTCCGCAAGAGCGCGGTCCATATCGCGCGCATACTGAAGCGCGTAGCTGAGCGCGTCTTGCCGATGCGCGAGCGCATAGCGGATGCTCTCTTTCAAGAGCCGGCTGATGCGCTTCATAGTCTCGGGCCCCAGGTCGCGGCGGACAACGTTGCCTCCCAAAGGCAACGGCAGCCCGGTCTTCTCCTGCCACCACACGCCCAGATCGACGACCAGTTTCAGCCCTTGGTTCCCAAAGGTGAGTTGCCCCTCGTGGATGATGAGGCCCGCCTCAAAGTCTCCCCTCGTCCCTGGGCGGACAGGATCGGAATCCTGTCCTACGGCGACGGCGTCGAGGATCTTGTCGAACGGCATCACCTCGTACGAAAAACCGCCCGGCAACAAGAGCCGCAGCGCCAAAAACGCCGTCGTCATGGTCCCCGGCACGGCGATGCGCGCCTGGGACAAGTCGGCGATCGACAACGGCGCGCGCGCCACCACCATTGGGCCATAACGGTCGCCCATGCTGCAACCGCTGGGCAACAGGGCGTATTTATCGTGCAGCTGTGCGTAGGCGTGGATGCTGACGGCGGTGACTTCCAATTCACCCTTAAGCGCCCGGCGATTGAGCGTCTCGATGTCTTGCAACTCGTGCCGAAACTCCAGATCGCCCGTGTCGATCTTGCTGTGGGCCAGCGCATAAAACATGAAAGCGTCGTCGGGATCGGGACTGTGCCCGACGGTGATGACTCGTTTCGCCATGTTCAGTCTTTCTTCTCTGTGCCGCTGTGGTTAGTTCCCTCGCTCGCGCGTCGGGCTAGTGCTAGAACGCATTGTACTAACCGGCGACACCAGTTGAGATTAACGCGGCGTCTCGAAGAGCCACTTTTTTTGTTTGTCCAATAAAGCGCGGCCCTCGGGATCGGCAAGGGCCGGACAAACGCGAACGGCGGCGTCGAAGTGGGTAAGCAGCACGCCGGAGCCGGCTTGCAAGCGAACGGTCCAGACGGGCCCCGGCGCCTCCAAGCGCACGCTCGCCAAGCGCACGCCGAGCACAAGGCGGTGCGGCTCTTGGCCGGGCAGACGGTTCAACAGCTCCAGATTGTCCACGATGAGGCGGGCGTTTTCCTTGCCCAGTTGCAGCGGGAATGAGGTTTGCCAGCTTTGTCCCTGCTTGCGGAACTCGGCGTCCAGCACGAGCGACCTGCCCTCGTAGCGGTTGGCGAACTCGAGTTGCCACTCGGAATCGCGCGAGCCGGCGGCATGGCGCAAGATGTCTTCCAAGGACTCGTGCAACAGATCGGCAAGCACGGCGGCCTGGAGTTCGACTTGGGTCCACTGGCGGCGCTCGTCTTCCGTCAATTCGGCCGGCGCTTCCATTCGCCCTTTTGGGGGAGAAGGGCCGTAGAGTGACTGCAAAGCCAGGCGGAACTGGCCTTCGCCGAGAAGTTGCTGAGCTATTTGCAACTGCTCCCGAAACCGCGCTTCGGCGCTTGTAGGCAAATCGCCGTTTTCCTTTGTCGAAAACCAATAAGGCGCGATAAGGAATCGATAAACCATGAACAGCGCCAGCGCCGCCAGCGCGCTGGCCGCGACCGGCAGGAGCCAGTCGCGCCGTCGCCACGCCGAAGGTGACTGGGCCGCACCGGCGTGGCGGGCCAATGCCGTCCACGGGCTTGTGGGAAGTATGAAGAGCACTCGGCCGCATCGTGGACAGGGGACGGCTTGATGCTCGGCTGTGCGCGTGCCGCGGGCGACATGGCCGCACGGGCATGAAACCTGAAACACTGGAGTGGGGGGAACCGCGCCGCTTTTCCACCAGCGGCGCACACGGGAGAGCATGCTATTCCGCGACGTAGGCCAGGTCTTGCGCCTCATAGTGATCGGCGCGACGCGACGGCGTGCGTGACGGCTCTACAGTGAGCATGTCGCACACGTCTTGCATGAACAGCGTGGCGAGCCGTTGCAAGAGGGTCAAATTGCCCTGCTGTTTGAGCATGCGCGCCTGCGGCAGGAATTCTTCCGCTTTCTGATCCACGAGCGCTTGCCGTTTGTCGATGTCCTGGCGCGTCAAGCCGCGGGCCAGCCAGCGCGAGCAAGCGCCGTCGGCGTACAACTCCGGCAGTTCGCCGTCGAGCAATACCGGCAAGTACAAAGCCCGCGCCGGGTCGCCGAAGGCGCACCAGGCCATGGGCACGGCGTCGGCCGCCGGCAGCAAGGGCGCGAGAAAAGTATTGACCATTTGCGGGACCGAACGGAGGATAGGCTTCCGTTCTTGTCCGCCAATGAGGACGGGAATAGAATCCTGTCCTACGAGTGGATACTTCGTCAGCACGGTCTCGAAGTGTTCCGCGAGCATGCGCCGCAGAAACCACAAGTCGATGTGGCCGCTTTGTTGCTCCAGCAACAAGGTCGCCTTGGCCCAGCGCTTGAGCGCCCAGCTGTGCATATCCAGCGAGTGCGTGGGCGGCATGGGATCGGAATCCGCTCCAACGTTTGGCGCACGCGGTTCCGCCAGCGCGCCGGCGAAATCGAGCTTGTGGCCGTCGTCTGGAAACCAACCTTGCTGGATAGCGAGCGACGCCAGGCCGGGGGCCAAGCGTTGCCAATCTTGCCGAATGAGCGCGGCGTCGGCAGCGGCGCGCACGTGTTGGCATTCCAGCGACGCCCAATACGGACCCGCCGCCTCCACCAACACGGCTTCCTGCGGATCGGCGATGAGAAACAGATGATCGCTTTCACCCGGCTCAAAGCGCCCTTGCCCATAACGACTGATCAAATCCGTGAGCGTGTCCGCCGCTTGCCGCGCCGAACGGCTGCGCTCCAATGTCAAGCGCACCAACTCGTCGCCCAAGAGGCCGGGCTTTTGCGGGTGGATGCGGCTTTGCCAGCGCGCCAAACCCATGGCGACCTGGTGCTCGTTGACGCCGTGCGTCAGTCCCGCGTCGTCGCGCGGCCCGACGCCCAGGACGGTCCAGGTTTGCCGCGGCTGGGGGATACGGTGATGTTTGGTCATGAGGACGTCGCCAGGAGTGTGTATTTGTCCGGCGCAGCGTCGGAGCGATATGGGACGCGGGCTGAGTTCGTGGCAATTCAGGCCGAAGAGTTTGGCGCCGTCCGCTGTGGCGGGATTCAAAGCCACGACAAGATCGCAGGCCATGTTGCGCTCCTCGATGTGCAAGCGTGGCCGGCCGAATCCGTTCTTCGGAAATGGAATAACGCCGGCGCGAGTGTCGTTAAAACCCAGACAGGTGTGGCGGGGCCCAAGCGGCCCAGCCGTCCATTGATTGTATTGGAGCAGGGCGGCCGTGGAAGGGCAAATGCTTTTTCGGCACCACGGGAAAAGTTTCACCTAACGGCACAACCGGCAGAACCGGCCCATGCGCCGTGGCCGGCCGCCGAACCGAGCGCAACTTTTTGCGCGGACCGGCTTGCAAACCATTGCGGCGCAACCAGTAGAAACATTTCAAATAAAAACGACCTACTGACCTAGCAATCGCCGAAGAATCGTGGTTAATGTAAATGAAGAGAAAGGAGATGACGCTGTGAGATTCATCAAGATCGATGACCCAGATTTCTTGGAGGAGTTTCTCAAGAAACTTGAATCGCCGCGCGAGCTTTCGCCAGTGGAGTTGAAAGAAATCTACGCCGCCTACAAGGAACAGTACACCGCCGCCGATTTGCAGAAACATACGGAGCCTATGCAAGACGGCGTCTGGATGGATGACCTCATGACGCGTTTGCGCGAAAAGCAACGCCTGCACTTCACGCATTGAAGCTGTTGGTCTACGTTCAAGTCGTTCTACCCGCAGCTGTCGATTACGGCGTTCACGATGAGCTGCCGGTCGTTTTTCTTCAGGATGTTCGCTTGGTTTAGCCTCACGTTCTGCACAAGCTCAATCCAATGGTATTTCGCCCATGAATCTCTTTCGTCGCCTGCTGCGCCTGTTTCGCCGCAAGTCCGCGCCGGCGTTCCTGCCGCCGACGCCGGCGCACACGTTTTTGGATGCCTATCGCGCGCATCGCTCGCCAACTCCCGCCGAACTATTGGCTTCGCTCAAGAACACTGCCTGGACGTGTACTTCCATCAACGCCGCGGTGTGCGCTTCTTATCCGCCGAAGCTCTATGTCGCGACCGGCCAAGGCCAGCCGCCGCCGCGTTGCCGTACGCGCGCACTTGATCCCGCGACCGTGCGCAAACTCTCTCTGCGATCTTCTTCCGCATGTCAGGTCGAGGAAGTCATCGAGCATCCGCTCCTGGCATTGCTGCGCCAGGTCAATCCCGTCCACAACAGTTTTGATCTGTGGGAACTCACGCAGCTCTATCTCGAAGTGCACGGCTCGGCGTATTGGCTGCTCGAGTTCGACGCCATGCTGAACGTGCCCAGCAACATCTATGTCTTGCCCGCACACCTGGTGACGCCGAAGCGCGAGTCGCACAGCGCGAAGCTGGTCGATTACTACGAATTCCGCGGCCAAGAAGTAAAGCGGTTCGCGCCGGAGCGCATCATTCACTTCCGCTTTCCCGATCCGCGCGATCCTTATACGTCAGGCCTGTCGCCCTTACGCGCCTGCTTCGAGCAAGTCGACCTCACCTCGGAATACGCGGCCCTGAAACGGTCGCTGTACGACAACGCCGGCTTGCCCAACGCCATCATTGGGCCGGAAGGCACGCTCGGGACCGGCGAACGCGACCGGCTCGAAGCGCAGTTTCAAGAGAGGTTTCGGCGCCGCGGCCAGGGCCAGGCTCTCGTTACTGACAGCAAGATTCACGTCACGCAGTTGTCGCAATCGTTGGGCGATTTGGCCGCGCTCGCCGACATCAAGGCGACCAAGGAGGACATCGCCAACGCCTTTCACGTGCCGCTGCCGTTTCTCTCGGGGGACACGAATCTCGCGAACATGCAGGCGGCGGATCACTTGCACAAGACGCTGGCGATCCGGCCGCGCCTGCGCCGCCGCGACGAAAAACTCAACGAACAGCTCGTGCCGCTCTTCGATCCAAGCGGCCGGCTGTTTCTGGCTTCGGACGATCCGACCCCGGAAAACCGCGACTTCGGACTCCGGCAGGAAGCATCCGATCTTCGACTCGGGGTGCGGACGATTAACGAAGTACGCAGTGCACGCGGACTGCCGGCGGTGGACTGGGGCGAGAAGCCAGTCATCATTTCAAATTGAAAACTGTCAATTGCAAATTGCAAATTGAACACGGGACTTGCAAGACTAACTGCCGCCTTTTGGGTGTTTTACTCCTTTTGCTGTAACGAGGGATTGGCCAATGATCCTGCAAAGTTCATCGCCTTCTTTCCAGAGTGGTTGAACGCGTTTGTCTGGCAGTTGCTTGGCCTTCATGAGGTAGCGGAGCCAATGGCGTGATTCATGGAGTTCTTTCAGGACGATCGAGAGCTTATGAACGAAGTCCGCCCAGCTCTCCGCGGCACATCCTTCTTCGTAGTTGGGAGCTGGTGAAGTGCCGCACCGCAAGATTTGTCCGCCGACGTGCCGGCCCAAGCGCGTGTCCGGCAGCGCATCAACCAACTTGCCAACGCGGACTCCAAAGTCCAACAGGCGTTCCGAAAGTACTTCCGGCGACATTATGTCCTCCAATGAAAGTTAGGTGACAAGCCATCTTCAATTTTCAATTTGCAATTTTCAATTTGCAATTTGAAATACTCACGAAATGGTACCCCATGAACATGCAAAACCTCATTGAAGGTCCCGTCGGCCTGCCTCTCCTCGACGCCCAAGCCAAGGCGCTGGCCGCGCGAATCACCCAGATCCCAAAGGACGACGCGTTCTTGCCGAGGCGCTTGGCAACGCAGCGCGGCGTTTCGGTGCTGCTCGCCGACCAACGCTCGGACATTTCCTGGATCACCGTGGAATCGCCGGATCACCTGGGCGACCTCGTGTTGGCGGACGGCATGGACGATTCGATCTATCGGCTCAATCCGATCGTAACGCTCAATCACTCGTACACAACGCCGCCGGTGGGGCGGTCCGTGTGGCGACGGGTAATGCGGCTGCGCGATTCCAGTGTAGTAGGCACACTCCGTGTGCCGTTGCTGGCGGACGGCACACGGAGTGTGCCTGCTACTTTCCAGCCCGCAGGCGTGAAGGCCAAGACGGTGTACCCGCCGCGTCCAGACGACTGGAGCGGGGATTGGCCTGCGGACACCGCGTTCCAACTTGTCGAGGCGGGCTTGCTGCGCGGCAAGTCGATCGGGTTCTTACCCTTGCACCGGCACAGCCCGACGGAGCAGGAGCGCACCAAGAACCCGCGGCTGGACAAGGTGCGCTTTGTTGTCACGCGCTGGCTGCTGCTTGAATACGCTTGCTGCTTTCTACCCATGCAGCCCTTCGCGCTCGTGGAAGAAGTCAAAAAGGCACTGCACCGGGTCAACGCCGCTCCATCCTCGGATGCGCCGACGCTGGTTCATCGCGGAGAGGATCGTGTTCCGTTCCTGCGCGTGGAAGGACTGCTGCGCGTGCTTGGCTCGGAGGGATTTCGAAAAAAACTTTGCAAATCTTTGCACCGGGCCTTTGAAAAACATCGGGGCATGGTATAAGATACATTTGTACAGTAAACAAAGGAGGCATGCGAACGTCCGAGACTTCTCGTTCCCAGGCTCCGCCTGGGAACGCCTTCCGAGAGGCTCCGCCTCTATGCCGCCATTGTCGAAACGCGCCGAGGCAGAGCCTCGAGGATTGCGTTCCCAGGCGGAGCCTGGGAACGAGCACAGAGCACAGAGTACATCTCCATTCCCACGTTTCACAGAAAGGGTTTGTCATGTTCGTCCAGCTAACCCAAGATGTCCGCAACCAGTCCGCCGGCCAACGCCTCGATCTTGCCGAAGCCGACGCCCAGCGGCTGATCGAGCAGGGGCTTGCCGAGCCGCTCGATCACGATCCGGTGGCGCCGCTTTTGAGCCGCGCCTTGGACGATTCGCTCGACCGCGCCTTCCAGCGCTGGACCAACGCCGCGGGACGAGCGCAGCGAGTCCCGCGGATCCCGTTCACGGGACAGGGCGATTCCGCAATCGACGATCCCCGGGCCGGCTTCAAAAACTTCGGCGAGTTCGCCCTCGCCGTCAAAGACGCCTGTCAGCCCGGCAAGCGCCCCGACGACCGCCTGCACCTGGTCGCCAAGGCGGCCAGCGGCATGGGCGAGGCCTTCGGCTCCGACGGCGGCTTCCTGGTGCCGCCCGAGTTTATCGACAGACTGCTCGAGCGCATTTACTCCCAAGAGCAATTGCTCGGCCGCACCGACAATTACACCATCCACGGCAACTCGATCTCGTTTCCGCGCATTGCCGAAACCTCGCGGGCCAACGGGTCGCGCTGGGGCGGCGTCCGCGCCTACTGGCGCGAAGAGGGCGATCAGGGCACGGCCAGCAAACCGGCCATCGGCCGCATTCAGCTCAACCTGCACAAGCTGTTTGTGATGATTCACTCGTCGGACGAACTGCTGGCGGACACGCAAGGCCTGGCCCTGGAGCAATACCTTATGCGCGTGGCCAGCGACGAAATCAACTTCGTGGTGGGCGACGCGATTATCAACGGCACGGGCGCGGGCCAGCCGACCGGCCTCTTGAGCTCAAGCTGTCTGGTCACGGTGAACAAGGAATCGGGCCAGGTGGCCAACACACTGCTCGCGCAGAATGTCGTCAATATGTGGTCGCGCTTGTTCGCCCCGTGCCGGCAGAACGCAGTCTGGCTCATCAACCAGGACGTCGAAAGCCAGCTGCATTCGATGACCGTCGGCAGCGGTTCGGCCGCCACCTTGGCGTATTTGCCGCCCGGCGGGCTGTCCACCAAACCCTATGCCACGCTCTTGGGCCGCCCCGTGCTGCCCGTCGAATGGTGTCCCACGCTGGGGACGGCGGGCGACATCATCCTCGCCGACCTGCGCCACTACGTCACCGCCACGCGCGGCGACATTAACCAACGCACGTCCACGCACATCCGTTTCGACTTCGACGAATCGGTCTTCCGCTTCACCTTCCGCGTGGACGGCCAACCATGGTGGTCGGCGCCCCTGACGCCGTACAAAGGGACGAATACGCAGTCGTGCTTCGTGACCCTGCAAACGCGCAGTTAACCTCCTCGTGAGCCGTCGCTCTATCCGGAGCAACATAGAGCGCCGGTCTTTTCCCCGCAGCGTGCGGCGCCCACGTCGCGCTGCTTCCGGGACCTAAGCGCCGCATTCTGCTCAAGTGCCCCCCGCGTGCCGACCGGCTCCGGCGCGCGGGCCATGTCGACACCCATTCCGCCGGAGCACGTGGGACAGGCCCAGAGCCTGCCCCACGGCGCCGCGCAGTTAACCGAGGGAATTTCAAATTGAAAATTGCAAATTTCAATTTGCAAATTGCAAGAAGTGTCGCGCGTTCGTCAATTTGAAATTTACAATTTGCAATTTGCAATTTGAAATTCCCTCCCCGACCTCTGTCCCCTGACCCTGACTCCTGTTCCCTGACTCCTGACCCCTGAGAGGTGCTCCATGAAACTCGTCGAAAACTCCCAGATCGTCGCCGGCTTTGTTCCGCTTGACTTGCAGATTCAGCGCGACGGCGATTGGGTCAGCATGAAAGACTTCAATCACCTGACCGTGATCTTCTACAAGGCCGGCGGCACGGACGGCGACGATGCGATTGTCACGCTGCAACAGGCCCAGGACAACGCCGGCACGGGCGTCAAAGCCCTGAACTTCACGGAGATCTGGCGCAAGCAAGCGACCGACGTGCAAACCATCGGACAATTCACCAAGACTACGCAAGCAGCCGCCAACACGTACACGAACACCGACGCTCACCAGCAAGCCATCTGGGTGCTGGAGATCGACGCCGACATGCTCGACGTGGACGGCGGCTTCGACCACGTCCGCCTCAACCTCAACGACACCGGCGTCAACGCCCAGCTTGGTTGTGTGTTGTATGTGCTTTCCGAACCGCGCTTTGCCGAGGCGACGCCGCCCAGCGCCATTTGAGAATGAAAGGGTGAAGGGGTGAAAGGGTGAAGGGGTGAATGTCATTCACTCTTTCTCCAACTCAGCGTAACGGCGCCTGCGCCATCCCTCTGCGATTTGTGCACATACGGAACGTGATGCTTTTCGTATCTGACTTGTCAGAGAGTATTGTTCTTCTTTCGGGAAAGCTCTCGACAATTCATGAATTCGAGTGGCGCTCTTGAACGCCTTCTTGTAAACGTCCAATTGCCAGTGATGCGTAATCTTCGTCGGCATCGAGTCACCCCCCCTTGTCACCCTTTCACCCTTTCACCTTTTCACCCTTCACGCCAATCGGGAATCATAACCATGGCCGACCTAATTACAACAGCCCGCGCGAAGTACAACATCGCGCAAACTTCGTTCACGAGCGCCGAAGACACGACGATCGCCGCGCTCGTGACCGCGTGCTCCAAGGCCATTCGGCGCTATTGCCGGCGCGAATTCGACAGCCAACCGTTCGACGAATTGTACAACGGCACACGGCAGCCGCTTCTGATCTTGAACCAGTTTCCCATCGTCAGCGTCGAGCGCGTAGCCTATGGGCCGACCGCGGTGCTGCAGGTGACCAACGCTTCCGCAGCCAATCAGCGCGCCACGGCGCGCGTCACCGCAACCGCGCTGGAACTGACGCGCGTCGCCTCCGGAGTCAGTACGACCAACACGCTGACCTTCGCCGCCAACCCGACGCTGTCCGCCATGAAGGCCGCCGTCGACGCCTTGGGCAACGGCTGGTCGGCGACCATTCCGGACGCGGCGCACACCAACCGCGCAGCGGCGGACTTGCGCGCGCTGCAAGGCGCTTGCAACGCCAAGGACGCACTGGCGGAAATGAAGCTGCACCTGTTCGAGCTGACGGATTTCGACGTCGATGCGGCGCGCGGCTACCTGTGGCGCTCGCGTTCGGGCTGGCTCGACCCGCTCGAAGTGGAAGCCGAGTGGCCGACCTGGTTCGGCGGCGTGCACAACTGGCGCGTCCAGTACACGGCCGGCTTCGCAACCGTGCCCGAAGACGTGCAAGAAGCTTGCGCTCATTGGGTGGCCGCGCTGTATTGGCAAACGAAGCGCGATCCCGGCCTGGCTCACGAGACGGTGCCCGGCGCCGTCGAGCGCCGCCCAGTCCTGGGCATGCCGCCCGCCGTGCTCTTGATGTTGGAACCGTACCGGAATCTGCGAGTGTGAAAGGGGAAAGGGTGAAGGGGTGAAAGGGTGAGAGGGTGAAAAGGTGATATCACTCGAAACCGTTCGTATCCACGCGTTACCCCATCACCCTTTCACCCCTTCACCCCTTCACCTTTTCAGGACGACCGCAATGCTCCCCAGCCACACCAACAACACCTGTGATGTCTATCGGGCCGGCAACGCGCCGCCCGCCGCGCCCGACGTGGCCGGCGTCGCCTGTACGCTGCGGCCGTTTTTCCCCGCGGGCTTTGAGTTTGCCGAGGCCGACGCGACTTTCAACGTAACCCACGTCATGGAAGTCGAGTTGGGCGCGGACATTCGCGACAACGCAGCGGCGTTTGGCCCCGGCGGCGACAAGGTCTATGTGCCCGACAAGAACGGCACGCGCTTTCGAGTTATCGGCGTGATCCGGACGTCCTACGGCACGCCCAACGACCGCCGCCGCGTCTACCTTTACCGCGAAGCGGTGACTTACCCGACGAACAATCTGTGATGCTGCTTTCGTTTCGCGCTTGCTGTCATGCCTCCGCGCGGGATGTTTCGAGCGCGAAACGTAAACAGGAGGTCCCGTCATGAAACGACTTTTTCTTCTATCCACGACGTTCATTCTCTTCTGGAGTCACACTGTCCAAAGCCAGGACCCCGCGCTCGCCACGGTCCGCATCAAGAGCCACGGTGCATCGGCCACCGTAATCGCCAGCGCGCCGGGACGCTCGTGGCTCCTGGGTTGCGGGCACATGCTGGCGGATGCAGCAGGACGGCTCGACGAATCCTTGGTGAAGAAACCACTTGCCCTCG
This sequence comes from Gemmataceae bacterium, assembly GCA_022614915.1. Taxonomy (GTDB): domain Bacteria; phylum Planctomycetota; class Planctomycetia; order Gemmatales; family Gemmataceae; genus JAKEFD01. The sequence goes on along the minus strand of JAKEHV010000463.1, from coordinate 23,363 downwards.
ACGGGCCGCCGCAACCGCGCGCCTCAAAGCCGCATGCCGCCGCACGCCTGCGTGCGTTCAATCTTGAACTGGATTTGTGTCTCATTGAATTGGACAACGGGCCTTTTCATTTTGTGCCGGTCGCAGCGCGCGGCCACGCGCCTTCGAAGAACCTGCGCAGCTTGGGCTACGACAACATGGCTTGGCCGGTGACGAGCGTGCCGGTGTCGCTGCTATTTTCCGAAGGCAACACCACCTTCACGCGTGAGAAACCCTGGCACGGGCGCAGCGGCGGCGGGCTCATCGACCTGGCCGGGCCCTGCCTTATCGGCGTCGTGCAAGGTTACGAGATCTGGCCCAACCAGCGCGGCCTCTACGTCTCCCATGAAGCCGTCCTGCGCTTCCTCGAACCGCACTGGCCCGACGCGCCGCGGGCGCCGCCTCCTGCTGCGCCCTTTCAGTGAAAGTAAACGGCGCGGGCCGTGCGCCTGACTCACGTTTTTGCCGATCTGTGAAACTCATTGAAAGGAGGATGCCTCATCATGTCTTCCCTGTGCCGAATTGTCCCGCTCTTGTTCCTTCCCAGTCTCGTTCAGGCCGAATCGTTCCTGCCATGGCGCAACCAGGTGGAGCAGCGCCTGCGCGAACAACACGCTTTGATGCTGCAACTTCTGGGACAGCGCGCACCCGCGCCGCACCAGGCCTTGCCCATACCTGGCCAACCGCACCAGGTCCTGCCCATTCCGGGCGACCCAAAGCAACCTTTGCCGATTCCGGGAGCGCCCCAGCAGGAATTGCCGCTGCCGGGAGGGCCCAAACAAGAGCTGCCCGGTCCCGGCGGGCCGCGACAGGATTTGCCGCCCGGTCCGCAACGCTATTCGCAATGGCGCCACGCACTGGGCTGGCCCATCCGGTGACGAAACTCTTACTTTTTCCCAATGAGGTGAACGATGGAAAAGCTTCTTGCCATGCATGTCGCGGCCCAACTGACTCAAGCGGCCTCCGGCGCCGGCGACGTGCCGATCAGTCCCGATCTTTCCGACGCCACAGTGCGGGCCAAGCACTTGCATGTGTGGGAGACCTTTCGCGTGTTCTATCACGCCATCGTCAAGGCGGCGGCGGATGCGAGCTGGCCGACGCCGAAAATGTCCGCGAGTCAACTCATTCCCAACCTGGCGCAGAGCCTCGTGCCGCTTTTGTCGTCCGGTCCGTTCGCGGACATCCTGAAGAAACTGCTGGCGTCGCTGCCCGCGCCCACGCCGTCGCCTCTGCCCAATCCGGGCTGAGCCGACAGGGAGCGCGCCGCGCACTGCGTCTGTCGCGCTCCGCTCTACCCTCCACGCTTCAGGTAATAGCCATGCGCAATCGCATAATCAAACATGTTCGCGTCCGGGCCGGTGACCTTCTGTTGCACGAGCTTAATCCGCGCGTACACACCGACGCCCAGCGCCGCGCGCTTCAACTGCTTTACGACGAGATCGGCTTCGCCCGCTCGCTCCTGGCGTATCAACTTCCGGACGGCAGGCTCAAGCTCATCGACGGCCATCTCCGCGCCGACATGACGCCCGATGCGGAACTCGACGTGGAAGTGTTGGACGTGAGCGACGCCGAGGCCCGCGCGCTGCTCTTGGCGATCGATCCCTTGGCGCAGATCGCCGGCTACGCGCAGGAGACCTTGGACAAGCTGCGCGGCATCGTTGAGCAGGATTCCCCCGCGATCCAGCCGCTTTGGGACATTCTGCAAGAAGGGGCGGCAATCACGCAAAAGCGCCTGGACGAAACGCGCGCATCCGTGCCGGAGCAGTATTTGCTCCTCATCTATTGCCGCGATGAAGCGGAGCAGATCGCGCTTTTGGAACGCTTCCAAAAGGAAGGGATTCGCTGTTCGGTCAAGATCGCCTGACGCTTTGGAGAAACGCCATGCACATCGCCCTGGAAACGCCGATTCAACCGTCGCCGCGCGTGCAGCAGCTCTGTGGCTTGTTCGATCTGCCCCTCGAGAAAGCGAGCCGTGTCGCGTGGCACGTGGACCTGCCCCTCGACGCTCGGCCATGGCACGTGGGCCTCATCGCCGGTCCGTCCGGCTGCGGCAAGACGACCGTCGCGCGACATTACTTTCGGGAGATGGCTGATCTGGACAAAGACGGACGGCCGCGCGCATTCGCGGATTGGGTCGCGCGCGGCGCGGTCGTGGACGCCTTTCCGCACGATCTGCCGATCAAACAGATCGCGCTCTGGTTGTCGTCGGTCGGCTTTTCGTCGCCGCCCGCGTGGCTAAGGCCGTATCACGTCCTCTCCACCGGGCAGCAATTTCGCGTCACGCTTGCATTGCTCTTGGCGCACGCGGCGCCGGGACAGCGCATTGTGTTCGATGAGTACACCAGCGCAGTCGATCGCACCGTGGCGCAGATCGGCTCGCACGCGCTCGCCAAAACCGTGCGCCAGCGCGGGCAGCAGTTTGTCGCCGTCACCTGTCACGAGGACGTGGAAGATTGGCTGCAGCCCGACTGGGTCTATCGTCCCGCCGAAAACACCTTTGCCTGGAGGCGGCTTCGGCGTCGACCCAGCATATGCCTTTACGTCGTTCGTTGCCGGGCATCGGCGTGGCCGCTCTTCGCACCGCATCACTATCTGAGCGAGCGCTTGCACAAAAGCGCCGTGTGCTTCTTGGCGACATGGAGTGGCGTTCCCCCTCACCCCCAACCCCTCTCCCCCGAGGGGCGAGGGGAGTCGGTCGCACGCCCTGTCGCGTTCTCGGCGTGGTTGCCTTATTACGGTCCGGGTCCAAAGACGCGGCGCGAGCATCGCACGGTCACGCTGCCGGATTATCAAGGCGCGGGCATCGGCAATGCGTTTTCAGATTTCAGTGCCGCCTTATGGACCGGCCTGGGTTACCGCGCCGTTTCCACGACGACACACCCGGCCATGATCCGCGCCCGCTTGGCGTCGCCGCACTGGGCACTGCACCGGGCGCCGTCGCTCGCCGACAAGGGCGACGGCAAAGTGCGGCACGCGACGACACGGCTGACGGCGGGCTTCACGTACGTCGGGCCGCCGCTGCCGGCCGCGCTGGCCGAAGCGCTGCTGGAAGACCTGCAGCCGCGTTCGCAAAGACTCGCTTCGCACGGAACTCATACGAGTTCAAATACCCAGTTTCACTCATCTTGACCGTTTGATTGCGAGGTCGCCCATGGCAACTCAGCGTCATTCTAAGGTCGCTCAAGACCTGAGCAAAAACCAACTGGTGGAAGCGCTCATGACGCCGCGCTGTCCGCTGTGCCGGCATTTCCTGGTGGCGCGGCTTGGACGGCGCGGCGCGTACTTCCGCTGTGCTTGCCCGAAAAAACGACAAGCCGACGCGTCGCGCGTGCGCAAAGCCGCGTGAGAGATGGACAGGAGCGGAATCCTGTCCTACGAAAGGCAAGCCTGTACATAGATGACATGGGTCCGCGCGGGCATGCGATCGTTTTGGGTGGCGGCGTCATCGGCGCTGCCTGCGCCCATTTTCTTCAAAAGGCCGGCTGGCGCGTAACGGTCCTCGATAAAGGCGCGTTTGGCCGTGGCTGCTCGCACGGCAATTGCGGCCTGGTGACGCCGAGTCATGTATTGCCATTGGCTGCGCCAGGCGCGATGGGCGGCGCGCTGCGGGCCATGCTGCGGCCCAACTCGCCTTTCGCCATCAAGCCGCGCCTCGACGTTGGCTTATGGGCCTGGCTACTGCGCTTCGCGCGGCGCTGCAATGAGCGCGATCTTCTGCACGCCGGCCGGGCCATCCAGGCGCTTTTGCAGTCATCGCGCAAACTCTACGACGAGCTCATTGCCGCCGAGGCGCTCGACTGTGAGTGGGACACGCGCGGCCTTCTTTTCGTTTTGCATAGCCGCCATGGCATGCAACACTTCGCGGCAACAGATGCGCTCTTGCGTAAGCAATTCAACCAGACCGCGCAGCGTTTGGACGGCGACGAAGTCACCGCGTTCGAGCCGGCGCTGAAATCGGGATTGGCAGGCGGCTTCTACTATGACTCCGACGCTCAACTGCGGCCCGATCGCCTCATGTCGTCGTGGAAAAGCCGGCTTGCAACCTACGGCGTACAAGTTCTCGAGAATTGCCAAGCGACCGAATTCGTCGCCGATGCCGGCACAGCCCGAGCGCTAAGAACAAGTCGCGGCGACTTGGAAGCAGACGCGTTCGTCGTGGCCGCCGGCGCCTGGACGCCGCTTTTGAATAAAGAACTCGGCTGCGCGATTCCGATCCAGCCGGGCAAAGGCTACTCGATCACGATGGCCCGACCGGCGCGCTGCCCCAAGGTCCCTTTGTTGTTCGAAGAGCATCGCGTCGGCGTCACGCCGTTTCAGTCCGGCTATCGGCTGGGCTCGACCATGGAATTCGCCGGCTACGACGCCAGCTTGAATCGCAAGCGCTTGAACCTGTTGCGCGAAGGCGCACGCCATTACCTCTATGAGCCGGAATGCGATCCTGTCGAAGAGGAGTGGTTTGGCTGGCGTCCGATGACCCCGGATAGCTTGCCGATCATCGACCGCAGCCCGGCGCTAGATAATGTGGTCATCGCCGCGGGACATAACATGCTTGGCTTGTCTATGGCGCCGGCGACGGGGAAACTGGTCGCGCAAATGCTGAGCGGCGCGCCAACGCACCTGGATCCGACGCCGTACCGGGCGACACGGTTTCGTTAGGCTACTATCGCAAACTCTGGAGCATAGCGAACCAAGCCGGCCCCGCGTGGAATCGCTCCCGCCCGCAGTTCGATCACTTGAAACGCCGACCCGCCGCCATATTCGTCCATCAACCCCCAATCGGCCGCCGGCTGAAAACCGAATCGGCCATAATACTCCCGCGCGCCCAACACGACGACCAACCCGGCACCCAATTGCGCCGCCGCTGCCAAGCTCTCTTTAACCAAAAGGCCGCCGATGCCGCACCGCTGATGAACTGGCAGCACCGCGACCGGCGCCAGCCCGAGTCCGTCTGCGGCCCCCGCAATGGTGACCGGGCTTAAGGCCACATGACCGACGACCAGTCCGTCGACTTCCGCGACGAGCGACACTGTTAGCCGGCTCGCGCCGCGCAGGGCGTCGACCAAGCGCGCCTCGACTGGCGTGGGAAACGCCGACGCGTGCACGGCATGGATGGCCGCTTGATCGGATTCTCGCTCCGGGCGGATCAATGACTTGTACATGGCCTTGGCAATCTAGGAGAGCCGAAGAGGAGTTTCCAGCGAAGTCCCCACACATAGGATGAAAAGATTCCGATTTCACCAGAGCGAGAGAGTTCGTTATGACACCGGTAACGCCCTTCTGGTTCAAGCAGCGCCAAGCGAAGCTGGAGGAAGCCGGTCCCGATTTGTACAAAGTGACCGCGCCGAATTCGAAGGAAGCATACATCGGCATTCGCGCGGGGGAGAACGGCGCCTTCGCCGCCTTTGTTCGCCGCACCGCCGACGGCGCCGATCTGGCCGCCACCGAGCCCGTGCTGGTAAACCGCACTGACGCTTGGGAAGCGGCCTTTGAGCTATATCGCAATCAATTCGTCGTCTGATTCCAGGATTGCTCGCTGAAACAACGAACGAGATAGGTGCAGGCCTCTTTCGCCGAGTCCGTGCAGTGCATGAGGTCCAAGTCGCGGGCGTCGATACGGCCAGTGTCGCGCAGATGGTGGCGCATCCAATTCAAAAGATCGCTCCAGTACGCATTGCCGAAGAGAACGACGGGAAAGCGTTTGATCTTGCCGGTTTGAATTAGGGTCAGCGCCTCAAAAAGCTCATCCAAAGTGCCGAAGCCGCCAGGGAACAGCACAAATCCTTCTGAATACTTCATGAACATCGTCTTGCGGCAAAAGAAGTAGCGAAAATTAATCGAGACATCGACATAGGGATTGACGGCTTGCTCGCGCGGCAGCTCGATGTTGCAGCCGATGGAAACGCCGCCGGCTTGATGGGCGCCGCGGTTGGCCGCCTCCATGATGCCGGGCCCGCCGCCGGTGATGATTGCGAAACCGGCCTTGGTCAAGCGCGCCGCCAGATCGCGCGCGGCTTGATACATCGGATCGGCCTCGGTGGTCCGAGCTGAACCGAATATCGTGATGGCGGCGCCGACCTGGGCCAGGGCGTCGAAGCCGTGCACGTATTCACCCATGATGCGCAAGACGCGCCACGGGTCGCCGCGCGTGAACTCGGCCTGCTCCGGCAAGAGCGCTTGCGGCCGCGCCGGTTTGGGCCGCTCCAACAGCAACTCGTCTTCCGTCTTCTCTCCCACCCGCGCCGTCCGGCTCAGCGACAGGTTCGGCACCCAGCCGTCTTTGTCCGTGCTCTTGTCGGTGTTTACGCGTTTCTTGGCCATTTACGCTCCCTTGGAAGACAACGTGTTATCCGGTCGAGTCGGAGCGGCGCGTCTCCAGCCAACGCGCGAGCACGCCGGCTTTGCCCAGACTGATCAAGACCGCGACCGCCAACACGACCAGACTGCCGGCGAGGTATCCAGTCCGGCGACGGCTTGCCTGAGCGCGACATAACCGCGCAGGGTCGCGCCGCCGAGCCAGGCGGCGAGCACGAAGGCCGCCGCGCCGTGTGAAAAGCGATGCGCCATCCACCAACCATATAGCGCCAGCGCGATCGCCATCATGAAGGGATAGCCCTGAACCGCCCACGGCGGAAAACCAGCGGGACCGTTGAAGCTGATCACGATCGCGCCCAGGCTCGCGAACGCGGCCAAGAGCGCCGCCGCCTGGCGCAGCCGCAATGCCCACCAATCGCTAAAGACAGCGCCGACGAGCCACATAACGCCCAGGGCAATGTGGAAAGCGACCAGGCCGCGCAATGGATCATAGCCCGTGCCGATTCGCACCGTGCCCGTAGCCAGGATCGCCAAGCCCGCGCCGAGCAGGCAGCGCCACGACGAGCGTTGCCACAATCCCAGCACCAATTGCAATAGCGCGGCAACCACGAGCGGCGCCGCTTGCGGCGAAACCAGCTCGCGCGCCAGCATCGTGTTTGGACCAGCGACGGACAAGAGCATCAAAGCCGCTGTGAGCGCTTCGGTCGCGAACCGCACGCGCCGCGCCGCTGCATAGACATAGAAGCCCGCCGCCGCGAACAGCGCCAGATGCAACGGATCGCCCCCGAGCCGGCCAGCGAACATGTCGAGAAATTCACGATACAAGGGATCTTGGCGATGCCCGAACAGCGTCAAGCCCACGAGCGCGAGCGGCAGCACGAGCGCGGCCGTCAGCGCACCGTTGGTCGTCCGCTGTGTTCGCTTGCACATCTCCAGGCCGATCTCCAGAACCAGCACCGCCACGCACAGGCCAAACGACACGAGGAAATACGTACCGAAGATCAATTGGCCTATGTCTTGACCGTTCAAAAGGTGCATCGACCAGCACAAAAGAAACGCGCGGCCCAGCACCGCCAGCCCAAGGAAAAAGAACAACGACCACGGATAAAGCGGCCACGGCCAGGGGCTGCCATTGCCTTTTACATAGTCCGGGCCGCGGCGAATGGCCGGCAATAATGTCAAGAACAAGAGGCCCGCCACCGTGGAGAATGCGAACAGCCCCCACATCAAGGCTTCACTGCGTGGCGCGTCCAGGACAGGCGACAGAGCCAGCGGATACAAGAAGAACAAAGAGAGAATGAGATAATAAGGCACACGAAATCCCGCCGGCAGCCGCAGCCTGATGCCGCGCAAGACGCCTTCGCTCACGAGCGCGGCGAAAGCCAGACCCACGACATAGAAGATCCAACCCCGCCCCGGATGGAGCGCGAAGGTTTCATCGAACGTCACCGAAGTCGCCAGGAACATGAGCACGACGAGCAAGAGTACGGTCCGGACGTCGTCCCAGACCTTGGCGAAGCGCACGAGCAAGAACGCCGCGCCGGCCAAGAGCAGCGTGTAGCCGCCCAGGCCGCCCATGAGCGCCCAGTTGTCCATGTCGCGGCCGGTGCCCCCGAAGGAAATCCAGAGCCCGACGAGGAACAAGCCGGCGCTGATGATGTAAAACGGGTTCTGCGTGCACACCCAGCGGACGAGCTCGCGGCCGCCGATGCTCCAGGGCACAGGCTCGCCGCGAACAGTAGGAATAGTTGCCATGACGCGATCCCTCAAGTCGTGCGGGCAAAAGCGCGAGGCCAGAAAATGGAAATGACAACGAAGTGTCTGGACCCGGGCCCGTTTCTTGATCGTAATCTTGCGGGAAATGGGGTGCAAGAGTGGTGTGTGGAGCGCGTAGCGCGGAGAGTGGAGCGCGAAGCGCGCAGCGCGTAGCGCGAAGAATCGAGCGGGCAGCTTAGCACGACGGAATCTGCTAGTATCAACAGTAATTGTGGGAGGCCTCCGATGCCTTCAGAAAATGAAGTCACGATCCTGGAGCGCGTAATCGGCTCTGGGGAGTCCGTATTGCCCGCCGCAGTGGCCGAGATGGTCTTGCGCTGGAAGTACCCTGAGAAAGATCAAAAGCGCATGCACAACTTTTTGACAAAAGCCAAAGCAGGTAGTTTGACTCCTTCCGAAAGGAAGGCGGCCGAGAGTTACGAACGCGTCGGCCATTTTTGGCGTTGATCAAGACCAAAGCTCGGTCGTCTTTGAAGGCTAATATTAGCAGCTCATGACTGTCGGTGATGAAGAAGTCGTTTCCGTCGTTTACGAATAAACTGCTTTGCCAACTCTGTAGACAACCACAACCCCGCCGGCACGCCGATGATCCACAGCCACGGCCGGGTCGGCGGCAGGTCCCAGGCGGCGAGGTACCACTGGTCGCCTTCTTTATGGCAGGTAACGAGCGTAGCGGCCTGGGCACAGCATTTGGAGTCAAAGTGCTCTTGAACGGGGACAAGAATTCGAACGCAGTTGCTTTCCACGTCAAAAACGCCGATCTCGTCCACCTTACCCAATTGGAAAATGAATTCGATCCACGGAATCTTGACAGTCCTCTGCACCTCTTCGCGCTGAAAGCAGACGAACCCAAGATCGGCCCCTGAATCCAGTAAGCGCATCTGCCAATCCCGATCGAAATGTATTGTTCTTAGAGGATGGCCGCCATCCGTGGCACAGAACGTGATTGAGTCATCCTTTGGGGAGCGAAAGCTGAAGCGCGCCTTGTCATTCCAGAACAACGTGTCCGGGTCGCCGACGAATGGACGTTGCCAAAGCATCTTGTCCGCGGCCATATCGTGCATCGCAACCAGAAACTCCGTCTCGGGTGAGCCCGGCATCATTGGGTCGGAAAAGAGGAGCAGTTTCTTACAGTCGGGAGAGAATAAGCCGCGCGACAAGGCGCTGTCCGCACGGCTTGTGGAAAGCCTCCGTCCTTCGGCGACGTTCCAAATCTCAATCCGTTGAGTGCAGCGATTCTCGTAAACCCAAATCGCCGCGAGCTGTCCATTCTTTGAAAACAACACGTTGGAAACAGCCTTGCCCGGAATCGGAATCTGATAAAGCTTCTGGCCGGCGGCCAGGTTCACCACATCGAGGTGTTCCGACCACGCCGAGAACGACCAGGCGATAAGAAACTGCCGATCCGGACTAATGGCATAGTCGTCGCAATACGGTCCAAAGGACCCGCCGGAGCGGTTCTGTTCCGCATCCCAGACAGTAACCGTCCCATTCTCCTGGTTGTAAAAAACTAATCGTTCCGTGTCGGAAATGAATCCTTCGCTTTTGCCCTTCAAATAATCCCATTCCCGCAAGATCGAGCCGGTCCGCGTGGAGATAAGCGCCAGCCTTTTCCAGGGTGTGACATCGCGACGTGCGAAGAATCTGCGGCTCTTGGAGAAATGGTATTGTCCCAGGGGGCCGTTCCACGACCAAACACCCAGAACGGATGCATCCAGTCCGCTTGTGTTCGTGAACCAGAAGCGAGCGTTGTTTTCGATCGCGAGTAGTGCAAAGTCGGGAGAGAAAAGGTACTGGCGAGCAGAAATCGCCGGGCCCACGAATTGCAGTTGGGCGCCCGATTTCAAATCCCACCATGCGAAAGTCAAGGAGTGCTCATCGTCGTTGCACTTGAGCGTGACAACCGCGCTGGCGTCGGGTGTGAAGCCCTCAATCGAGAATCGGCCGGGCGTTTTCCAGCGCTGCGCGGGAACTGTGAAGAGGGACACGCCCCAGCCGACGCCGGCAAGGACGCCGAGCCAGAGCGCAGTCCTGATCCGAAGGTAGGGCCAAAGAGCCTTCAACGGCCACCCAGATGCACGTAGCCGTTACTTGGACGCCGGCGACCCCAATTGCTTGCGCGCTATTTGGCGTCTGCGAACCGCCCACTTCAGACCTGCAACCGCGAGCCACAACCCCGCCGGCACGCCGACGATCCGCAGCCACGGCCAAGCCGGCGGCAAGTCCCAGGCGGCGAGGTACCACTCGCCGCCTTCCTGATGCCAGGTGACCAGCGTCGGGCCGTGCTCGCTGACCCCGCAGTCGGCGATCTTTTCCAAGGGCAGCGTCAGTTGCACTCGGCGCTTGTCCGCATCCACGACGACAAGCTCGTCCGCAACGCCGAGGGAGAATTCGAGGTTCAAAAGCGGAATGCGGAAGGCACGCTTCACTTCAACATGACGGAAAAGCAATGTATGCGGCGTGCTGTGCGGCGCCGGCGCGACGAAGAAACTGAAAGTGGTGCTCAAATTGGGCGTAGGTAGCTCTTCCAACTCGCCCGTAACGCAGTCAAGGAACCCAATCGCACCGCGCGGCAAGCGGCACACGAGGAGGGCGCCAGAGTCGGGCGTGAATCGTGCGGTCGCCGGCGTGAAGTGGAAGTCCCGTTGCCACAAGAGCTTGCCCGTGGCGACGTCGATCATGCGGAAGTCGCAGGCCTCGGACAGGAACTTTTGGGTCTTTAAGACAAACTTCGAGCCGTCTGGCGAGAGGAAACCGTCGCTGTGTTTATTCGACACCTTGAGCGAGGAAACCTTCTGACCGTCGGGGATGCTCCAAAACTCGACAGTGGTTTCTTTTGCTATTGCAGGCTGGGCCCAAAGCGCCAGCAGTCGCCCATTCTCTGCGAATGCGGCGACGGTGCAGTGATCCAAGGCGCAAGGAATCCTAAACAGTTTCCGGCCTAAGCGCAAGTCGAAGAGGTCGAGATGCGCAGTCGGTGCATCGACGGCAGCGAGAAGAAAACGCATTGCCCCGTCCATGCCGATAACGTACGTGATCGGGCCGAACGACTTGGCGAGCTCATTGGCGTCCGCGTCCCAAATGCGCACCAAGCTATCGTCTTTCTGGAAGTGCACTAGGCGATTTGTATCCGGGACAAAGTCGTGGTTGCCGTCAAGACCATCCCATGACTTGCTGATCGCACCAGTTGACGAATCAATGAGCAAGAGATTCTCGTCGTGCCGAGTCAAGTGCCTGCCGTTGCGCGAGAATTGCAGCGAAGGCAACTTTCTGTCCGGCGATTCCGACACGGGCACCACCGCATCGTTGCCTGTCTTGGTGTCGGTGATCCAGAATCGACTGCCGTCTCCCGCTGCCAGAAAATGGAAATCAGTGGAGAAAGCGTAATAAGAGAATTTCCTTTCAATTGTCCTAAGCTGTTTTCCAGAAGTTAAGTCCCACCACAAGAAGGAGACGTTGCGAGGCACGGCTCTGGATGTGCGCCCCTTTAATCTATCGACTATGACGGAGTGATCAGTTGTGACAACCTCAGCGTTTGGCGTGAAACCTAAGATCTGGCCTTCCGCCGGCGTCTGCCAGCGCGGCAAAGGGCTCGAGAAAAACCACACGCCCCAGCCGACGCCGGCAAGGACGGCGAGCCAGAGGATAGAGCGGAGACGCCAATTTCGCGGGTGCAAGTAGGTGCAAAGTGCCATCAAGCGTCTCTCGAAGGGGCACACTATCTATTCTAAGGTTGTCGATTGCCCTAAAACATTGCGCTTCGACGCTTGGCGTCGGCGAACCGCCCACTTCAAACCGGCAACGACGAGCCACAGCACCGCCGGCACGCCGACGATCCGCAGCCACGGCCGCGCCGGCGGCAGGTCCCAGGCGGCGAGGTACCATTCGTCGCCTTCCTGATGGCAGGTGACGAGAGTCGGGCCGTGCGCGCTGACGCCGCAGTCCGCGATCATTTCCAATGGAAGCGTCAGTTGCACTTGTCTCTTGTCCGTATCGACAACGACCAACTCGTCCGCCGTTCCGAGGGAGAATTCGAGATTCAACAGCGGAATCCGGAGGGCGCGCTTCAATTCATGATTGCGGAAGACCAATTTGTGCGGCAAGCTGAGCGGCGTCGGCTCCACGAAGAAGTTGAACGTGGCGCTCGGGTTGGGCGTCGTGTGCAAATGCTGCAATTCTTGTGTCATGCAATCAAGAAACCCAACGGCGCCCTCGGGCAGGCCGGATACAAGGAACGCGCCGGAGTCGGGCGTGAACCGGCCGGTCGCGGGCGTGATCCGGAATTCCCGCAGCCACAAGAGCGTGCCCGAGGCGACGTCGATCATGCGCACGTCGGCGGCCGGCGACCAAAGCTTCTGGGTCATAAGAACTAACTTCGATCCATTCGGAGCGAAGAAGCCGTAGCTGTCGCGATAGTCCACTTCGAGCAACGACAGTTTGCGGCCGTCGGGGATGCTCCAAAACTCGATGGTGGACACATCCTTTCCCTTTATGCGCTGACCCCATAGCGCCAAAACGCCGCCGTCGTCCGAAACTGCGAAGCGAACGCGCTCGGTGTCATAAGGAATCTGAAACAGTTTCTTGCCTGCGCCCAGATCGATAAGTTCAAGTCGCGGCGGCGCCAAGACGACTCCCTTGGGCCCCAAGGGGAGTGGGGTTGGCTGAGCAAGAAGAAAACGCGCCTTGTCGTCGGTGCCGAAAATGCCGGCGTACGGGCCAAACGACCCGGCGGGCTGATTGGCGTCGGCGTCCCAGATGTGCACCATGCCCTTTTGCTTGAAGCACGCGAGGCGATTGGTGTCCGAGATAAAGCTGGGGTTGCCGTCAAAGGCGTCCCACGTCTTCCGGATCGATCCCGTGGACGATTCCACGAGCACAAGGTGTTCGCCGTGGCGAGTCAGGTACTTGCCGTCGCGCGAGAATTGCAAGGACGGCGTCGCGATCCTGTCCGGCGATTCCGTCGTGGCCGCAAGGACTTCCTTGCCGGTTTGGGTATCGGTGATCCAGCACCTGCTGCCGTTGCCCGCGGCGAGAAAACGGAAATCAGCGGAAAGCGCGAAATAGGTACAGCTCTTTTCAAAGAATCCAACCCGTTTTCCCGTAGCCAGGTCCCAATAGGAAAAAGTGCGCCGTTGCTCACCGGGACCTTCGGTCACTGTTTGTGTCATGACCACGAGCTGGGCATTGGGAGTGAATCCTAGGAATGAGACGGCTTCAAAGTTGGAAGAAGTACGCCACATGGGCATTGGCGTCTGCCAACGCGGCACAGGGTTTGAGAAAAACCACACGCCCCAGCCGACGCCGACGAGGACGCCGGGCCAGAGTACGGTGCGAAACCGCCAGCGGCGCGGGTTAAGTTTGGCCCAGAAAGACATCGCCCGTCTCACTTTTGGATTTTGGAGTGCGGTGACTGGTCACCGCTTTAGGATTTTTGGAGCGGGACACGTCGCCGAACTGATTCGTCGTTCTCCAAGAATCCAAAAGCTGAGACGAGCCTCAGCACTCCAAAGTTCTATTAGGACGGAGCCAGTCCTTTTTTTTGCAAGCGCGGAGTGAGCGCGAAGCCGTCAAGCGGCGGACGAGACGTGTGGCGCGGGATTCTTGATCTTTCTATCCGTGTTAATCCGTGTAATCCGTGGTTAGAACATTTCTAAAACGGATGCTGCACGCCGAACCAGAATTGCACCGGGCTGTCGCCGTGAATCGTCTTGGCAACGTCGAAGCGGAGGATGGTGCGCTCGATGAGTCCGAGCCAGGCGACGTCGACGCGCAGGCCGGCGCCGAAAGCGTGGGCGACCGGGCCGAGCGAATGGCCGTTCACATACGCGTCGCCGACGTCGTAGAAAGGGGCGACGTAGACGTTGCGGATGCCGACCAGGTGATCGAGCGCGTCCCAGCAGACATCCGTGAAAACGGGGATGCGCCATTCGACGCTGGCGACCCACATGAGACTGCCCTGGCGCTCGGAGAGGTCGAAGCCGCGGAACATTTCGCCGCCGCCCAGAGTGAAGAATTGACCCCGGTCCGGCAGCGCTGCAGCCCCCCCCAGGCGAAACCCCCAACGGGATTCGCGCAGCCAGTTAAGGAGCGGCCCGTCGCCCAGAAAATCTAACTGCGGCGTCTTTTTCACAGTCGAAACTTGACCATATACCTGGTGAAACGTGTCGTCGTTGCCGAAGATGGGCAGCCCGTACTGATACGAGACATCGAGAGCGAAGCCGGCTTCCGCGTTCCAGTACGGCGTCAGGTAATTCTTGTGGTAATGGATGCCGAGGGCGGTGCGGTTGTCAAAGGGATCAGACCCCGGCGGCGAAACACGCGGGTTGGGCAGGCAGCGGTTCTGCACCGTGCCGAACACTTCGACGTACTCAAACGGCGGTAGGTATAAAGAACTGGTCGGCATGATCACGTAGCGGCCATAGAGCACGCCGCGGGTGCAAGGCACGTCGTCGCCGCCCAAGGTGTCGAGGCTTTTTTCATAGGTGAAGCCAAGCTGGGTGTTGGGCAACGGAAAATGGTCCCAGATCACATCCGCGCCGGCGATCAAGTTGCGGTCGTTACTGCGGTAGCCGACATAGGCCCCCGCGAGAAAATGCTGCGTCCGCAGCACCGACGCCTTGAGGCCTGCCATTGGCGAGCGCGTGTACCAGGGATCGGCGTAAGCGGCGCCGTAGATCCACGGGCCGAAGATGACGTTCCAGCGGTCATAGCGATTGGTAACGTCCGCTTCCTCAAGCTGCGTGTAAATCGGCGCGAACCGCCAGCGCACTTCCGGCTTCCAGTGATTGTTCGTCGGCGAGCTGTCCAGAAGGACGCGATCCGGATCGACGCTGATCTGTGTGGGCTCCTCGTTCAACTCGAGCGAGACGCGCACGGTCGCGGTCTTGCCGTCCACGAAGCTCTCCACCTTAGCGCGTTCTTCAGGCAATTCGAGCACTGCCGCTTCGGGAATGATGGGAATGCGGATCTGATAACCATCGTCGCCACTGAGGCGAATACCGAGCACAGTCGGCTCGTTGAATTCGCCCAGTTGCCGAAGCGTGACTACGACGCGATGACGGGGCGCGATGCGATTGGGGGTGGTGAGCCGATCGTATTGCACATTGACCCGTTCGACGGACCAATCGCTGGCCGCGCTGCCATACACCCAATTCTGGAAAAAGTTGTCCCAGCTCCGTCCGGTGTAGGTTTCCAATTCGCGCTGGAAGTCGGCGACGCGCAGGATGCGGAATTGATACGACTTGTAAATGTGCCGCATGAAGCCAAGAAACGCTTGCTCGCCCATGCGCTCTTCGATCATGCCGACGATTTTGCTGCCGCGGTCGTAGGTTGTGGCCGACAGGTTGACCAGGTTGTTGAACTTGGGCATGTCCTGTACGGTCGGATGGATCTGGCCGCGGGCGCGGGCGCCGAGGTAGCCGTAGTTGCGGAAGTCGTCGCGCGTGATGTTGGGCAGCCATTCCAGGCCGCGCGGGAATTGCAAGAGCGTGTTGTCCTTGCCGACCTTCGCGTTCATGAGGCGATGGCTGAAATATGTGGCCAGGCCTTCGTCCATCCACGTTTCGGCGTATCCGTTGGTGCCGACGACGTTGTACCACCACTGATGGCAAAGCTCGTGGGAGACGAGGTAGTCGATGTAGGCGCGGGCGAGGTGCGGCATGCCGAACATGCGGTGGTCGATCATAACCAGGCTGCCGCATTCGTTGCCGTTCCAGCCGAAGAACGATTCGACCACCGTGAACTGCGGATAGGGATAACGGCCAAACCACTGGTTGTAAACGGGCAGCGCTTCCATCACGAACTTGACCGTTTCCTTGCCGTACCATTCATGCTCCGGCAACGTGAGGACGCGGATCTTGACGCCGTCCGACTCGCCGATGAATTCACTGAATCGGTTGCTGGCGATGATCGCGAAGTCGCGCACGCACAGCGGCGCAACGGTGTGCTCAACCCAGTCGTCGCCCAAGTCGCGCGACTCTTGGATCATGCCAGATGAGGCGATCTTCTGGTCGGCTGGAGCGGCGATGCGGACTTTGTAGTGCCCGGCTTCGTTGAAAAACGGTTGATGCCAGGGGATGAACGGCACAGGATGCCAGCCGGCGTCGTCGTGGACGGCGATCACGGGCAGCCATTGCGCTAAGGTGGTTACGCCGTCCCATTGCCCCCAGCGTCCTTTCTTGGGCGGGATGCGCAGAGAGAAAGACATCTTCATGGTGACCGATTCGCCTGGCTTAAGCGCTTCGGGAAGGGCGACGATCATCGAGGTCGGGTTGTCGTTCGGATAGGCAAAGGCGAGTGGCGAGCGGGGGGCGTGAGCCCCCTGATTATTCGCCCCAGCAGGCGCGACGTCATCAGGGGGCTTACGCCCCCCGCTCGCCAGTGTGATTTGCTGAACGTCCAGCGGGGGCCCGTTGAAGTCGAAGGCCTCGCTCGGCGACAGGCGCAGAATCTCGAGCATTTTGGCGAGGAAGCCGACCTGGTCGTCGGGGACGGTGTAGCGCGAATGCGTATTGAAGACGATTTCGTGCACTGGGTTTTTGGAACGATTAGTCCAAGTGATGAGCGCATTCACGTGCACTTGGCGCTTGGTCGTGTCGAGTCGGATAGCCAGGTCGTAGCGCGGCAAAGAGTTGACGCCGCGCTCCGCGTGGGACGAACTTACACCTTCCGCATGACGCGAGCTTGCGTCCACCACGCGGAGCGTGGGGTCTACGTTTTGGGC
This sequence comes from Gemmataceae bacterium, assembly GCA_022614915.1. Taxonomy (GTDB): domain Bacteria; phylum Planctomycetota; class Planctomycetia; order Gemmatales; family Gemmataceae; genus JAKEFD01. The sequence continues at coordinate 6,535 of JAKEHV010000463.1, read as the reverse complement.
GCGGACGCCTGGAGCGAACCACGACAAAAACAGCAGCGCGTGCGCGAACAGAGGCCAAGGGCGGAGGATCATGAGGAATCACTGCTCCAGTGCAGCGGGCGGCGCTTGTAACCGGAAGGAGCGCCAGCGGTCAATTGTGGTCTTTGGCGCGGCAAAGCGCGCAAAGCGGCGAAGTAGAAGTTGAGGATTCCGCGCGGTCTGGGCATAATTGCGCATGAATCAGAGTGGCGCCATCGGGAAGCGGTCCGTGAAGATGTCCCCGCTTCCTAACGGCCGCGGCTCTGAAATGGTCGCTTGATGCTCCGCAACCTGCCGCTCCTTTGTTTAGTGTTGATTCCAGGTCAAGCACCACCGCGCGAAGACTTGAATCATTTGTTTGCGCAGGCAGCAACGGCCGAGCCAAAGAAGGCCTTGCCGGTCTTGGCGAAACTTGTGCGTGTTCTTGACGACGCCGTCTTGCCGAGAAATGAGCTCAAGATGCAGTTGCAGCGTTGGGCGAAGATCGCTGAGGAAAAGGCGAAGACGCCGGAAGACGTGCTCCAAGCCTTGGGCCCAACGGTCAACAAACGGGTCAGCCGGCAAATCCTCTTCCATCGCTATTTGGAGTATTGGGAAATCGAGCGCCCCTTCGCCCTTCGCTTCGTCTTTGAGGCCCGACGCGGCGAAGTTACTTCACTACAGGCTGCAACTGTAGCTCTTGACCAGAATCAGTGACACTTCTCCACTAATAAACGCAAATATACTACGAAGGACACTTCGTTTCGGATCTCGGACCAACTCGTCGGAATCTAATGGTGAGTCAGTCGAAATGGGGCAATTCGGCGTCTTCCATGTGGAAAGGATTAAACTTTTCACACGCAAGCGAAATGGTCAGCTATATTTGCGTGAAGTTGGCCGGCTGGAAACCGAATTGCTCAATTTTGACGCGGTTTGGAGCAGATTAGACCGAAAAACTGACAGGGCCAGCTGTAAGTCCTTCCAAAGTTATCAATGCAAACGGTTTTCAATTAGAACTTTATGGAAAAAACCACCTGCAACGTTGTTTTCTCAAAAATGGCATTGCAGTTGCTATAGAAAGCGTCGCCTTTGGCCTTCTTTGACTTGCTTTTGAAAGGTGGTGAGCCATGGCAAGACGAGATGCCTTGCTCCGCCTGCACAAGAACTTGACCGCACGCCGTGACGAACTGCGGAAACGCTTGGGCGGAGAACTGAGAATCCTCAGAGACTATAAGTCCCTAGAGGGCGGGGATGCGGCCGATATGGCCTTTGATTCCGGCAGCGAAGAGGTTACTTCGCAGCTGGCTCAGCTCGAAGCCCGCGAAGTAGTGCAGATCGAGCGCGCCTTGGCCCGCCTCAAACAGGGAACCTATGGCGTTTGTGAGGGATGCGGCAAAAAGATCGCAGTTGCCCGCCTCAACGCCTTGCCTTTCAGCACTGCGTGCGTTCCCTGCCAGCGCGAAATGGAGATCTACGGCAGTTTTGAAGGCCGCGGGGCCGGAAACTGGGATAAGGTGTCGGACGCGCCAATCCCATTGGAAGAGCAGCGCGAGTTGAAACTCTCCGAGCTGGAGTTTGACATGTCGTCCAATCGCTAAATCCGTAGCGCTTGACCTAACTTGACGCCAAAGGCCCGCGACAGTTCGCGGGCCTTTGGCGTTTTTTTGGGCGTCGTGCCGCTCTTTCTTAGGAAAGCGCGCGACTTTTTCTCAACTCCCATCGACCTGCCGTCTACAATTGTCTGCCTTGTCGAGAAGTCACGGATCATGCCGATCCACACCAACCACGGATGACACGGATCAACACGGATAAGAGGCGATTGATGCAACGCGTCCTCTTGCTTTGCGCAATCGGCGCCGGGCTCTACTTTGTTGTGGCCGCCAACGTCCGCATCCCGTTGCAGATCGGCGCCCAGACCAAAGTGTCCGATCCGCTTTTGGTCGTGAGCGAACGCTTCGAAGCCGTCGCCGCCAAGGTCACCCCCGCGGTGGTCTCCGTTGAAGCCGTCAAGCCGCCCAAGCCGGCCCAGGGCAAGAACAAGCCCGTTGAGGAATCCGGCTCCGGCGTCATCGTGAAGCTCGACGGCCAAAACGGCTTCTTCGTCCTCACCAATAACCACGTCATCGCTCAAGCCCGCACCGATCAGATCACGATCCACCTCGCCGATGGCCGCGTGTTTCGCCCCGGCCAGGTCTGGACCGATCCGGAAACGGACGTGGCTATTCTCAGCCTCGACGGCGCCTTGAATTTGCCGCACGCTGCCCTGGGCAACAGTGAGACCGCCAAAGTCGGCCGCTGGGTGCTGGCGGTCGGCAGTCCGTTCGGGCTCAATCAAACGGTTACGCACGGCATCATCAGCGCCCGCGACCGTGGACAAGTTAGCTTGGGCAACGCCATTCGCATCAAGGAGTTTTTGCAAACCGACGCGGCGATCAATCCCGGCTCGAGCGGCGGGCCGCTGGTCGATCTTCAGAGTGAAGTGATCGGCATCAATACGGCCATCGCCTCGCACAACGGGAGCAACAGCGGCGTGTCTTTCAGCATCCCGATCAATTTGGTAAAGCGCGTCGCCCAACAGTTGTTGAATCACGGAGCGGTCAAACGCGGCTACTTGGGGATGCAACTCGCGGGCAGCTTCGATCCTGGCGAGGCGCTACGCCTGGGATTGGACCGGGTGCAGGGAGCGCTGGTGGAGAAAGTGTACCCGAACACACCCGCCGCCGCCGCCGGCCTTCAGCCGGGCGACGTGATCCTGCAGGTAGAGAGCATCAGCGTGCGCTCGGAAAACCACTTGATCAACACGATCAGCGGCTTGCCGGCGGGACAACGCATCCGTCTTCAGGTCTGGCGGCAGCGAGGAACGACCAGCCTGGAAGCAGTGGTGGGTGATTGGTCCAAGGCGCAGGCGCAATTTCAGGTGAATCCGTGACGTTTCTGTTTACGTTTCGCGCCGGCAGCAGCAAGCGCGAAGCGTAAACGAAACCGCCCAGGTCATTCTTCCGGACGCTGATTGCGCAAATAAATAAGCACACCAACCAGGACGATCAAGAGAAGGATCAGCACCCACATCCACCATTCCATGCGTCACATCCTTTCTCAAAGAAGAAAGAGAACAGGCTGGGCCCCCGCAACCATCGCCCTAGCCCGACGCGCAAGCGAGGAACATTACACTAGCCCGACGCGCAAGCGAAGGACATTACACTAGCCCGACGCGCCAGCGAGGGAGCCTAGCGTACGAAGGCACGGGATTGGACAATGTTCTACCCAGCCTGGAGCGGCATTGCAAGCAAGTTCGCTGCAAAAAATCAAACAAAACGCGGCTTCGTACCCAGATCGCCGGCTAGGCGCTTGCAGAAGCCACGCAGTTGGCTTTTGCCGTTGCCCGTGACCGTCAACATGAACCGGAAGAACGGCACGTGCCAAGTTCCCTTGCGAACGGTGGTGACGCTGGCGGCTGTCAGACGGCACCCTGCGGCCAGCTCTTCCAAGCGCATTTCCCAGTCCGCGGTCATCGGCACCACCTGATCGGCAAGCCGGCGGCGCAACAGCCGCGGCTTGTCGGCCTGTTCGGTGGTCGCAACGAGCTTGGTGCTGCCGATGTCTTCGAGCCATGACGAGAGGCCGTTCACATCGGGCAGTGGTTCCAGCCGCTTCAGCATGCGGCCGGTCATGGGGTTTTGCGCCACGTTCATAAGGGCATTCCAAACCTCTTCCGGATTCCTGTCGACTTCCACGACTAGCTGCGCCTCGTAGCGTTCGGGCAAGAATCTGCCCACAACCAGGATCAAGCCGGTTGCCAAGACCAAGATGCCGACGGCGCAAGCCAACACAATGAGTATCCAATGCATGGTAGTAGTCCTTGATTGGTGTAACGATGGAGATTGGGAGATTACGCCAGTACGCGCGCCATGGACGCCAGGGCCGCTTCTTCCGCCGCGATGACGCGCTCGACGCGCTGGTGGAGCCCAGCGCGCAGCAGAGCGCAATCTGTGTCGGACAGAGGGAACTTCTCCGTGGCCTGGGCGGCCAGCTTCTCCAACTGGACCCAGACGGCGCGCTTCTCCTCCACCGATCCGTTACTGGTGAACAACTCGGCATACTGACCGTGCAGCTTCTTGGCTTGACCCAACAGCGGTACGTCGTCGGGCAAGGCGGCGTCGGCCAATTCGGACCAGGCCGAGCCCAGCGCGGCGTACTCGTCGCCGAGCGCGCGCAGCCGCGCGTCGGATAGCGCTTGGCTCGCTTCGGCGAGGAAGCCGGCCATCATCGGCCGGCATAGACCCCCGCCGGTGCCGTACATCTCGATGAACTGATGAAAGGAAGTGAGCGCCCGCCACAAGTTCGCGCCGGGCGGGAAAAGCTTGTCCCAGCTTTGCTTGTCTTTGTCGTTGGCCAAGCGCGTGGCTGTGCGCCGCAGCGATTCGAGCGTGGACATGGCAAGCGGCCCTTTGCCCGGCTTCGCGCTGAGGGCCTGGTGAGAAGCACGCAAGCCGCCGCGCACCAGCTCGCGCAGATTCTCCCCGCGCCTGTCAGAGCCGCGCCCCTGAGGAAGCGGGACATGGTCAGAGCCGCGCCCGTGAGGAAGCGGAGCACTATGCGCGATGCTCAGAAGCCGGTGCGCGAATTTCTTGATGCGCGACCTGGCCTTCGCCAAATCGACCAGCGGAACGGCCACCGGCTCGTCCGTCAAGTCGCCGATGAGCGCGGTCTGCGCTTGCTCGTCCAGGCGATAGACAGTGACGACGTGGTAGCCGCCGCCGCTGGTGTGGGCGGGCAATGCGCGATGCGGCAAATGGGCCATGTCCACCCAAGCGATGCAGGGCCCGACACTCAACAGATCCTGCAACTTCTGGAAGGCGGGCTTGGCCCCGGAGCTTTCTTCGAGCGCGGGCTTGATGCCAAACCGGTCCAGCGCCCCGCGCAAATAGCCCACGTCATCGAACCAGAGATGCCGGCCCGCGAGGAAGAAGGATGAAAAGTCCTCTTGCTCGTAGCGGAACGTCGCCACGCCGATGCCGATGCCGCCGGCGATGCCGAACAGCATTTCTTCGGTAAACGGTTGGCCGCTCTCCGGGTTGTTGACGCCGGCGGCGGCCAACACGACGCGCAGCGCCGTGGTTGCCGGTATGCTGCCGGGGCAATGCCACTTTGCGGCAGGATCAACAGCGGCTCGCTGGCCGGTCGAGATCGATTGTTGGAGAATCTGGCGGCGCGATGAGGTGTAGCTTTCGCCGGTTTTCGTCATGCGCTCGCGGACGAGCTTTTTGAAATGCTTGCGCACTGTCATGGTGAACCCTCTTCGTTGCCGGGAATCCGCACCCCCACGCGCCGCGACTTCCCGGACGGAAGAAGATCACCGTGATGTAACGACGACTCGAGGACAGACATCCCCTTTACCCCCGCGTTAGCCGGATCGCGTGGGGATCCGGTCAGGGGGTCAGGCGCGAGCAAGCGCCAGAAATGATCCTATTGACCGGAAATTCGGAAGGCAAACAAAAACGAGCCGACCGCGCGGAAATGGGGGTTCACTCCCAACGCGGATTCGGCTCGGAAGGGGCGAGCAGCGTCAGGTCGCTTTCGAGTATGCGGCCAGAATCTGGACGGCAACGCTGCCCGACATCGGGGATTACCAGATTCGCGTTTTCGCCCGGTTCAATCCTCTGACCTGCAGCCCCGCCGGGGTAGTTCTGGGCTCAGCAGGGCCTATCACCATCCTGAGCGATTTCCCCGGCGCAACCTTTCCCAGCACCTGGTATCACGCCTCGCTAGCCAATAAGCTGGCGGGATTTGACCTGCTGCCTGGACCCAAGTTCGACCCCGTCCCGACGCTTCTTCCCAGCCCAATAGAAAACGACGAGATCATCGCCACGTTCAACAGCGGTCTGGGCACCAATCCGGCTTGCGCACCCAGCTTCTGGTATTACGGCTTGGACACCAACACCCCTCCCAACGGCATCAACCTGGTGGCGGTGCTGCTGCATGAGTTCGGGCACGGACTGGGATTTTCCAACTTCGTGAACGAGGCGACCGGCGCGGAGGCTGCCGGACTAGATGACATCTACTCCAAGTTCACTCGCGACAACACGACCGGAAAGACCTGGGACATCATGACGAATGCTGAGCGACAGGCATCCGCCATCAACACCAGCAATGTCGTGTGGATCGGATCGAACGTCACCACCGCAGTGAACGCCGGCGCGCTGACAGGAAATCCGACGCTGACGGTCAACTCGCCCGCAGGCATCGCGGGTTCTTACCTGATCGGTCCGGCGGGGTTCGGCTCTCCCTTCCCGCCAGCCGGGCTCACCGGCAACGTGGAGCTCGTCAATGACGGAGTGGGAGTGGTGACCAATGGATGCGAACCGTTGCCGCCTGCGGGTGGGCCGGGACGGATTGCCCTGATTGACCGCGGACTGTGCGGCTTCATCGTCAAGGTGCTGAACGCGCAGATAGCCGGCTACGCGGGCGTGCTAATCGCTGACAACGTTGCGGGCAGCCCGCCGGCAGGACTGGGTGGCTGCAACGGGGCGATTACCAT
>JAKEHV010000462.1 GCA_022614915.1 Gemmataceae bacterium | reverse complement strand
CGACAAGCGCTGGCACTGGGTCGAGCGCATGCTGGGCGGCGAAATGTATGCCCGCAATTTCGCGGCGTTTTGGCGCTTCCAAATCCTGGGCGCCAACAACAATCAGCAGTTCGCATTTGCCGCTCCCGGTTTCGAGATTTGGCTGCGCGACAAACTGCAAAAAAACGACGGCTACAATCGCATCGTGCATGAGTTGTTGACCTTCGGCGCCGCCAATCCGCAGATGATCTTTAACGGCCAACCGCAGGGTAACCCGCAAGCCTTCTATTTCGTCAACGAGAATAAGGCGGAGAACTTGGCCGCCTCGACGACGCGCATTTTCCTTGGCGTAAAGCTCGAATGCGCCCAGTGTCACGCCCATCCGTTCGCCAAATGGACGCGCGAGCAGTTTTGGGAAACGGCCGCCTTTTTCGCAGGCTCGGAGCAGCCCGGCCGCCGCCCCGGACTTCAGGCAGCGCAAGCCGTCGATCCCAATCGCCGGGAAATCAAGATCCCCGGCACCAACGATATTGTGAAAGCAAAATTCCTTACCGGCGAAGAGCCCAACTGGAAGCCGAATGTATCGCCGCGAACGGTATTGGCCGACTGGGTCACCTCGGCGGAAAACGTCTATTTCGCAAAAGCCACGGTGGACCATCTCTGGTCCTATTTCTTCGGCGTAAGTCTATTGGAGCCGATCTTGGAGCCGAGCGACGACAGTCCTGTTACCCATCCGGAACTTTTGGAGATGATGGCGCGCGTATTCGCTGAAGAGAAATTCGACCTCAAGTTCCTCGTGCGCGCCATTGTCCATACCCAGGCCTATCAGCGGGCGTCGCACGGCGACCCAAATGCCACCAAGGACGATTATTCTTTCTTCACGCGCATGCCCGTCCGCGGACTGACGCCGGAGCAACTTTTCGACAGCGTGGCCGAGGCTACCGCCTACTCGCAGCCGACGCAGAATCCGAACATGGGCTTCCAGCCGTTTGGGCCGCCGCAATCGCCGCGCGCCCAGTTTTTGACCAAATTCACCACTCAAGACCGCCGCCACGAATCGCAGACTTCGATCCTTCAGGCCCTCTTCCTCATGAACGGCAAGTTCCTGGCCGAGCGCGTCAAGACGGAAAACAACCCGGACTTCAACACGCTCGTCAACCAAAAGACGTCGACCGCGATGAAGGTCGATTCGCTGTATTTGTGGGTCCTTGGGAGATTGCCGCGCGCCGAGGAACGCGATCGCCTAGTGCGCTTTGTCGATTCCGGCGGCGCGGTAAACGACGCGCGGCGGGCGCTGTCGGACGTGTATTGGGCGCTCCTGAACAGCCCCGAATTCATGCTGAATCATTAGAGGCATCCGAGTCGGGGGATTGAGAGAGGCACGCGCGCACGCGAATCGCAACCAGTTCGGCGAGCAACTCGTGGCGTCCCAAAGGCTCGGCAAGAAGACAAGTTGCCGGGGCGAGTTCTGCCTCCAGCCGCCGGCGACATTCCTGCAAATCGCGCAGTACGTGTACTCCCGCCGAAAGGAAATACGGCGTCAATACGATCCGTGTCGCGCCGCGCGCGACGCAGGATCGCGCCGCCGTCAAGATGTCCGGCTCGGCCAACTCCAAGTAAGCCGTTTCGACTAATTCGAACTCGGCGCGCAGCCGGTCTGCGACCCAACGCACATCCTCGTTGGCCTGGGGCTCGCGGCTGCCGTGCGCGATCAACAATAGCGCCGTTTTCATCTTGTTTTTCTATTTGTTTTGAAAATCGTTTTTCGAAATCCGCGATTTGCCTTTACGATATGTTGTAGGACAGGTTTGCAACCTGTCTTCCATTCCTCTCGTATTCGTGGTGCAGCCAACATGATCGGCGACCGATTGGGCAAATGGGCCATCTTCAAGGAACTTGGCCACGGCGGCATGGGCCGCGTTTATCTGGCTCAGGAGGAAATGAGCGGACGGCGGGCGGCGATCAAAGTGCTTGCCCCGGAACTGGCTCAGGAAGCGGGGTTCCTGCAGCGCTTTCAGCGCGAAATCGAATCGCTCAGCCAGCTCGATCACCCGGGCATCGTCCGCTTCATGGAATCGGGCTGCGAAAACGGCATGTACTATTACGCCATGGAGTATGTCGAGGGGCAAAGCCTCGACGAAATTCTGCTCACGCAAGGCCGGCTGCCCTGGCGCGAAGTGCTCGACATCGCCTTGCAGATTTGTCCCGCGCTGCGCCACGTCCACGACCACGGCATCATCCATCGCGACATCAAGCCGCCCAACATCCTGCGGACGGCGGACGGCAAGATCAAGATCACCGACTTCGGCATCGCCAAGGTTTTCGCCAGCGCGCACCTGACCAAGACGGGCGGCGTCGTCGGCACGGCTGAGTTCCTGTCTCCTGAACAGGCCGCGGGCAAGCCCGTTTCCAAACGGAGCGACCTTTACAGCCTCGGCATAGTCCTGTACACCTTGCTCACCGGCCGGCTTCCGTTCGAAGGCGCCTCGTTCGTCGATCTTTTGCACAAACATCGTTACGGGCAATTCGATCGTCCACAGAAGATCATCCCCGAAATTCCGTACGAGATCGACGAGGTCGTGTGCCTCTTGCTGGAGAAGGATCCGGAGAAGCGGCCGCCCGACTGTCAGGTTTTGGGCCGGCACCTCGAGAGCGTCCGCAAGAGGCTGGAGCGAAAAGACCAACCGACCGCGGTGGGAGTACAGCCTGAAGAAACCGTCGCCGAGAGCAAGACCGATCTAGAGGACATCGAGCTGCCGGGGCCGGCGACGCTGATGAGCAAGCTGATGCGCGCCGAGCTGAAGCGTCAATCCGAAGGCCCGTTTTCCGGAATCTTGAATCGCGCCTGGGTGCTGATTCTGCTATTGGCGCTGTGCATCGGCGTCATCGCTTACGCTTTTTGGCCTCCGAGCATGGAAACGTTGTACGCGCGCGGCTCGGAGCTGATGGCCTCGGAGCGCATTGCCGATCAAGAGCGCGCTTGGCGCGATTACCTTGGCCCCTTGAATGAGCGCTTTCCGGACAATCCATATAAGGACGAAGTCGAAAAGCTGCGTTTGAAGTTCGAAGCGGCCAAGAACCCTGGCCCGACCGAGGCGCAACGCTTTTACCTCCAGGGCGAGCGTCTTTACAAAGAGGGCGATTGGCAAGGCGCCAAGCGCGTGTGGCAGAATCTGGTCACGGTTTTTCAGGATATCGACGCGGAGAAACACTGGGTTGGCAGGGCGGAGAAAAGCTTGCTGGAGGCGGAGAAACAAGCCCAGGATCCCCAGCGCTGGAAAGCGGTGCAGCAAGCGCTCGAGCGCGCCGCGGAACTCCGCGATCAAAACCGCAGAGCGGAAGCGGAAGCGATTTGGCGCGGCTTGGAAGAGCTATACCGCAATGACCCTTTGGCGCATGATGTCCTGAAAAAAATTACAACAGCGCGAAGGAAATAGCTAAACGGTTTCAGGTTGCTGCAGCAACAATGTGCGCATCGCCCACCGCGAGATCGCGATGGCACAGCCCGGTTCACCGGGCTTTCGCGCAGCGTCTAGGCCCGCCGTCAACGGCGGGCCTACACGCTCCGCGAAAGGCCCGTGAACGGGCCTGGGGTCGATGAGGCTGGGGCGGCTGCCGCTGCGCTCTTCAACCCGCCGTCAACGGCGGGCCTACACGCTCCGCGAAAGGCCCGTGAACGGGCCTGGGGTCGATGCCGTTGGGGCGGCTACCGCTGCGCTCTTCAACCCGCCGACAACGGCGGGCCTACACGTTCCGCGAAAGGCCCGTGAATGGGCCTGGGGTCGATGACGCACGATCGGACTTCTTCCGTGTTCAATCCGTGTTCGTCTGCGGCCCTGGCAACAATGCATCGTCGAGCGATTCCACCTGAACCTCTTCTTTGCCCGATTTCCACGCGTGCAAGATGGATGAGGCATGCGCGCGGCATTTCGCAGCCACGCCGATCACGTGCACTCCATCGGGCGGCTTTGCTTTGGTGTCGTGCACCGTGT
>JAKEHV010000461.1 GCA_022614915.1 Gemmataceae bacterium | reverse complement strand
GATCTCATTGGGATTTGCTCTCGTGCTAAGCGCGTGGTATCGTGACCAGGAGTTTTGGTTAAGGAGCCAACCATGTCCGCCGTGCCATTGTCTCAAGTGGCCGTTCAATTGCGCCCGGAAGACAACATCGCTGTCGCCGCCAGGCATTTGCAAGCCGGCCTTGAAATAGAGCACAATGGTGCACGCCTCGAAGTTGCACAGCGCGTCGGCTTGGGCCACAAGATGGCGCTTCGGCCAATCAAGAAAGGCGAAGCGGTCTATAAATACGGCCAAATCATCGGCTTCGCCAAGGAAGACATCGCGCCCGGCAGTCATGTCCACGTACACAACGTCGCGGCGGACAACTTTCAGCGCGATTATGCCTTTTGCCGGGACGTGCCGCCGCCTCCCCGAGCCGCCGAGCCGGTTTTCTGGTCGGGCTACGACCGCGGCCCGGACCGCCCCGAGCCGTTCCGCTACGGCTCGCGCAACTACATCGCCATCATCAGCACAGTCAACTGCTCGGCTTCGACCAGCAAGTACATCTCCGAGCGCTTTCGCGCGGCCGATCTTTTGAAGCAGTATCCCAACGTGGACGGGGTCGTCGCCATCACGCACAAAGCCGGCTGTGCCATGCAATATGACGGTCCGGACCACAACCAGCTCGACCGCACACTCGCCGGCTTCGCCAAGCACGCCAACGTCGCCGCCTATATCCTTATCGGTCTGGGCTGCGAGACCGGCCAGGCGATTCACCTCGTCGAAGGACAAGGTTTGACGCAACTTTCCTTCAGCGGCGCTTCGAATCGGCAGGGGCCAGTCGTCCTCTCCATTCAGGAATGCGGCGGCATTGGCAAGACCGTCGACGCCGGCGTCAATGCCATCGCCCAACTGTTGCCGCGCGTCAACGACATACGCCGCGTGCGCTTGTCCGCCGACAAGCTCATCTTGGGCACCAACTGCGGCGGCTCCGACGGCAACAGCGGCGTCACTGCCAACCCGGCTCTGGGCGTTGCCTCGGATCTTCTGGTCGCGCAGGGGGCCACGAGCATCATCGGCGAGACCCCGGAAATCTACGGCGCGGAGCATCTCCTCACGCGCCGGGCCGTGCGCCGCGAGGTCGGTGAGAAGCTCGTCGAGCGCATCAAGTGGTGGGAATGGTACACGGGCATCTTCGGCGCGGAGATCAACAACAATCCCTCGCCCGGCAACAAGGAAGGCGGCTTGACGACGATCTATGAAAAATCGCTGGGCGCGATCGCCAAAGGCGGCAGCACCGCCCTGGTGGACGTGGTGCACTACGCCGAGCCGGTGCGGGCCAAGGGCTTCGTGGTCATGGACACGCCCGGCTACGACCCCGTCAGCATGACCGGCATCGTGGCCGGCGGCGCCAATGTCTGCGTTTTCACCACAGGCCGCGGCTCGGTTTTCGGCTGCAAGCCTGCCCCGAGCATCAAGATCGCCACCAACTCGCCGCTCTACCAACACATGGAAAGCGACATGGACATCAACGCCGGCGTCATTCTCGAAGGCACGCCGGTCGAAGCGGTGGGCAAACAGATTTTCGATGAGATTATTGCCGTTGCTTCGGGGAAGAAGACCAAGAGCGAGATCAACGGCGTGGGCGAAGAGGAGTTCGCGCCGTGGAGCATCGGGCCGACTTTGTAAGGAGATGAACATGTTGAGTCGCGCCGATCTTCAAGAATGGCTGCGGAAATCAGAGTTAAGCGCCAAGGCGGCGCGAATCGCCGATTTGGCCGAGCCGTCTCTCCAAATGGTGACCTCACCGATTCCCTACGCGACAATTCCAAAAGGGATTTCCCGGTTGGGAGGCCAGCCAGAGTTGCCTGCGGCTATCAGTTGGCCAATTTCGAAGGAAAAACACCTGAATTTCCTGGGCCAATTGAACTTGGAAAAACTGTCATCGTACTCGTGTTGTAAGAGCCTTCCTCAAAGTGGATTCCTTTGGTTTTTCTGCGATTGCGACGCCTTGGTCGCAGGTGATCGTGATAGTTGGCGAATCGTGCATGTCGAAGTGGGCCAGGATGAACTGCACTGTCCAAGTCTTGAATCAGACCAGGAAGCGGAGTCGTTTCAACCTTGTTCGTTTTCTTTTCATGAGTGCTGGTCGCTTCCTGGCGGCGAGTCCATACTCCTTCAGCCTCTCGACTTGACTCAAGATGACCTTGAGACGCTTGAAGAGATGCAACAAGATCTTTTTGACATGGAGTCAGTCCCTGAGGGTTCCCATCACCAACTCATGGGCCATCCCCGGACAATACAAAGTGACATGCGGTTGGAATGTCAATTGGGCTTTCACGAATATGGCGATGGTTACAAGCACTCCTAGCCCAAAGAACTAGAAAACGGCGTGGCGGATTGGAAGCTCTTGCTGCAACTAGACTCCGACGATAATGCAAACATGATGTGGGGTGACGGCGGTATGCTGTATTTCTGGATTCGTCAAGAAGACCTGCGTCTGCGGAAGTTTGAAAACATCTGGGTAATTGAGCAGTGCTATTAAGGAATGCAGTCATGAACTCGAGTGCCGTTTGAATTACAACGAAATTATCGCCGTCACATCGGGGAAGAAGACCAAAAGCGAGCTCAATGGCGTGGGTGAGGAGGGGTTCGCGCCCTGCAGCATCGGGCCGACACTGTGAGTGAAGAGCCGACAACGCACTCAATGTCGGTCGAGGGGGTAATGGTAGAATGAACAATACGAACCAATGGCGACTAAAATAAGTGCAGACCGTCCGAGTAGTGCACGTGGATTGAGGTGATGCATGACCCACAATGCTATTAGGCTGGAAACGAACGTTGGACCGAACGGCAAGCTCGAAGTGACAGTGCCGCTCGCGCCCGGTACGCCAGTCGAGGTGCTGATTCTGGCTGCAACTAAAGACGATTTTGGCGACCTGCTCCATGCCGCCAACTCGAGCACGAATTTCTGGGACAATTCGTGGGATGAGGAGGACTGGAATCATGCCTGACCAACGAGACATTGTCCTCGTCCCAGTGCCGTTCACGGACATGTCTTCGAGCAGGCGTCGCCCGGTAATCGTGGTTTCCAATGCAGCTTACCATCAGGCGACGCAAGACATGATCATCGTTGCCATGACTTCGAACCCAACTGTAACACCTTTCAGCTTCATTCTAACACAAGACGATTTAGAGTCGGGACAATTGAATCGGCCGGGACGCGTACGCGCGGACAAGATCTATGCGCTCGCGCAGAGTCTTGTAGTAAAGACATTCGGCAAAGTCCAGCCGGCAATCCTCGCTAAGATCCGCAAGATGCTGATAGATGTGACCCAACCGTAGCCCGCCAAATCGCCCAACATAATCACTCCCGTCGATACACCCAAACCTCTGCATTTTCCGGATCGGGCCCATGCTCCGGCGGCCCGATTTGCCGATTTACGTATTCCAAGCGCATGCCCAAGCCGCTCGACTCCACCGCGGTTTGGATCACTTCCGGCGCAGTATTCCCAAAGTAGAACTGCACCGCCCAGAGCTTGCCGCCGGAACTGGTGAGCCGGTCCCAGTCCACTTCGCCCTGCCACGCCACGCGGCCGGGATATTGCTGCAAATACCACTCGATGCCCGGCCGCACTTGGCCGCGCGGGTGGAAGACCACGACTTGATCTTCCGGTCCGATGTTCTCCATCAAGTTTCGCACAAAGTCGCGGTTCCAAAGTTCGGCCGGCGTCTTATAAGGCTGCACCAAATCGCGGGCGATCCCTGCCAAGCCGAAAGCACCGAGCGCGAACAGCACGATGTAAGCAGCCCGCGCTTGGCTGGCAGGAAGCAATCGGCCGATAAGGAAGGCGATGCCGTTGCCCGCCAACAGGCAAATCGCCGGCGCTAAGTGCTGCGACAGACGCGCGCTGCCTGCGTAGGGATACTTTTGCAAAATCGCGGCGACGAGGGAGAAAAGAAACGGCAACATGATGAGGGCCAGGACCGTGCGGTTGCCGCCGCGCCACCAGGCCCAGGCGCCCACAAGACAAAGAAGTAAGGTCGCGACGCTGCCGCCGTGCGGCCCGCCGGCGGGATACGCCAGCATGTTTCCTGTGTGCGCTTGCCAAAGCCAAACCAAAAAGTTTCCCGGATCGAGCGGTGGAAACCAATCTTGCCAAATCGAATGCACCATAATGCCGGCCGCTTGTTCAACGTCGAACTGTTGCCGGGCGACGAGGAGAAAGTGTCCTAAGAACGTGGCCGCGCCGAAAAGGCCAAAAAGCGCAAACCATACGCGCGACGAGGCATACGGGTGTCGCCAAACGCTCGGCAGAAGCGCGACGCCGATCGCGCCCACAATAAAGATCGCGGGGTAACTTCCCAAAAGTGCGAACGGCGTGACCAGGGTCAACGCCGCCAGCCAGCCCGTGGCGCGTGTCTCTAAGAAACGCACGGCACACAACATCAACGCCACGGCAAACAAGAGATCGAAAGAGTAGGGCTTGATCTCGACAGCGTGCCGAACCGGATAGTAAGAAACCGCCAACAACGACCAGGCGAAGAGGCTTGCCGGCGCGGGCAGCGCTCGGCGCAAGAGCGGCCACGACAGTCCCACCGCCGCCAAGCCCGCAAGGTAAGGCAAGAGGCGCAGGGCCCATTCCGCGGAATCTAGAATTTGATAGACAGCCAGCTCGCCCCACCAAAAAAGGATGGGCGCTACTTGTCCAACCTTGAGCGGCCCAACCAAGCCGCCGAAAGTTTGGTCCAAGAGATTGACGCACACGAAAGACTCGTCGCCCCAGATCGGGAATGCGAGTGCATAGCGCACCGTCCGCCACACCAGACCCGTCACGACAACCAAGAAGGCCGCGACGGCGAGCGACGGCTGCCAGCGAAAACGTCGATCGGTTCTCGGGCCGCGCGTTTCGTATTTGGAAAAAGCGAAGGACTCTTCAAGCAACACGCTGGACATGCCGGGACTCCTTTCCCAATAGACAGGAGCGGCACTTTAGCAAAGACAACGTGTTGATGTAAGGCCGGAATGTCCCGTGACTAGACTATTCCAAAGTCTCCAGCAATCCCTGCATCTCGCCTGCGGCGTGGCTGTCGCCCTGGCTCGACGCAATCTGTATCCCTTGCTGCAAGACCGCACGCGCTTCCTCGATCTTGCCGAGGCGTGCGAGCGTGCGCCCCGCCTGATGGTAGGCCGGCGGATAGTTCAGCGACATGGCGAGGATTTTTCCAAAACAGCGCACCGCGCCGGCGTCATCGCCTTCACTCGCGTGCTCCATGGCCAGCATGTAGAGAAGTTCCGCGTCCTCCGGCGACTCCTGCAGCATCTGTTGAATTCGCTCTTTGCGCGATTTCGTGGACATGTTCGATTTCTCCCCGATGACGCAGTGCGACGCGAGTGATTGACTAGCCTATTCCGCATCCTTAACTTGGACATTATTGCACAGACTTTCCTGGAATGCGCCGATGAAGCACCTGTGTTGGATCGGTTGCCTTGTGGCAATTCTACTCCCGTATGCAACCGCGAGCGCGGGGCCGCCCGCCGCCCGATTGCGCTCGCCCCAAGGCACTCTGCTCGTGCAGTCCGGTAAGACGTGGGCCCTGCCGGCACTGCATGACGGCGTTGCGGCGGGCGTTGAAGTCATGGCCCTGCCGGGAGCGCGTGCGATCCTCGAAGCCAAGGAAGGCGACGTGCGTCTCGTCCTCGCTGGCAACCTGCCTGACCTTTCCATCTCCCCCGCCTTTGAAAGCGTCGTCACTTTGCACGAAGCCGGCGGCAGTGACCTGGATTTCACGCTGGAGCGCGGCCGAGTCATACTCGAAAACCAAGGCGACGGCCCGGTCAAGATCAAGATCCGCTTCCCCGAGCGCAGCCTCGGCGTGACTCTATTTGACAAAGGCGGCAAGGCGGCTGTCGAGTTGTTTCGCCATTGGCCCGTGGCACGCCCCCTCACTCCCAACCTCTCTGCCCCCCAACGACGAGTGGAGAAAGACGACGAACCGCTGGGTGAGCTGTATTTCTTCGCGCTCAAGGGCAAGATCGAAATGGAGTCGGAAAAAGACAAGCTTACGCTAAAGGAACCGGTCGTTTATCACTACACCAGGGAGCAAGGCGTGCGCGGGCCTATTCCCGTCAAGAAGTCGCCGGAATGGGTCAATCCAGCGTCGGACAAATCGAAGAAAGCGGCGGCAACGTACGATGGAGTGGAAAAAGTGCGCTTGGCGATCGCAAATCACGGAGTTGCCAAAGGCATTGCTGATGCTCTCTTCAGCAGCCAACCAGCCGTATTGCAAGCTGCCGCGGCGAGCGCCCTCGCCATCGACGATGCGCTGGGCGGAATTCGGTCCCTAACTAACGAGAAACACAAGGAGGTTCGCGGCGTCGCGGTGCGGGCAATCGTACATTACCTCGGCCGTGACAGCTTGCGCCACCAACAAGTTTACCAAGCGTTGCTCGGCCTGAAATACAAGGCGGGCGAGGCCGCCATCATCCTTGAGCTCTTGTACGGCTTTGGTAGGGAGGCGCAGCTGCGCCCGGAAACCTACAGCTTGCTCATCACCTACCTCAACAACGAGCGGCTGGCCATTCGACAACTGGCCGCGTGGAACCTCGGCCAGTTCGTGCCAGAGAACAACATCGACTTCGATGCCACGGCCAACGAGGAAAGCCGCACCCAGGCGCAGGCGGCATGGCGGAAGCTGATTCCGGAGGGGAAGGTTCCGAGCGGCGTGAAGTAAGCGCGAAACGTAAACGGCGCGCGGTTTACACCCTTCGGGCTTTCAATACTCGCGGATGACCGGAGTAATCGTGGATCGTGGGCGCCAGCTCATACTCACGGAATCCGGCAATGCGCTCGCGGGCCCTTTCTTCTTGCGGGGCGCCGATTTCGACCAAGAGATGCCCGCCGGACGAAAGGTGATGCCGAGCTGCGTCGATCAATCGATCAAAGACGGTAAACCCGCCCGGCCCGCCGTCGAGCGCCGCCTTGGGCTCGTAGTCACGCACGCCCGGAGGCAGTTTCGACATCTCTTCCGACGCAATGTACGGCGGATTGCTCACGACGAAATGGAATTGCTCATTCGGAGTAAGCGCAGCGAAGAGATCGGATTGCATAAAGCGCACGCGCTCGGCCACGTCGTGCTTCTGTGCATTCTTCCGAGCCACCGCGAGCGCGTCCGGCGATGCGTCCATGGCCGTCACTTGAGCTTTGGGCAATTGCTTGGCCAGCGCAACGGCGAGATTTCCTGAACCGGAGCCGATATCTGCGATTCGAACAAGCGAAGACGCATGTTCTACGCCCTTGGCCAATGCGAGACACTCCATCACGACATGCTCGCTGTCGGGGCGCGGGATCAAAACCGCGGGCGTCACATCGAATTCCAGTCCAAAGAATTCCTTCCGGCCAACGAGATAGGCGACCGGGCAGCCTTCCATCCGGCGGCGGATCAAGTCGCGGTATTTCTGCCGAGTTTCGGGACTAGCGTGTTCGGCATGGCGGATGCCGTACAGGTCAATGCGCTTGCAGCTGGCGGCGTGCGCCAAGAGGACTTCGGCGTCCAGGCGCGGAAACTCCATTCCCTTCTGGGCGAGGTGCTGGGCGGTCCAATCCAGAAGCGCGCCGAGCGTCCAAGTCTGTTCGGCAACCACGCCGCGTCTCCCGAAAAGCGTGGAGCGCAGAGCGCGAAGAGTCAAGCGCCCTGAGTTCCCAGAATGAAGTATCCAGTTACTTTACCGATTGGCGAAAAACGGGACTAGAGCAGAGCGTGGTGCGCAAACGCTGCGCGCTCCACTCTCCGAACTCCACTTTACGCGCTTCCTATGGAAAGACGAAGCCCAGACCGATGATCGTGCCTGCCTGTCCCAGCGCGCCGGTGACGCTGAGCGGTTCGCGATAGAGATAGAGCGGCGTCGGATCGCCCGGCAGGCATTTGCCCGAGCTGGAATCCACGCATTCGAACGGTCGGCTCCAAAAGTGGTACGGGAAGAAAGCGAAGTCATAGTAGAACTTGCCGAGGCACAGCGCGGGGGTCAGCACGCCCAGGTCCCAGCCGTAGCGTTCAAAGTTGGGTTGCTCGAAGAACAGCCGCGTGTGGCAGACGTAGGACGGCTCCACCGTTTCCACCATCGGCGCGAAATGGCGCGGAGCGTACGGCTCTTTGCTCAAAGGCTGATAAGTCGGAAAGATGACACGGCCCGCGCCGGGGCGTTTTTTCTCGTCTTGGCGGAGCCGCTCGAACACGTCGCGCTCGGATTCGCGTCGAAACAGCCGTTCCGGTCCAGGCAGATCGACGCTGATGACGATATCGACTTCGTCGCCGTCCTTGCCGCGTCCGGCTTGGGCCGCGGTCCGCTGAATGCTGCCTTCTTTGTCGAATTCCACTTGGTAAACCGCGGGTTTTGGCTGTTCGTCTATGATGACAAAGCCGGTGTTGAAGGCCGGCCGAGCCACAGGCTTTTCCTGGGCCTCGGCGAAGGGCAAGGGCTTGATCGGCGCAAAAGGAGTCTGAGCATTTGATGGACTTGGCGCGAGCGCGCACGTCCCAAACAGGAGGAGAAAAAGGCGCCTGCCCGGCCTAAACGCCTTCGACTTCCACGGGGTCATTCCGCGAAGAATAGTTGGGCGCTTCGTGCGTAATGGCAATGTCATGAGGATGGCTCTCCTTGACCGCGGCCCCGCTGACTTTGATAAAACGCGTTTTGGTCCGCAGTTCCTCGATGTTCCGTGTCCCGCAATAGCCCATGCCGGCCCTGAGGCCGCCCACGAGCTGATAGATAAAAGGCGACAGCGGCCCTTTGTACGGCACCCGGCCTTCGACGCCTTCGGGCACCAGCTTGCCGCCGTCGTGTTCTTGCTTGGCGTCGCCTTGCCGGTAGCGATCGCTGGAGCCTTGCACCATCGCCCCCAGCGAGCCCATGCCGCGATAGACCTTGAAGCTGCGGCCTTTGTAAATCACCGTCTGCCCCGGGCTTTCCGCCAAACCCGCGAGCAAGCCGCCCAGCATGACCGTATGAGCGCCGGCGGCCAACGCTTTGGTGATGTCGCCGGAGTAGCGGATACCGCCGTCCGCAATGATCGGCGCCCCGCTGCCGCTCACGCCTTGCGCCGCGTTGTAAATCGCGGAGATTTGCGGCACGCCCACGCCCGAAATCACGCGCGTGGTGCAAATCGAGCCCGGACCGATGCCCACTTTGACCGCGTCCGCCCCGGCTTGCACCAGCGCTTTGGCCCCTTCGGCGGTGGCCACGTTGCCGGCGATCACGTCCACGCTGAAACGCTTTTTCACCTGCCGAACCGTGTCCACGACGTTGCTGGAATGGCCATGCGCGGAATCAACGACCAGCACGTCGGCGCCGGCTTTCAAAAGCGCCTCGGCCCGCTCCAAATCGTTTACCCCAATTGCCGCTCCTACCCGCAGCCGCCCTCTTGCGTCCTTGCACGCGGCGGGGAAGCTGGTCAACTTGTCAATATCCCGAATGGTAATGAGGCCTTTCAGTTTATAGTTTTCGTCCACCAGCAATAATTTCTCGACTTTATTTTCCGTCAAAATCCTTTCAGCCGTTTCAAGCGTTGTAGTTTCCTGGGCCGTCACCAGATTATCCTTCGTCATCACTTCCGAAAGACGCTGGTTGTTGTCAGGCAAGAAGCGCAAATCGCGTCGAGTAATGATGCCGCGGAGAAAGCCGTTGACTGTAATGGGCACGCCGCCGATATGATGCTCCTCCATAATGCGCCGCGCCGTGCCGACCGTCTCGTCCGGTGGCAGCGTGATCGGGTCGGTGATGATGCCGTTCTCGCTGCGCTTGACCTTGTCCACTTCGCGGGCTTGTCGGGCAATCGGCATGTTTTTGTGGATGATGCCAATGCCGCCCTCCTGGGCCAGGGCGATGGCGAGCTCGCTCTCGGTGACGGTGTCCATCGGCGAAGACAACACGGGAATGTTGAGCCGAATCGAGCGCGTCAGGTGGGTGCGGACATCGCAATCGCGCGGCAGCACCTCGCTGTAGCCCGGCTCTAAGAGGATATCGTCGAACGTCACACCCTGATACGCAATGCGGTCTTGCATGAACTGAAGCTCCTTGGCGGGCATGTGGTTGATTATACTGAGACGATTCTGCGTATCCGTACCTTTCGGGGCGGCGCGCGCCGCTTTTGGCATAACATACTTTCATGTACCAACCTGTGAGTATCAGCGCTCGGTCTTTGGTCTTCGGCTACTTAGTCCTTTGCGCGGGTTGCAGCTCTGGAGCCCAGCCGACCGTTTATTTCGGTCACGTCGCCAGTGTCTCCGGCCCTGACCGCGCGATCGGCGAAAAGGAAACACTCGGCATCCGGTTGGCCATCAAGGAACTGGTGGAGGACAAAGAACAGCGCCCCATTCACGTCAAGCATTCGGACACCGTTGGCCTTGGCGAAGCGTTCGAGGGCCAGGCCGTGCGTCTGGTGACTTTGGGTAAAGTGCTCGCGCTCTACGGCGGCAACAGCGCGGACGAAGTCGTTCGCCTCGACCGCGGGCTGGTCCCCGTGGTTACACCGCTGGGTTTCCTGCCGCGCGGCGTCAGCGATAAGGTTTTCAGCATCGGCCTGTCGCCCCAGCGGCAAGGCGAAGTGCTGGCGCGCTTCATAGCGGAGGAAAAGAAAATCGATAGCGTCCATGTCGTGACCGACGCGCGCCGCGAAGGCGCCCAGGCGGTGGCCGACGCGTTTCGCGAGGCTTTTCGCAAGTCGTGGGAAGCCGGCAAAAAGGAAATCGCCTGGACTGCGGAGCAAGTGACGATCGACAAAGAGACGAAATTCGACGAGCTCGGGAAGCGCGTGCCGTCTGGAGCGCGGGCGCTTGTGTTTTCAGGAAGCGTGGCCGACTTCGGCAAGCTGCTGCGCGAGCTAAAAGCGCCCGACTTGCTGCTCGTCTATGCCGGGCCGGAGGGAGCGCCGCGCAACCTTGGCGACGCGGTGGTTTACTTTGCCGCGCCCTTCGCGGTGGACAAAGAACTGTCCAAAACGCAGGAATTCGCGGACAGATTCCGGACGGCATTTCACGAGGAACTGGACGCGCACGCCGCCATGGCCTACGACGGGACGCGGCTCTTGGCGGCAGCGCTGCGCCGTGCAGAAAGACCTATCAGCGAGCGCTTACTGGAAGAGTTGAAAAAGACCAAAGATTTCGCCGGGTTGACTGGAACGATCACCTTGGAAAACAACCAAGCCAAGGACCGGCCAGTTTGGGTGATGCGTAAGGAAAAGCAAAAGACGGACACGGTCATACGCTACGATCCGAAAAACTAAGAGAGGAACTCTCTCGTCCGAATTGAAGTCCCTTTCCAGTCGCGTTCGGGAAACCATTGGATTACAATACTTCCAACAACACTCAATGGGATTAAGGATGCGTGTGGCACACGATTTAGCTGATGTTGCGAAAGATGCATTGGACGCCACCATTAGGGACGGAGTCCTCCTTCCAAATCGAGAGGAAGTTGAGACATTTCTTGTTGCTCATCCCCAGATTACCGAAGTGATTCCCGAGGTTTGCGGTGGCGTGCGCGAGTTTTTCGGACCCGACGTAGAATTGTCACTGGAACTCTACAAGGACCCCGAATTCGGAACCAGGGAACTGACCTTGTATGTGCGAATGGCACAGTACCAAAAAGGATTCATGAATCGCATCGATGAATCATGCGAACCATACGCCCGGAAATTACAAGCATTGGCTGGAGAGTTTCTAGTTACAACTGACTTTTGCACGCCCAGAGGCCGTCATGGCGTTTGATTGGCGCACTTTTGTTGAATTGGCGCAGAACTTCCAAGTCCAAGCTCTCACGGCGCCGCAAATCCAGAAAGAAGCATTGCTGCGATCGGCGCTAAGCCGAGGTTACTATGGAGCATACGGGCACGCGAAGAATCACGCCATTGCGAAAAAGGGGTTTCAGCCCAAGGACGAAGCGACCGACCATGTGGAACTTGCAAAGTTTTTCGTCGGGAAGTTCCAACAAGTCGGAAAGCGGCTTCGCGAGTTGCGTCGACTGCGCAACAAAGCTGATTACGAGGACGACCCATCGATGCATTGGGAGGAAGCCACCGCAGCGGCACTGATAGAAGCGAAGAAAGTCATCGATGCGCTTGGCCCGCAATAAGACTCCACTTTCACTCCTTAGACAATTCCATCCAGCTCAGCTGCGATTCCGCCAACAGCAGCAGCTTGCGGCCTTCGGGGTGCGGCAGGTATTGGCGCACGCCGCGCACGTCTTTGCTGCGATATTCCTTTTTCTTGATGCCGCCGTAATTGAAGACCATGAGTGCGAAATCGCCACCCTGCGCGTAGATGAGCTTGGCGGCGGGATCGAAGCCAACGACTTCCGGGTAGCCGCCTTGTTCGATGACGCAATCCGGTTTCTTGAGGTTCTTGACGGGGTAGATAAACGTGGAATAGTTTTTGGCGGGCGGATGAAGGGGCAGTCCGGTGCGATTGCCCCCGCCAGTGGGCAGGCAAACCAATTCGCCGTCGGGGCTGAGCATGAGTCCGCTGCCGCGCCGACCTTCGGCGATGGCAGGCCCTGCTTCCTCCGGCTTGACGGCGCCGGTTTTGGCGATCTTGTATCGGAAGATCTTGTCGCTGGCGGCCAAGAGATAACCGCCGTTCGGCGTCACCGCCAGGCTCTCGTATTCGCCCTTGATGGCGCCGCCAAGCTTTCCTTTGACCAGGTCCAAAATGGCCAACTGCGTGCCGTTGGTCACATAGGCGACGTTGAGATTGGGCGCGCTGACGGCCTGTTTGATCGTTGCCGCCGGCATTTTCTTTTTGACCGCGAGCGTGTCCGGATCGAGAAGCCAAACTTCCTGTTTGCCGGAAACGGTGACCGCCAAGCCTTGGCCCGAGAGCGTCAGCCAATCGCACTTCGATTCGATGTCGAGGTGGAGCGTTTCCGTGAAAGCCGGGACGAGAATCTTGCGTAGCACGCCGCTCCGCTCGAGCAAGTACAGCGTGCCGCCTTTCTTATCGCCCCAAAGCATGCAAGGGAGCATGTCTTTGGCCGGCACGCCCAGCGCCGTCAGAGTAGCATCCTCGACGGTTTTGGATTTTCCTTTGAGTGGCTTGTTCGTACCTTTGGCCTCTTGGCCCTGCATGACATCAACCAGACCCAAAACCAGCCAGATGGCCAGCACCGCTCTGAAAAGGCTCGGCAGCGTGTTCACGGCGACAACCCCCATTGGAATAGCTCAAGAATTGCTGGCAACTAATATACGAATTCCAGACAGCTTTTGCAGTGTTGCTGGAAGCCAATGGCCCGATCCTATGAACTATCCCTAACTCTTTTCTTGGCAAAGATTTACGATTCGTGAATTCACCTTTACGAATGCCGCGCCGACCAATACAATAAAATGAAGTTCGCAAGCGCTTGGAACCGTACGCAAAGTCTTTTTGCGTATCGCTTTATGGATAGCGACCGGAGGCGGGACGCCATGCTGATGCAGAAGACGCTGGCTCGCTTCGTTGTCGGACCGGAAAATCGCGCTGCCTTCCAAGCAATTCAAGATCTCCACAAACTCCCCCCAGGCCAAGCACAGCTTTTGTACTTTCTCCACGGACCTCCCGGCTCGGGGAAATCGCACCTGGTTTCCGGGCTTTGTCACGAACTTTGCAAAGGCAAGTCACGACTCATCGTCCACCATCTGAGCGCATCGGACGTGCGCGAGAACATAACGCCGCACAGAAGTGGCTCATTCCATCGCGAAACACGACAAGAAAGCTACTTTGCCAAGCTGGGTGAAGAGACCCCGGACCTGCTGATTGTGGAAGATTTGCAACACTTGCCTTTGGCTGCGAGCGAAAGTTTGGTGCAGATTCTAGACGAGCGCAGGGCGCGGCGGCTCGCTAGCGTCCTCACTGCCGACGCAGGTCCCCGGCGCTTGTCCCAGCGCGGTAAACCGTTTCCGGCGCGCTTGACTTCGCGCTTGGCGGCTGGATTGGTAGTGGCGCTTCATCGCCTGCAAGCGCCCAGCAGAACTCTTCTTCTGCGGGAGTTGGCTCAGCAACAACAGCTTGCCGTTTCGGAAGACGTCATGAAATGGCTGGGGAAAAACCTTGCCGGCGGCGGCAGACAGATGGAAGGCGCCGTTTCGCAACTCGGCGCCGTTCAAAAAACCACACCAGGACCGTTGACGCTGGAAAAAGTACAGACCCATTTTCAAGCGCTTTTCGAAACGACCAAAGCCACCGTTGACCGCATCGTGGAGCAAGTCGGCGGCTATTTCCAGACGGACCCACAGCGCTTACGTTCCTCCCTGCGCGTGCACACGGTTTTGCTTCCGCGCCAAATCAGCATGTATCTAGCGCGACTTCTCACGCCGCTGTCGCTCGGAGAAATCGGCGCTTATTTCGGAGGCAAGGATCATTCCACGGTCCGACATGCTTGCCGCAAGGTGGAAACGGCCCTGACCAAGGATCCTTCGCTGGCCAGCGCTGTCGCCGAGATACAGACTGAGCTGACATGAGCGACGGGTAAAACTTGTTCACCGGTTGTCGATAATTACGACACAAGAGTTAGCAGGATTGACAAGGCGGTCGAGCAACAGAATAAGCTTCCACTATGAAAACAAGAACGTCGGCTGACTGCATTCGCACCGACAGGATTTCCCCAACGCTTTGCTTGCAGAAAACTGCGAAATCCTGCCCGTTTTTGCGTCAGCAGCATTTGAATTCACATGATGCACTCGAGCTTAGATAAAACTGCTTTCTTTCAAAAGAGTTAATTCTTTCTAGGACCCAGCACCATGAAAATCATTTGCCATCGTGAAGGATTGCTTTCGGCATGCCAGCTGGCCAGCGTCGCCGCCGCGGCGCGGGACGTCAAACCTGTGCTCAAGAACCTTAAGGCTGTCGTCGAAAAAGACCGCTGCACACTGATGGCCACCGATTTGGAATTAGGTGTTCGGTTGGAAGTGCGCGGGATCAAAGTGGAAGAGACCGGCGAAGCGCTATTGCCGACGGCGCGAATCATTTCCATTCTGCGTGAGTCGCTGGATGAAGAAATGACGTTGGAAGCGGGCCCGGACGCCTGCTTCGTGCGCGGCGCATCGGCCGAATTCGAGATGCCCGGGGAAGATGTTTCCGCCTTCCCGGACATCCCCACGTTCGCCGAGGAGAAGTACCACGAGATCCCGGCAGGAACGCTGCGTGAAATGATTCGGCGCACTATCTTCGCCGCCGCGGCTGCTGAACATTCACGTTTCGGAGCGACCACTGGTGTGCTCGTGGAATTGGAGGGAGAGGATCTGGTGTTGGTTGCCACTGACGGCCGGCGTCTTGCCTTGGCGCGCGGCCAAACGATGCCGCACGCCGGGCATACGACCAAAGGCCAAATGCCGGTGCTGCCGACCAAGGCGCTCAACTTGCTCGAGCGCAACCTGACGGAGCCGGACGAGAAAATCTACCTAAGTTTGCGCGCCAACGAAGCACTGATGAAGACCGAGCGCGCCATGATCTACACGCGCCTTGTAGAAGGGCGCTTTCCGAATTATCGCCAGGTCATGCCGGCCAAGCATAATGCCAGGGTGTCGCTCACCGTGGGGCCGTTCCTAAGCGCGGTCCGTCAGGCAGCCATCATGACCGACGAGGAAAGCAAGCGCGTGACCTTCAGCTTCGCGAAAAAGAAACTCACGCTGCAAGCGCGCGGGGCCGAATCGGGTCGCTCGAAAGTGGAAATGCCCCTCGACTTCGACGGCAAAACGGTGGAAATCAGCTTTGATCCCAAGTTCCTGGTCGACATGTTGCGCGTCCTGGAACCGGACACAGCCTTGACGTTGGAGATTACCGACAGCAACACGCCCGCGATTTTCAAGTGCGACAATCATTACCAATACGTCGTTGTGCCCCTCGTCGCCGCCGGAAAGGAATAGTCGGATTTTGGAGTGCGGCGCTTTTTCGCCGCTTTGGTTTTTTGGAGCGTCACCGTACTTCAAATCCCTTGAGTTTTCTTGCCGTATGCGAACTCCAGGCCCGCGCATTTACCGGGATGATGACAAGCCGGAATCGTTGAAAGAGATCCTGGCCCAGCTTTTCGCTGCCCGCGGCTGGGGCCGGCGCAGCGCGCGGCTGCATTTGGAAAAGGCATGGGAGCAAGCCGTCGGCGCCAAACACGCCGAGGACACGCGCGTCTTGGGAATACGGCGCGGCGTCCTGGAAATCGAGGTGCGCAGCCCGGTCTTGCTGCAGGAAATGGCCCATTTTCAGAAGAGGCAGCTGTTGGAGAAACTCCGCGTCGCTTTGTCCGGGACCACGCTGACTGATTTGCGCTTCAAAGCCGGCGCGTGGCAATCGTAGACCTCACGCTCCGCGTGAGGAATCCCCCACGCGGAGCGTGGGGCCTACTTTACGAGGAACAGACTTATGAACGATGAAAATACAAGCGAAACCGCCGCTGCGGCAGCCGCCGCGACGGCGCAGGCTTCCGAGGAATACCGTCCGGAAAACGTGGACATTTTGCGCGACGCCGCCCACATCCGCGCCCGCCCCGGAATGTACATAGGCGATTCCGGCCCCAAGGGCTTGCACCACCTTGTCTACGAGCTCGTGTACAACAGCGTCGACGAGGCTCTCGCCGGCTACTGCAAAAACATCCACGTGGAAATCGAAGTGGACGGCAGCATCTCGGTCAGCGACGACGGCCGCGGCATTCCCGTCGATATCCATCCCAAAGTGAAGCGGCCCACCCTCGAAGTGGTCATGACTACCTTTGGCGCCGGCGCCAAGTTCGATAGGCGCACCTACAAGACTTCCGCGGGCTTGCACGGCATCGGCGCCAAGGCCGTCACCGCGCTGTCCGAATGGACCGAAGCCCAAGTTCGCCGCGGCGGCAAGGTCTATACGCAGGAATACGAACGCGGCAGCGCCATCACCGAAGTCAAGGAGTTTGGCGTCTGCCCGCCCAACAGCACCGGCACCAAGATCAGCTTTCACCCCGATCCGGAGATTTTTCACGACGCCAAGTTCGATTACGACATGCTCGAAAACCGCCTGCGCGAGCTGGCCTTCCTCAACAAGGGCCTGGCCATCAAGCTCACCGATATAATCAATCAGCGCGAGGAGACTTTCGTTTACAAGGGCGGCGTGGCCGAATTCGTCGAATACATCAACCGCACCGAAGAGGCCGTTCACAAAGTGCTGTACGTCGACCGCACGGTGGACGACGTCCGCGTTGAGATCGGCTTCCAATACACGTCCGGCGAAGACGAGCGCGTTCGCTGCTACGCCAACAACGCCCACAACCCGGGCGGCGGCACGCACCTGTCCGGCTTCCGCACCGCCCTCACACGCGTCCTTAACACCTACGGCGCCAAGGAAAACAAGTTCAAGAAGGACCTGGAGCCCATCGGCGAGGATTTTCGCGAAGGTATCACGGCCGTCATCAGCATCCAGCTGCCCGATCCGCAGTTCGAGTCGCAGACGAAGATCAAGCTCAACAACCCCGAAGTGGACGGCATCGTCACCAGCGTCTTGCACGACTACTTGTCCAAGTTCCTGGAGGAAAATCCCAAGGAAGCGGTCAAGATCATGAAAAAGGTGGTGCTGGCCGCCGAGGCCCGCGAAGCCGCCGCTCGAGCCAAGCGCGATCTGAAGAACCGCAAAAGCCTGTTAAGCTCGAGCGGTCCCACCAAGCTTATGGACTGCCTTACCAAGAACCGCAACGAGTCCGAGTTGTTTCTCGTCGAGGGCCAGTCCGCCGGCGGCTCCGCCGACAATGGCCGCAACCGCCAGGTCCAGGCCATCCTGCCCTTGCGCGGCAAGGTGATCAACGTCGAAAAGGCGCGCGTTGAAAAGGTCCTTGAAAACGGCGAAATCGTCAGCCTCATCTCCGCCATCGGCATCGACATCGGCAACACCGAAGACTTGTCCAGCCTCCGCTACGGCAAAATCGTGCTCCTCACCGACGCCGACGTGGACGGCCAGCACATTCGCACGCTCTTGTTGACATTCTTTTACCGGCAGATGCGGCAGCTTTTGGAAAAAGGGCACATCTTTGTCGCCCGGCCGCCGCTCTTCAAAGTTGAACAGAAAAAGAGCATCCGCTATGTGCAAACGCTCGAAGAAATGAGCAAGGAGCTATTGGAGCGCGGCCGGGACGGCACGCGCCTCGTCGTCACCGACGCCGCCAACCCCAAGGACCTGGCCAAAGCCAACAAGTTCGAAGGGGACCGCCTCAAGGCACTCATGCAGGCGCTTGAAGAACTGGAAAACGCTCTGGTCATTCTCGAGCGCCGCGGCCATAGCATCGCCCAGTTTCTCGGCAAGCAAAAAGACGGCAAGCTGCCCACCTTTCGCGTGCTCTTGGGAAACCACGAACACTGGTTCTTTTCAGCGCAAGAGGTCGATCGCTTCCGCGAGGAGAAAATCAAGGAAGGACGCATGCTCATGGTCGCGGGCGAGCAGTCTTCTTCTCCCGTCGCCCCCGGGGGAGCGGGCGGGGCTGAGGGAGATACACAAACGGGGGACGGCAACGGCCAGGCACAGGGCGAGGTATTCTCCGCACAAGAGCTTCACGAGGTGCGCACGATCAACCGCGGCCTGGAAAAGCTGCGCGGCTTCGGCCTGGCCCCAAGCGACCTCGTCCCGGCCGCGCGCATCGCCGGCCGCGATCCCGAGCCGCGCTTCATTTTGGAAAGCGACGGCAAAAAGTCGGTGCTGCCCCACGTCCGCGTCCTGGTTGCCGAGGTCCGCATGCTGGGTGAGCGCGGCATCAAGATCACCCGCTTCAAAGGCCTGGGCGAAATGGACGGCGACGAGCTCTGGGCAACCACGCTCGACCCCGAGCACCGCATCATGCTCCGCGTCCAGCTCGAAGACGCCCTGGCCGCCGATGAGATGTTCCGCATCCTCATGGGCGAAAAAGTCGAACCGCGCCGCGACTTCATCCAGAAACACGCCCTGGAAGTGAAGGAGATTGACTACCACGGGGCGTAAGCCCTCGGATGGTTTGCATTGCAATCCCCTGGGCAGCCCTGCAAACCATTTTGACCGATTTTGCCGCAACTCCTTACGCGGCAAATGCTTGATACTTTGCAACCCAGCCCTGCAACGGGACTTTCTCCACTTCGATAATCGGTGCGGACAAAGTGGTCCTGGCAGTTGGGTTGCGCGCAACCGATGTGCTTTCCACAAATCTCTACCGCACAAGCGGTTAATGAATTGCATTGCGCGCACGCCCAATACACACACACCGTAAACGTCCACTTCCGT
>JAKEHV010000460.1 GCA_022614915.1 Gemmataceae bacterium | reverse complement strand
TTGATGGGCGGGACCGAGCCGCCGGCGCCGGGCAGAGGAGCGGGCGGCGGCACGACGGGAACAATAATTGCGGGCACAGCGGGTACAGCGGGAAGTGCGGGTCCAGGCGGTTGAACTACACCTTGGGGAAGACATACGCCGCCATGCGGTTGCGTTTGGCCGGCAGGGATTTTGCCGGGGAAAAAGTAGTCCAGCGTGTCGACCAAGGGGTGCGTGCTGCAACCGCACAACCAAAACAATCCGCAAATCCAACACCGCTTCATCATTGCAGATCTCAGTCGGCAGTCCCAAAAGCAATAACTACACCGTGACTTGCGATCCTTCCAAGAGCTGACCGATAGCATCCAGGAGCGCTTCCACCACGAGCGCTACCTGCACGTATCGGTCGATGTGCATCTCGGCTTCCAGGCAGCGCTCGATGACCGCAAGGATTTTGTCCGGGTCCGCGCGGCCCGTAAGGGCTTGCAGGATTGTCCGTTCCCTATCCTCCAGCGATTCTCCTCTCGTCGCCGGGGAGGCGTTGGGTTCGAACGATAGCTCGAGCGCGTCGCTGAGCCCTTCAATCAACAAGCGCAGCACGAGGGCCGCTCGGCGACGATGCAGGGCCGCTTCCTTGCCTGCATCTTCGGCAAATTCGGCAAAAGCCTTGGACAGCCCGACGGTGTCGATCGGCCGCCTGGTCAAGCCCTCGAGCAGCTTCTTGCGAAAATCCCAAAGTGCGGGATCGGCCAACGCCAGCGCTTGGCCAGGGCTGCCTTGGGCCAAGTGCAGCAGATTTTTTCGCAAGCCGGCGTCTATGCCTCTTTCGGATAGAAGTCGGTCCAGGGTGTCGTTCGCGAGCGGGGCAAAGCGCACCATTTGGCAGCGCGAGCGAATGGTCGGAAACTGAATCTCCGGGTTGGTGCAAAGAAGAATGAACACCGAGCGCGGCGGCGGCTCTTCCAAGGTCTTCAGAAAGCAATTGGCGGAAGCGTCATTGAGAAAGTCGGCGCCATCCAGTACAGCGATTTTGCTGCCGCCACGCGCCGCCTTCAGCGAAAAACGGCTGCACAGGTCGCGCATGAGCTCGATCGGGATTTCGTTGGCATCCTCAGGCTTTTCCAAGGTGTAGAAATCGGGATGCGTTTCTGCTTCCACGAGCGCGCATGCAGCGCACGCATCACAGGCGGCTAAAGTCTGTTTGCTCGACCGTTCGCACAAAAGCGCCTTGGCCAGTTCCTTGGCGAACAAGCGCTTGCCGACACCCTCGGGTCCGACGAACAAATAGGCGTGCGCCATCCGGCCGCGCTCGACCACGCGCTGGAAAGATTCGATCAGGCCGTCGTGGCCTTGAATGGCGGACCAGGACATGCCGTTATCCTAGTTTCCTTAGATACGCTTGTGTGTGTTCGCGAATGGTCGCCTGCACCTGGGCAGAAGGCAAGGAGGCATTGACGACGATAATGCGCTCTGGCCGCTTCGCCGCCTCGGCCAAGAATCCCGCCCGCACGCGCGCGTGAAAGGCGGCATCGCGGCGCTCCATGCGATCGGCTTGAGGTTTGCGACGTTGCTGCGTCAATTCTAACGGCAGGTCGAGGACCATGGTTAGATCGGGCTCCACGCCGCCGGTCGCGACCATGCCTACTTGATAGAGTTTTTCCGGATCCATGCCGCCGCCGTGGCCTTGATAAACGACATTGGCCAAGAGAAATCGGTCGCAAAGGACGGTTTGGCCGGCGTCGAGTGCTGGGCGGATAACTTCGGCGACCAACTGCGCGCGACTCGCCATGAACAATAATGCTTCGCACGGGAGGGCTATCTGCGCGTGCTGATGCAGGAGGATTTCGCGCAGCGTCTTGCCAAGCTCCGTGCCGCCGGGGTCGGCGCACTCGCGGACCACAAATCCTTGGCCGCGCAGCCAATCGGCAAGCAGCCGGCATTGGGTCGATTTGCCGGCGCCGTCGATGCCGTCCAGGGAAATGAAATGGCCGCGAGGCATGTGATTGTTATTTAGGGTTCGGAGCATACCATGCTGCAGCAGGGTATTGAGCGAACGCTAAACGGTCTCTTCTTCGATGTAGCCCAGCACAAGGCCCGCGTGCACTGGGTCGCCTGACCTAAAGCGTTTTTCTACGAGCTTGCCCGTAGCCGGAGCCGACACATCAAACGTCGCGGCATCGACCAGGATCTCCACGACGCGATCGCCGGCGTAGACTTGTTCGCCCAACTCCACGAACCACAAGCTCACGGCGGCGGCAGCGCCCACGTCCGGCATGACGATCGCACTACGCATGGGCCATCTCGTCGGCGTGATAGCTGGAACGAACGAACGGTCCGCTGGCCACGTGCGTGAAGCCCAGCAGGCGCGCCAGCCGTCCCAACTCGACGAACTCCTCCGGCGGGAGAAAGCGCGCTACCGGGACGTGCTTGAGCGTCGGCGTAAGGTATTGACCCATCGTTAGCACGTCGCAGCCGACGGCGCGCAGGTCCGCCCAGGCCTCGAAGAGCTCTTCGCGCGTCTCGCCCAGACCGAGCATCAGTCCGCTTTTCGTGACCAGGTGCGGAGCTTTTCGTTTAACGCGAGCCAAAAGGTCGAGGCTGCGCCGATAGCCGGCTCGTCCGCGCACCTTCTTATAAAAGCGCGGCACCGTTTCCATGTTGTGATTGAAGACATCCGGCCGCGCTTCAATGACACGGTCGATGGAGCGCAGGTTGCCCAGAAAGTCCGGCGTCAGCACTTCGACGGCAGCGCCTGTTCGCGTCCTCACCGCCAGAACACATCGATAGAAATGCTCCGCGCCGCCGTCCAAGAGGTCGTCGCGCGTCACTGAAGTGATGACCACATGTCTGAGGCCCAAGCGCAACGCCGCCTCCGCCACGCGTTCGGGCTCATCGTCCGCCAGCGTATCGGGCTCGCCGCGCGGCACGGAGCAGAAGCCGCAGGGCCGGGTGCAGACGTTGCCCATGATCATGAAAGTGGCGGTGCGGCGCGAATAGCATTCGGGGCGATTAGGGCAGCGGGCGTTTTCGCAAACGGTTTCGAGGTTTAGC
This sequence comes from Gemmataceae bacterium, assembly GCA_022614915.1. Lineage (GTDB taxonomy): Bacteria > Planctomycetota > Planctomycetia > Gemmatales > Gemmataceae > JAKEFD01. Next base: position 4,846 of record JAKEHV010000460.1, on the reverse strand, counting down.
TCGCGCAAGAGGCTGTGCGTGAAGAAATTCTCGTTGCCGGCGGGCAAAGGGCGCTTGAGCCAAGACGGCAGCCGTCGCTGGGGCAGGACAGCGGGCTCGACGAGGGGAAGGGTCTGCATGCTGCTTATCCGTGCTGATCCGTGAAATCCGTGGTCAATATGTTCTTGATGAAGCGACGCTCCAATCCGCGAGACGCTCTTGGCAGCCGTCGAGCGCCGGGTGGTCGGTGAACAACGACACCCGCGAAAAGCCGAAGACGTTTTGCAGATTCTCCACCAGCAACTCGCGTACGTGTGCGGGCCGCACCAGCCCACGGCGCTCGCGGGCCAGCGAGGTCATCGGCTCGTTCGAGCGCGGCGCGCAGCGAATATGGCCGTACGGCGCCAAGTCCGGATGCACGTTGAGGCACAGGCCGTAATAGCTGACCCAGTCGCGGACGGCGACGCCCAGCCCGGCGATGAGGCGTTGGCCCACCCAAAGTCCGCCGGGGCCGATTCCCGAAGTGATGCGGAAATCCGCGAGCGTCCTACGCACCGCTTCGCTGAGTTGCTGCAGAAACCTCGGCAGCGGGTCGTCGTTGTGGGGAAGACCCCTCCCCCCCGATCTCTCTTCGCGAGGGGGGCGAGGGGAGACCGGATCAACGGGGAAAATGCAATAAACGGCGAGTTGCCCGGGCAAGTGGAGCCAGCAGCCGCCGCCCCGATTGACCCAGCGAATGCGCCAACCGAATTGCTTTAGCTCATCGGGCTCCCAGAAGATTTGGCCGCGGCTGCCGCTGCGGCCCACGCTGATAAGCGGCGAATGTTCGCACAAAAGGAGTGCCGCCTGGGAGCGGTCGCCTGAGATTTCGAAATGCAAGCGCCGCTGCAACCGGAGCGTTGCCTCGAAATCGACCGAGCCGAGCAAATAAGCCCGCAGCGCGATTGCCGTCGCCGAATTTCGATCGTCCCAAGCCATCGTCTGGTAGGACAGGTTTCCAACCTGTCCATTCCTTCGCAGGTGGAGGTTGTGTCGCAAGGACAGGTTACAATCCTGTCCCAGGTAGTTTAGCAGGTACGAATCACACTGCAAATCGGTGGAAACGCGCTCTTGCGACAAGATTTCTGTCACGATTGCCGCGGCTTTGCTATGTTAAGTCCTCTGACCGAGTTGCGTGAAGTCAAGAGGTGCCGTCATGATCAAGGAAATGTTGGATTTGACCGGAAAAACCGCCTTGGTCACCGGCGGCAGCAAAGGATTGGGCAAGGCGATGGCCCGCGGTCTTGCCGAAGTGGGCGCGGACATCGTCATCTCCAGCCGGCACGAAGAAGAATTGCGGTCCGCCTTGGAGGAAATCCTGCGCGGCACGGGCCGCAAGGGCAGCTACGTCGTCGCGGACATGACTCGGCGCGACGAAGTCCATCGGCTCGCGCGCACAGCCCTGGAGCTAACCGGCCGCGTCGATATTCTCGTCAACAACGCCGGCACCAACATTCCCCAAGCGGTCGATCAGATCACCGACGAAGATTGGGACCGCGTCATGGAGATAAATCTGCATTCGGTGATGGTGCTGACGCGCGCCTTAATCCCGCAAATGAAAGAGCGCCGCTGGGGACGCATCATTCACATCTCGTCGATCATGGCACTCGTTTCGAACAACGGCCGCAACGCCTACTCGGCGACCAAAGCTGCCCTCGTCGGCATGAGCCGGGCCAGTGCCTTGGACCTGGGAGCGCATGGCATCACCGTGAACTGCCTGGCGCCCGGTCCGTTTCTCACCGACTTGCCGGGCCGGCTGCTTTCGGCGGAGGAAAAGGAGCGCTTCGCGAAGATGACGGCGCTGGGCCGCTGGGGCGACCCCAACGAACTGGTGGGTCCGCTCTTGCTGTTGGCGACGGACGCCGGCAGCTACATCACCGGAGAGACCCTGGTTGTGGATGGCGGCTATGTGGCAAGGTAACTTGTCGGGCTTGCGGAAACGATCGACATCCTCGCATTCAAATCACAGAAAAGTGAAATGCGGATCTGGAATCCACAAGTCATTTCCATTACAAGACTTGCCGCAAAAAATGACCCCCCACTTTTCAGATTGGTGAATAGTCCGGTTCGTGAAAAGTGCCATTCGAGACTGCACTACCCATGGGAGCGCTTAGATTTAGTAATTGCTTTTCGTTATGGCATCCTTACAATCAATAAGTCATGTTAATACTTAGCGACTGACAAACCGTGGCTTCTCAGCGAAGGAGAACTACCGTGAAACGAGCCGTTGCGTTGACAGTCTGCGCCGGCCTGGCAATCGCCGTCTTGGCCGGCGGCACGCTTGGGCAATCGGGTTCATCCAACACGGTCAAGGCGGAACAAGCGCCGGCCGCTGTTAGCAAACAAGAAGAGAAGCCCGCAGCCGTCGCGCAGCAGAAGCCGAAAAAGAAAAAAGACAAAGCGCCGGAAGTCGTCAAGAAAGAAGGGCCCAAGTTTAACGGTAAAGAGCGCACCTTCTTGCTTACCTACAGCGGCGCGGTCAAAGACCTGAAGCCGGGCCAAAAGGCGGAAATCTGGCTGCCGGCGCCCACCGACACGGACGAGCAGCAAATCGAAATCGTCACCAAGACTCTGCCGGAAAACGGCTCCTTCCACACGGAAAAGCAGTACGGCAACAAGATGCTGCACTTTGCGGGCACGGCCAATGAAGCCGGCAAGATCCCCTTCGAAATCGCCTACCGCGTCACCCGCAAGGAAGTGAAAACCAACTTCAAGGCGAATCTAACGCTCAAGCCGCGGCCCGACGAGCCCCTCGGCCGTTTCCTGGAACCGGACAAACTGGTGCCGATCAGCGGCAAGCCGTTGGACCTCATCAAGGATACGAAGCTGCCGGGCGATCAATTCGCGGCGGCGAAAGTGCTCTACGACGTGGTCAACACGCACATGAAATACGACAAAAGCGGCAAGGGCTGGGGCCGGGGCGACTCGGAATGGGCCTGCGACAGCAAATTCGGCAACTGCACCGACTTCCACAGCCTGTTTATCTCCATGGCGCGGGGCAACAAGATCCCGTCGAAGTTTGAGATGGGCTTCCCGGTCCCGCCCAAACGCGGCAACGGACCCATCGGCGGCTACCACTGCTGGGCCTGGTTCATGCCCGAAGGCAAAGGCTGGATCCCGGTGGACATTTCCGAAGCCAATCGCTTCCCCCAGATGAAGGATTACTACTTCGGCAACCTGACCGAAGACCGCGTGCAGTTCACTACCGGCCGCGACATCAACCTCGAGCCGCGGCAAAAAGGGCCTGCCCTCAACTTCTTCATCTATCCATATGTTGAAGTGGACGGGCAGCCGTATGCCCTGGAAAAGGTCGATCGTTCCTATGCCTATCAGGACGTGAAGTGACCTCGGCAGCCAGCGGCAGGCTTGATTAGAAGTGGGAATAGTGAGAGCGGATGCCGCGTCCGCACTTGCTAGCGCGTTGGGCTCGTATGTCAACGCAATTTTCAACTCCGATCGGAATTTGCGGAATACTCGTCAGAAAAAAACGGATTACGTTAACGCGTTTTCGCGCGCACGATTGCAAATCCTGACCTAAGAAGGTGGTAGCGGCATTGCGCCGGCAGGACCTAGCCCTGCCTAACGCGCGCCCGCCAAGCCGAATCTTCGGCTTCGGGTCTCCCTGCGCCCCCGGAGCACTTCCAAAAACTTAGTCGTCTATCGTGAATCATGATCGTTCACGACGTGCTGCGTCACGCAGCGGACGAGACATCTTCCTTCTTTTTTCCGTGGAGTGATGCTACATGACGCTGAAATCCTGGTTTTCCAAGTGGATCGGTCCGCGCAAACAAAATCCCGTGCGCAAGCATCGGCCGCTTTACCTTGAAGTGCTCGAAGACCGCACCGTGCCGGCCAATGTCGCGGTGTTCGACAACGCCGCCTATGTGGACACCGGCGGCACTGCGTCCGACGAGTCAGACACGATTCAAGCCACGCTCTCAACCACGCTGGGACACACCGTCACCACGTTCACCGGCATTACCGCCGCCGACTTCAGTACCGCGCTTACCGGCAAGGATGTGCTGGTGATTCCGGAGCAAGAAGTCGCCAGTCTGGCCCCCGACCTGAGCGCGGCCGCCGTCGGCGTTATTCAAAGCTTCGTCAGCAGCGGCGGCGGCGTGATCGTCATCGGCAGCGGCGGCGGCAACGACACCGCGTTTCTCAATACGGTGTTTGGCTTTACCACGATCGGCCTAGGCATTGGCGGAACCTCCTCCTTGGACGCCGCCGCCGCAGCCGGCACCGCCTACGCTGGCGGTCCGGCAACTTTGCCTGCCCCCAGTGCTACGCACGGTCTGACCACCATAAGCCTTCCGTTGGGCGCAAAATCCATTTACGAAACCATCCTGGATACCACCGTCGGCTTGATGACCTACAATGGCGGCCAGATCATCTATCTCGGCTGGGATTGGTTTAACGCAGCGCCCTTGGGGACCGAAGATGGCGGCTGGGTTTCGGTCTTGGGCCGCAGCGTCACTCAACTCGAAAACCCCAACGACGCGCCGGTGCTCACCGCGACCAGCGACTTCACGACGATCACCGAGGACGACGTCGCCAATAACGGCAATCTCGTCTCCAGCTTATTCACCTCCACCGACGCTGACGGCAACAACAATGCCGGCATCGTCATCGTCGGCGGCACGAACGGCAACGGCACTTGGCAATTTTCCACGAACGGCGGCGGCGCCTGGACCACCTTTGATCCAACGTCCTTCAGCGACGACAACGCCTTGGCCCTGACCGCGACAGGCAACGACCGCATCCGTTTCGTCCCCAACGGCCTGCAAGGGACCAGCGCCAGCTTGACGATTCGCGCGTGGGACACCAC
>JAKEHV010000459.1 GCA_022614915.1 Gemmataceae bacterium | reverse complement strand
TGGGCCATTGCTTCGCCGCCCGCCGCGTCAACGGCGAAGCGAGCGAAATCGTGCTATGGCCTCTGGGCGGCCTGGCGAACGTCGATTTGCCGCATTCGCCCAAGGCGCATTTTGTGACGGCTGTGGGTGGGCCTTTGGTGAATCTACTGATCTGTTTCGTCACTGGGGCCACGCTGCTCTTTGCTTTTGACACAGTGTTGCGTCCGACTTGGAATCCTTTTTGGATTCCGTACCGCAATGACCGGGGCCTCGTGGAACTGGTGAGCTGGGACGGTTCGGTGTTCGGCACTGATAACCTCGCCATGATCGTGCTGGCGCGTTTGTTTTGGGTCAGCTGGATCACGTTTCTCTTGAACGTGCTGCTCATCGGCTTTCCGCTCGACGGCGGCCGCATGTTCCAGGCTATCCTCTGGCCCTATGTCGGTTATCGGCAAGCGACGCTCTATGCCGTCTTCGCCGGCTTCGGCTGCATGCTCTTGGTGCTCTTGTCGTCGCTCGTGCTCAAGGACGTGCTGCCGTTTTTCCTCGGCCTGTATATCTACACGGCGTGCAAGCAGGAATACATCGTCTTGGAGACGGGCAGCGAAGAGTCGATGTTCGGCTACGACTTTTCACAAGGCTATACGAGCCTGGAGCGCGACGAGCCGCCGACCGAGAAGCCGCCGCGCAAACGGCAGAACTTCATCCAGCGCTGGCTGCAGCGCCGCGCCGCCCGCAAGATGCAGAAAGAGCAGGAGCGCGAGCAAGAGGAAGCGCGCCGCGTCGACGAGCTCCTGGACAAGATCCAACGCTTTGGCAAGGAATCACTCACCGACGAGGAGCAGCGCTTCCTGAAGCGCTACGCGGACCGAATGAAGAACAAGTAATGGCCGATCTCATCCAGCCACGGACGCTCAGAGGCTTTCGCGATTATCCGCCCGAGCTCATGATTCCGCGCGAACGGCTTTTAGAACAAGCGCGGCGGGTCTATCGCTCGTACGGCTTCGCGCCCATTGACACGCCGGCGCTTGAATACACGGAAATCCTCTTGGGTAAGGGAGGCGAGGAGTCGGACAAGATCATCTATCGCTTCAAGGACCACGGCGACCGCGACGTGGCCTTGCGCTTCGACTTAACGGTCCCTTTTGCACGTTTCGCGGCGATGTACGTGCCCAAAATAGGCACGCCCTTCAAGCGGTATCACCTGGGCCCTGTTTGGCGCGGCGAGAACACCGGCCAAGGCCGCTACCGCGAATTTTGGCAGTGCGATTTCGACACCATCGGCACGACCTCCAACGGGGCCGACATCGAAGTGGTGTTGGTCATCCACGACCTCATGATAGCATTGGGGGTCGAGCGCTTCACGATTCATGTCAACAATCGACTCGTGCTCAACGGCGTGCTGGAGGAGTTGGGGCTTGGGGGCAAAACCAAAGCGGTGCTCATCGCCTTGGACAAGCTCCCCAAGCTTGGCCGGGAAGTGGTTAGCGCCGAAATGGCGGAAAAAGCAGCGCTCAGTCCAGAGCAAGCAGAGAAACTGTTGAACCTTGCCCAAACGCAGGGCAGCAATTCCGAGATCCTCGCACGCTTGAAAATGGATTTCGGCGGCAATGCGAAGGCGGCGGAAGGCATTCGCCGGCTCGAGGAACTCCTCGATGCGACGGCAGCGGCGGGTGTGGATTCCTCCATCGTTAAGCTCGATGTCGCCATCGCGCGCGGCCTGGATTATTATACGGGCACGATTTATGAGACGTTTTTGTCGGACTTGCCCGGCATCGGCAGCGTCTGCTCCGGCGGCCGCTACGACAATCTCGCCCGGCTCTTCACCAAACAGGAACTGCCCGGCGTTGGCGCCTCATTGGGGCTCGATCGTTTGCTTAGCGCGCTGGAGGAATTGAAGCTGTTGCAATCCGCCGGCACCCCGGCGTCGGTGCTCATGCTGCAGTTTAGCGCGGACAAGTTGGGCGAATACCAGAAAATGGCCCGCGGCCTGCGCGCTGCCGGCATCGGCATTGAGGTCTATCCCGAAGCCAAGAAGATCGGCGCGCAGCTTCAATATGCCGAAAAACGCGGCCACCGCTTCGCCCTCATCGCGGGGCCGGATGAGTTCGCCCAAGGGGTGTGGAAGATTAAGGACCTGGCCAAGCGCGAGGAGAAGACGGTTATCGACTCGCAAGTCATGGAACAATTGCGAGCATTGTTGAGTTGATCCCTCACATGCGAATCCTCCGATTGCGCCGTTGGCAAGATTACAAGACTGCTGTCGTCGAACCATTCCTTAGGAAATCCGCCATCGACGAGGTTGTTTTCTGGTTTCGCGGCCAAGACGACGCGCGGAGCTGCTTTGGTATAATGACCGTGCCCTCGAACAACGTGGTGTGTTTCTGCGCGTAAACTCGGCCATGCGGCCGCTGGACGAGATATTGGGGGAGGCGCTCGTAAGATATGAAATGCCGCAACGGGAAGCTGCGGTGGCGCTTCGAGATCTGGATGCGATGATGATCAACGCGCGGCGACTCTTCAAAAGTTTGGACGGCGCCGCCGATACGGCTTCCTTGCAAGTGCAACTTAACACATAGGTGAGTGATGGCTACAAACGAAGATTTCTGGAGCGTGCCGCCTCTGTCTCCGGAAGATCAGCGCATCATCGGGGCCTATGCACAAATAGGCAAGCCCGTGGATCAGTTGCCGTACACGAACGATTTCAAAGAACTCATGCGAAAACTAGGCGATGAGCCGACCGAGGAGCGGATGTTTCATGTTTTCCAACGACTATTGCAGCTCAGGAAAAAGGGCCGCTTGCCACGCGTGAATCAACCTTCGGAATACTATTGATCCTAACTTTCACAACACGCGCGCGAGGGATCCATGGACCGCAGCAACCCCTACGAAGCCGCTTTCGAAGCGTATCTCCAAGCGCACGGGCTGTGCTCCGTCGCGGTGGACGAGACGCGGCGCTCCCTGTGGGGCCGCACTTCCGTGAAGAACCTTGATTTCATCGTGCTCGGTCCTGCCGGAACGCGCCTGCTGGTGGACGTCAAGGGCCGGCAGTTTCCCGGCGGTCCCGAAGGCAAAGAGCGCTACGTTTGGGAAAACTGGTCCACGCTCGAAGATATCGACGGCATGGAAAGCTGGACCAAGCTCTTTGGGCCCGGCTCGCTGGGGCTGTTCGTCTTTCTCTATCGCATTCGGCCCAGCGTGAGCTTGGCGGAGGATGCGCTCGATCTATTCTTATGGTGCGGCGAGCGCTATTTGTTGCGGGCAGTCACGGTACAAGCGTATCGTCGGCACATGAAACTCCGCAGCCCGAAGTGGGGCACGGTGCATCTGCCCTCGAATGTGTATCGCGAACTGGCCCGCCCATTCCGCTTCTTCAGCCACGAGTATTGCAGGGAGGACGGCGACGGCTATGGCCCGGATCAAGATCGGCCTTTGTTTGAAAGCGCTGAACTTGCCTTTTCGGCGCGCGCTGGCGGAGGCGCAGAAACTGGGGGCGGCGGGCATTGAGCTCGATGCGGCCGGTGACTTCGCGCCCCAAAAGCTGTCGCAGACCGGCCGGCGCGAATTGCGTCATTTGCTCCGCTCCCACGACCTCGAGTTGACCGCGCTCGCCTGCCCGTTGCGCCACGGTCTCGACCTGGCCGAAAACCAAGAGCCGCGCGTTGACCTTGTCAAGCAAGTGATGAGCCTCAGCTTTGACCTCGGGCCGCGCCTGACTATCGTCCATGCGGGGCCGGTTCCGGACAAAGAAGAGGAAGCGCCGCTCCTGCAAGAAGCCCTGTTGGCTTTGGCTCAACATGGCGACCGTGTCGGCGTCATTCTGGCTCTGGAGACCGGCCTCGAAAGCGGCGCGACCTTGAACGGTTATCTCGCCCGCTTCGACACCGGCAGCCTCGGCGTTTCTTTCAATCCCGGCAATCTCTTGGCGCAGCAACACAATCCTTACGAAAGCGCTAGGGCATTGCGCGAACGTATTGTTTATGCTCACGCAACCGACGCCCGCTACGCCAGCGCCAGCCGGGGCGTGCGCGAGGTTCCCTTGGGGCAAGGCGACATCGATTGGTTGCAACTTTTGGGAGTGCTGGAAGAGATTGAATATCGCCGGTGGCTCGTGATCGACAAAGAACCGGGACAGGATTCGCATCGAGAAGTTTCGACGGGGGTCGCCTTCCTGCGCCGCCTGATGGGAGTCGCGTCTTGATTCCCAACCTTATCGCCAAGCGCGCAGATAGATGTCTTCCTCGATCTGCTCGCTGGCCCAATCCGCAAATCTGCAACACTCGGCGATGCGTTCAAAGCCGTGACCTGCGATAGGCGTCTTGGCCAAAGCGCCGCCCAGAAGCCGCGGCGCGAGGAAGACGTGGACCTCGTCGATCGCGCCGGCGTCGAGAAAGCTGCCCAGAACTTCTGAACCGCCTTCGACCAAAATGTTCGTCCAACGCCGCTTGCCCATTTCCTTGAGGACGGCGTCGATGTCGAGCCTTCCGAATTCCTCGCTTACTTGCCAAATCTGACAACCGGTGTCGTCAAGCGCTTGCGTCTTGTCTGACGCCGCTTTTACCGAGACGACGACCACAGTCGGCGCTTGGGCGGCCGACTGCGCCAGCTTGGAAGTGACCGGCAAGCGGGCCAGCGTGTCGAGGATGACGCGGGCAGCGACACGCGGGCCAGGCGGACGAGCCGTCAAGAGCGGATCGTCGGCGAGGGCGGTGCCGATGCCGACGAGAACGGCGTCCATTCGGCCGCGCAAGTCGTGGACTTTTCGGCGCGAGGCTTCATTGGAAATCCATTGGGAAGCGCCGGTGCGGCTGGCGATCTTGCCGTCGAGCGTCATGGCCCATTTGGCATGGATGTAGGGTTTGCCCGTAGTGAAAAGTTTCAAATAGGGAGCATTTTGCCGGCGGGCTTCGTTGGCGCAGTGGCCGAAGTCGACGGGGATGCCGGACTCGCGCAGCGTGGCCGCGCCCCGACCGGCGACCTCGGGAAACGGATCCTCCAAGGCGGCGACCACGCGCGCCACGCCCGCCTGGACGAGCGCCTCGGTGCAGGGCGGCGTCTTGCCATGGTGGCAGCATGGCTCCAGCGTAACAAAACAGGTCGCGCCGCGCGCCCGCTCTTTCGCTTGCTGAAGCGCGTTGATTTCGGCGTGGGCCTGGCCAAACTTTTCGTGCCAGCCTTCGCCGACGATTTGGCCCTCGCGCACGAACACGCAGCCGACGAGCGGGTTGGGCTCAACGTGGCCGCGCCCGCGCTCGGCCAACTCCAACGCCCGGCGCATCCAGTTTTCTTGCTGCGAAAGCATAGCCAGCCCCACTCGGCAGACCAAGTCGCTTCAATTCTATCCGGGGCTTGATTTAAGAAGTAGGTAACAAGTGAGCCCACGTTTCTGGGCAAATTGCTGTAATTTCGAGGGCAAGAGTGGACAATCGGAAACTGAAAAGCCTTGTTAGCAGTTAGTAACAAAGGGGGGGTATGCCTATGCACGAGTTGGCAAGAACGGTAGTCTTGACAATTGTAAGTTGTTCTTGATTAAGTCTTTATGTCCATCCTCTCGTTCTTGCCACCTGATCGATTTTGGTGGCATGAACGAGCCGTTCTTGCCACTTGGACAATCTTCAAATACAGGAATCGTCCACCGCGACAAGAGGTGCATGAGAAAGAGCCCCCTCTTCGCCAGTTGACACTCTTTAATCAATTGCTATGTGAGCAATTAGCACCAACTTCTACATGCTTCATGCGCCAAATGAGTACGAGGGCTTTCAATGCGCGATGATTTTGACGATGAACCGGAAGACATCCGCAGGGAGCCGGCGTATCCGAGCCTGGTGCGAACGGCGGGGATTGTCTGGATCGTATTCGGCGGTCTAATTCTTTTGAACCTCGTCTTGGTCCTCATGATCATTGCTGCCTCCGCGGACGAAAGGGACAAGTCCGCTGCGGTGGTGGGTGGGATTTGCCTCAGTGTATTTCTCGGTTTGTGCGGCGCGGCTTTTATCTTCGTCGGCGTGCAAAACGTAAACGGGACGGCCACAGACACGCTCGGCAACGGCATCGGCTCCATCCTTTTCGGCTTCCTGCAATGGGGCGCGGCGGTGGCGCAGGCCGTGGCGGGTCATTACTTGCAGGCGGGCATCGGTTTTGTTTGCGGCGCCGGGCTCTTGACGGCCGGCATCTTGGTGCTGGTGGCCCGCGCCGATTACAAGGATTGGCGGCAAGCACAAAAACCTCGCCGCCGGCGCGACGACCGCTACGAGGAGGACGACAGCCCCCGGCGACGCCGCCGCCGCCGCGATCGCGATGATTACGATCGCGATGATTACGATGACTGACAGACGCGAATGAGCTATTGTTGCGAACATTTCCTTTGCCGCCGTGTCCGTTTCTCTTGCCAGCCGCCATGCTGTGCCAAACAATATCCATAGGACAGGTTTTCAACCTGTCCGCTTTTTTCAAGCAGGACAGATTGAAAATCTGTCCTTCGTATTTCTGAAAGGGTTTGTCGTGTCTGTAAACGTTGCGGTCGTGGGCGCCACCGGCGCCGTCGGTGAGATCATGCGGCAAGTGCTCGCCGAGCATAACTTTCCGTTCAAGAGCATCCGGTTTCTCGCCTCCGAGCGCAGCGTCGGCAAAGCCATCGACTTCAAAGGCAAAAAGTACACCGTCGAAGCCATCCGGCCCGAGGCCTTTACCGACGTCCACATCGTGCTGTCCAGCACACCAGCGTCCGTAAGCCGCGAGACCAGCCCTATCGCGGCCAGGTCCGGCGCTATCGTCATCGACAATTCCAGCGCGTGGCGCATGGACCCCGACGTGCCCCTCGTCGTTCCCGAGGTGAACGCCGATGCACTGAAGTCAATTCCCAAGGGCATTGTCGCCAATCCCAATTGTTCGACTATTCAAATGGTCGTCGCCCTGAAGCCGCTGCACGATTTGGCCCGGATTAAGCGCGTCGTCGTCGCCACCTATCAAGCGTCCTCGGGCAAAGGCGCCAAGGCCATGATGGAACTGGAAGCGCAGCTGAGCGCGGTTGGACGCGGCCAACAAATCCCGCCGGTCAGCCAACATGCCGCCCAACTCGCCGGCAACGTGCTGCCGCACGACTGGAAACTCGGCGAGGAAGGCTACAGCGAAGAAGAATCCAAAATGATCAAAGAGACGAAAAAGATTATGGGCGACGACAGCATTCGGGTGTCGCCGACCACCGCGCGCGTGCCGGTCCGCACCGGCCATTCCGAAGCGATCAATCTGGAATTTGAGCGACCCATCACGCCCGAGCAAGCCCGCGCAGCATTACGCAAGGCGCCGGGCATTGTCGTGGTCGACGACTACGCCAAGGGCGAAGTGCCGCTGGCCCTTCAGTGCGAAGGCCGCGACGAAGTTTTCGTGGGCCGCATCCGCCGCGACCCGACCATCGCCAACGGTCTCAACCTCTGGGTGGTCGCCGACAACCTTCGCAAAGGCGCGGCGACCAATGCGGTGCAGATTGCGGAAGTGCTCGTGCAGCGCGGCTACCTGCTGCAGAAGTGAATTCTGATTTATCGTTTAGCGTTCGCAGATTCCTGCCACTGAAGTCACCCATAGCGAAAGGAGAAACGCATGATACACGGCATATCGTCGCTGACCTCCCGTAGCTCAGTGGCCAGAGCGTCCGCCTTATAAGCGGCCAGTCGCTGGTTCGATTCCAGCCGGGAGGATTTGAGAAAGGGTGAAGGGGCGAAAGGGTGAAAGGGTGAGACAAAGATGGAACACCATTCAACCCTTTCACCCTTTCTCCATTTCACCCCTTCACCGACAGCGGTTCCTTATGCGCAATCTCAAGCTGACGCTGGCCTACGACGGGACCGACTTCGCCGGCTGGCAGACGCAGCCCGGCAAGCGCACGGTTCAGGAAACGCTCGAGCAGGCCGTCGCCGAGCTGACCGGCGCAGAGCGCGTGCGGGCCAACGCCAGCGGCCGGACCGACGCGGGCGTGCACGCGGTCGGGCAAGTCGTCAATTTCTACAGTAAAACGCAGCTTGCTTGCGACGTGTTGGTGCGGGCCGTCAACGCCCATTTGCCTCACGATGTGTCGGTTTGGGCGGCGGCGGACGTGCCGCAGGTCTTCGACGCCAATCACGACGCGGTGCGAAAATTGTACCGCTACGTCATTCACGACGGCGAAGTGCCCAGCCCGTTTCTGCGCCGCTACTGTTGCCAAAGCCGCCACAAGCTCGACGTAGCGCTCATGGCTCGCGCAGCGAAGTGCCTCAATGGCCGGCACGATTTCCACAGCTTCGAAACCGATTGGCCCAACCGCATGTCCAGCGTCCGCACTGTCACGCACCTGGCGGTCAACCGTTTCGGCGGCTACATTTGGATCGATGTGGAGGCCGATGGCTTCCTGTACAATATGGTGAGGGCCATCGCCGGCACGCTGATCAACGTGGGCCGCGGCTACTGGCCTGAGGAAAAAGTGCAGGAAATCCTAAGCGCCGAGGACCGCGCCCAAGCCGGCCCCACCGCCCCGGCGCAAGGACTCTTCCTCATGCGCGTGACTTTTTGAACTTCCCTAACCCCGCATGCGTTTCGCGCTCGGGGCGGCCCTGCAACGATGCAATGACCTTTCCGGATTCCATCGAAATCCAGCCGCTGTCTGCACCTCCCAAAGCCGAGATTCGAGTCCCCGGCTCGAAAAGCATCACCAATCGCGCCTTGGTAATCGCCGCGCTCTCAGATCCGAGCAACGGCAGTGAGCTGCGCGGCGTCCTTCAAAGTGAGGATACGGAGGTGATGATTGCCGCGCTGCGCGATCTAGGCTTTCGGGTGCACACCGATTGGCCAAGCGGCGTTGTGCACGTGAAGCGCGGCCCCTTCGCCTCGTTCATTCCCGTGCAAGAAGCCGATCTTTTCGTCGGGAATTCGGGCACGACCATGCGTTTTCTCACCTCCATGGTCGCTCTTGGCATGGGACGCTTTCGCCTGGACGGCGTCACGCGTATGCGTGAACGTCCGATCGAGGCTCTTCTTGTTGCCCTGCGCCAACTTGGCGTCAACGCGTATTCCGAGCGCGGCGATGGTTTTCCGCCAGTTATCATCGAAGCGAACGGACTGCGCGGCGGGCTCGTGAAAATCAAGGCTGATCTAAGCAGTCAGTTCTTGAGCGGCCTATTGATGGCGGCGCCTTTCGCGGACGACGAAGTCGCCATCGAGGTCACCGGCGGGCTGGTGTCCGCGCCGTACGTGGAAATGACTCTGGACCTCATGTGGCAATTCGGCGTTGATGTTGAGTATGACGATTCGATGACGTATTTCGAGGTTCCCCATCTGTTCTCCTACGAGTCGAGAACTTTGGACGTGGAGCCGGACGCGTCGTCGGCGAGTTATTTCTTTGCCGCCGCCGCCATAGGAAAGGGCGAAGTGCGCGTGCCTCATTTGAGCATCTCGAGTTTGCAGGGCGACGTCAGGTTTCTCGAGGTATTGCAAAAAATGGGCTGCGAGCTTTTGGCCGAGGATGGTCAAGTCGGCATCCGCGGCGGCCGGTTATGGGGCATTGACGTCGACATGAACGACATCAGCGACACGGTGATGACGCTGGCCGCAGTCGCCTGTTTCGCCGAAGGGCCGACGACGATCCGCAACGTCGCCCACATTCGCCACAAGGAGACGGACCGCCTCGCCGCGCTGGCGACCGAGCTGCGCCGCGTGGGCGCCGGGGTCGAAGAATTTGCGGACGGCCTTACGATCTCGCCGGCGCCATTGCACGGCGCGCAAATCGAAACCTACAACGACCACCGCATGGCCATGAGCATGGCGCTTTTGGGCCTCAAGGTCCCCGGAATGGCGATCAAGAATCCCGGGTGCGTCGCCAAGACGTACCCGCGCTTTTTCGACGATCTGGAAAAACTCAGATGAAGGAATTGAAGGAATTGAACCACAAAGACACACAGGCACAGAAGGAGCACAAAGTGAAGAAAAGAAGGGAAGAGGCGCGGCGCCCGATCCATTCCCTTTCTGATTTTTCTTCTTTGTGTGTTCTCTGTGTCTCTGTGTCTCTGTGGTTAACTTCCCTGCTTCGCGCCCAGCTCGATCCCGATCTTGACAAGCCCTATCGGCTGCAGGTCGTGCTGGGAGTAGCACAAAACCGATTCTTGACGCCGCTCTTTCAGGATCAACTGCAACAGGACTTGCAGGAATCGTTGCAGCGCTTGCTGGGCCGGCTCGCAAAGGTGGAAGTCGTTCGCGCGCACCCGCTCCTGCGCGAAGTCGAAGCCAAGGGCCTAGCCGCCGCTTTGGACGCGATCGAGCAGCTTAGCAGTTTGAAGACGCATTTCGTGCTAATTGGTTTCGACGCGGGCGTGTACTCCCTACAGGCCCGGCAATATGACGGCTCGACTGGCCTCGCGAGTCCGGTCGTGCGCCGGGCCCAAATCAGCGACCGCAGCGCTGTGGCGCGGTTGGCGGCGCAGCTGGTCGAGCAGGATTTCGGCGTCGTCGGGACAGTCGTCGAGGCCGGCAAGGAAGTCCAATTGGCGATTCAAGGCGGCAAGCTCGCTCCGCTCGATCGCTGGGTCAAAAAAGGCGACGTGTTTGCGATTAGCCGGCTGAGCGCGGCAGGCGGCAAGCTGCGCGGCCGCCGCGTGGAGTGGGCGCTCCTGGAAGCGCTGGCGGGGCCGCGCGAAGGAATTGTCATGTGCAAGCTGTGGCGGCGCTACCTCGAAGATGATCTCGCGCCTGCGCCGGGCGTGACCGGCTACCGTGCGCTCAAGTTGACCACCATCTCCGCGCCTGTGCGCGTCCGCCTCCTTGACGCCGAGCAGTTTCGCCCCTTGGACGGTTTGCCGGTGCACGTGTTCCATCCGCAAGGCGCGAAGACCGAGCTTTCCACCAATCGCGACGGCTTGGCCACGACGCGCGACGCCTTTCCTCATTTCGCCGTGATCGAAGTGCGCTGGGGCGGCTCGGCGCAGGTGCGGCTGCCGGTGGAAATCGTGGACGAGGGCACGATTGTGTGTCTGCTCAAAACGCAGCCCGAGGCGGAAGCGCTGGCCACTTTGGAAATCCGCCGCGATCAATGGCTGCGCCGGTTGCTCGATAACTTGAGGCTCTCGAGCGAGCGTATGACCGCATTGGAACTCCAGCTCAACAAATCGTTCCAAACGGCCTTGGATTCGGCTCGTACCGGAAAACAGATGCTGGAAAGCGAACTCAGTCAACTGCAAGAGGAGCGCGACGGCATTTTGCGGCAAGCGGCGGACAAGAAACTCCAAGGCCTCGACCTCGGCGACGGCCCCGCGCTCTTCGACGAGTTGACCAAGAAACGTAAAGACCTGGCGGCGTTTGTTGAGCGCATCGAAGCCGTCCTTGCAGACGAGAAAAGTGAAAAATCGCTGGGATTGACC
>JAKEHV010000458.1 GCA_022614915.1 Gemmataceae bacterium | reverse complement strand
TATCATGCCCGCCGTTGATGCTTCGGTATGCCTTCCCGGACGCGTTATGCGCGTACACGGGCTGCACAGCGTCGTACAAACCGATGACGGCCGGCAGTGCCGTTGTGCGGTTCGCCGCGTGCTCAAAAGCCTGGCGACGGACGAGCGCAGCATCGTGGCGACCGGCGACCGTGTCTGGATTCTGCCGACGCAGGGCGACGAAGGAGTCATCGAGCGCGTTGAGCCGCGCCATGGCAATCTGACCCGCGCATCGCGCGGACGGGAACACGTGCTGGTCGCGAATGTCGATCAGTTCGTCATCGTGATGTCGTTGGCTGAGCCGGCGCTCAAACCGCACCTCGTTGATCGCTATCTCGTGAGCGCGGCGCAAGGCGGCATCGCGCCAATCCTGTGTCTTAACAAAGCGGACCTCGTTGATCCGGTGCAAGTCCAGCCGCTCGTCGGCTACTACAGCCAACTGGGCATTCCGACGATTCTGACCAGTTGCGTCACCGGGGAGGGCATCGACCGGTTGACAAAGTATTTGCGGAATCGCGAAACGGTCTTCGCGGGGCAAAGCGGCGTCGGCAAGTCATCGATCCTGAACGCGATTCAGCCGGACTTGGGCCTGTTGGTCCGCGAAGTCAGCGAAGCCACCGAAAAGGGCAAGCACACCACGACCACGGCAGAGCTCATCGAGCTCAAAATCGGCGGCTGGGTCGTCGATACGCCGGGCATTCGCCAGTTCGAGTTGTGGGACATCATCCCCGAGGAGATCGAGGGTTACTTCCCCGAGTTCCGGCCCTACGTGCCCCAGTGCGGCTTTCCGGACTGCACCCACACCCACGAGGAGCGCTGCGCCATCAAGAAAGCGGTCGAGCAGCGCTACATTTCCGAGCAGCGCTATGTGAGCTATTTGGGGATGTTTACGGGGAAGATGGAAGGGTAGAGTTTGCCTGACATTACGTCTGTCCGGGATTGAACGTCGAGAAACAAACCGCTTTTGGCGCTTTTTGTTCCAGTCAACGTGGATTCCAGTCATACTTGAGCAAAGTCCTGTCCGCGCCTCACAGGTATTCTGGAGTGTGACTCATGTCCGCGATCTTCCCTTTGGCGATTTGCACCCTGCTTACGTCGTCGGTGGATCCGAGTCCGCCCCGAATCAACAACATTTACGCCGCCGACACGCCCATGCCGCGCCTGGATTGCATGTGTGGCTTTCTCGTGCGCAGCAGAACGATCGTCGTCGAAATCATCGGCGCCCAGGACAACCACACGGTGCAGGTTTATGTGAATGGTTCGCTCATGCACACCTGCAAGAAAAATGAGTTCAAGTCGAGCGACCGATCCAAAGAGGGTCTGTATCGTTGCACTCTGCATGCGAAAGGCTGGATGCCTGGCTGCTACAAGATCCATTGCGTCGTCATTGCCAACCAATTGAGCGCTCAAACTGATACGGAGATGATGTTCTTCGCGCCACTCCCCGAAAAGAAGGATGCTAAAAAGATGGATGGCGAGGGACCTCTGGAAGCCGGGGGCAGTCCGGCCTATCCTTTTACGGCCTGGCCTTCCGTGAAGTCCATCGCCGCGGGCAAAGACGAAGCCTGCGCTGCCGACAAAGCTCTGGCTGACAAGAAAGACTTTGACTATCGTTTTCGGCAGCCGGCACGCTTCATTTATCCGGTCTTCTCCCAAGTGGAAGGCATCTTTGGGGAGCGCAAAGCGCAAGACGCCTTGGTCATCTATGAGGGCATGCGTTTCGCCATCGACAAAACCGGCCGCTATGAGATCAATTTCGCCGCCAGCTGCCCCGACACACCGGCTACCCTGCGCATGACGTTGCAGCTCCATGTCCCGGGCTGCGAGCTCATTCCCATCACCTTGCCCCCGATTGCCATCAACCACGAAGCGACCGCCATCGGCAACTACCGCGGCAAAACCGTGCACATCCGGCACTGTGGCTACTCGCATCGCTTCGCGGAGTTAGCCGAAAAGAACGGCGCCTTGATCATGTGTCTGCAGCATCTGGCGGAATGCGGAGACTGCGTGGTCGAGCGCGACGGCACCGCGCGCTTCGGCACGCTGCCGTTGGGCGCCGAATAGCACGCGGCACTTCTTCCCTGGTTGCGCCAAGTGCCCTGGAGACCGGCACGGCAACGGCCGCCTTGCCTGGTCCGCGCCCTTTGCCGAGACGCGGCCAGGATTGATCATTTTACCTACGACCGATCGCACTTTTGACGGCAAAACCCATCAATTCCGCCAAGCAATCTACCGATGGTAATCTGTGAGGATTATTCCGTTCCTAACAACACTGCTTCGCTGCATTGCCGCTTCATACTGTTTCGCCGCGTCGCCCGCTTTTCGCAAGGATGCGACTGATGAAGAAGCACGCTGCCTGGATCGCCGCCTTCGCCGCCCTGACGGCGCTGGGCATCTACGGCTTGTGTTTGCCGGGAGTGACGCCGGCGCCAGGAAGCTCAGCACCCACATCGTTCGCACCGCAAATGGTTTCCCAAATGGTGCAAGGACAAGCGAGTATGCGCGTAAAAATCAACGCAGTCATGCAGGGATCTCAAAAGGTGCCAGAAAGTCCCGGTACGGAATTTAAGTTGTTCTCTACCGCCGACGTTGAGATCTCATTCCAATTTGAGTCAGACCAAGATCCCCAAAAAGTTGCCTTCGTCGTCAAGACCGAGAAAGACAAGCTTGTCGCGAAAGATCCCGTCATGGCCAACAATCTAGTAATGCTGAAGATTCCGTCGGCTTCATTAATGACGGTGCCAGAGAACCTTGTCCTGAAACAGAAGCTCGTAGATAAAGAAGAACTGTTAAAGGTATTCCGTCTTATTCCGCCGGCTCCCGCAGCACTGACTCCGCGCATTGTGCTGGCGAAGAATAATGAGGGGACGGAGTTTCCCACTTCGCTGCAAACCCCGATCCGAGTTTACGACGGATTGCTTTTCCTCGGTCTTGACCCGGCAAACGTTGCACCTGATAGTTTCAAAATATACTTGCAGAAAAGCGATAGCTCGCTGGTCGAAGTCCCAAGAGTTTTAAGTAAGGGCAACGGAATCGCTGTAGCAAAACTCGACATCGGTCCGCCGGTTGTCAACCCCGATGATGTGACGAACCGAAGGACATTTTTTTTGCGCGTTCGGTTAGACACCAAGGCGACTGACGACACATTCGTTCATCAGTGGTCGGAAGCCAATGCAGTTTCTGTGCAACTTCGGCCGAACGATTTGCAACTTGCAACTATAGTCTTGAAGAACAAAGACAACCAAGTAGTCGAGGACATACTCACCAACAGTGAAACCGTACCCATCAAAGTGAAGGTCGAGGCTCCTGGCGGGGCAGACGATGTGCTTGTATTCGTGCACACCGCTGTCGAACCAACCAAGTTGTTTCCTTTGACAGATAGAGGAAACGGCGAATACGAGGGCACAATCCAGCTGGAATCTCAATTGAACGAGCGGCCACGGGCCCACATTATTCGTGCAATGGCAGTCCGTGGAATAAAAACGAAGAGTTCCAATTCTGTGGAAGTGAAGACTCAGGTGCGTGGCCCGCGCGTCAAAGAAGTAATCCCGCCGAATTTTGGTACAGCCCCGGGCGTTCAGCGTTTGCGCATCATCTTTCATCCTGAGAATCGATTCGCAAAGATTGTCGCGGCAAAAGGCCAGCTTGCTGGAACACCATTGGCCAAATTCGCTCTCCGCGCCAGCAGCGGCACAGGCGTATTTGACCGCGGCACCGAACAGCTCGTTCCTCCTGACTCAGGATCCCTCGACGTTCTGACGAACGCGGTCGAGCTTCAATTCGATTCCCTTAAACCCGATATCTATCGTTTGGAAATTCAGGGAGATTTCGTCGATGCGCTTGGCAATGAATTGGAAGGAATCGAAGGCAAAAAAGGAACGCCGTATCGCCAACTTCTAACAAAGCCCGGCGACATAGGTGTTGCCGGCGAGGTCCCATCGGTGTCCAAGGGCATCACTATGTCCACGGGACCCAACACGGAGTTTCCCTCCTTCTTGCCCCCCAAGTCATTCCCTTCAGGCTTCAATCCCGCCGACAAAGTCGAGACGCGCGTGGTGCGGCTCTACTATTTTCGCGACGCGCACCGCGTGGCCCAGATAGTGAACCGCGACGTAAAGTCATTCAATGCCCAGGGCGTGGCGGTGAAGCGCCGCTTGGCGGACCGCGCCCGCGACGAGGCCAACCTGCTGACCGATGAGCGCAAGTCCGTCGAACGCGCCGCGGTCGAAGCCGCGCAGGAAACGCGGCGCGTGGAGAAGCAACTCGCACAGGAACAGGAGAACCTGCAACAAGCCCGGCAACGCGCGGGCGCGGCGATCAGCCAAGGCGGCACCATGAGCGGCCGAGTTGCGGATCTGGAAGAACGAGAAGGAAAACTGACGAGCGAACTAAGCCGTCAGAACGAGTCTCTCGAAACGGCCAAGAACACCATTACCCAAGCGGAGACGGAAAAAAGCGTAGCACAAAAGGCATTGCTGGAGGCGCAAGCCGCGATGAATGCCGAGCAGGAAAAAAAAGCGACTGTCGACATCGCTGCTGCCGAGACGAAAAAATCGCAGGGAGAAGCAGCGGCGCGAAACGCAAGTGGTCAGATCACCCAGCTCAAAGCCGATCTCGCCACGGTAAGACAGCAACTTCTACCCTTGCAGCAACAAAGCCAAATGCTTGCCCAGTCCGCGGCCAACGACAGCGCTGCCGTCGTCGCCCTGCAAACGCGCGTCAACGCCCTCCAAGGCGAAGTGCAGGCCAAACGGGCCGAGGAATTGCAGAAAAAGGAAAAGTCCTTGGGGCTCGAGGACAAGGAAGCCCGAGCGCGGCAAGAGCAGTTTCGCCGCGAGGTTGGCGCCGCCCTCGAAGACCCTGACACCTACGCCCCCGGTAAGAAAGAAAGCGTCGATCAGGTCCTGCAAGTCGCCATCTCGGTCATCGGCGAATCGGAAATCCAGCTCCGCGGCCCCATCGGCGGCATCAACATCATCCGTCAGATGATCCATCAAATTGATTCGCCCACCGGCATGGTCAAAGTCGCCGTCCACACGGTGCAGATCAACGGCGAGCGCGGCGACCGCATGGAGAAAGTCGCCCAGCGCATCCAGGACCACATCGACCATTCGCGCTTTTTGACGCAGCAATCGTCGCTGATGCTGCGCAAGGCGATCTTGACGGTGGCGAGCCAAAAAGCCGAGCAAGCCCGCGCCTGGTTTCCCGGCGACACGCAGGAAGCGCGCGACTACCGCTACCTGTACAGCTTCTTTGGCAGCGACTTCATCAACGAGCTGCGGGCCATTGACTCCGAGTTCCTCAAGTCCGGCAACAAGCTCTTGTCGTTGCACTCGATGGACACGACCAGCCTGGCGTCAGCACTATTCATCCTCGCGCTGGCGAAAAACGACATACGCTTGGAAATCCTGCAAGTGTTCCGCTCCATGCTGGAAACCGAGTTGCCGCTCGCGGAATTGGAATACTTCCAAGCCGGCACCGCTTGCTTAAGGCAGGGCTGGTGCCAGCGCCAGGGCGAGAAGCACTGTCTCTTGGCCAATAATGCGAAATTCAGGTCATTCCAAGGCTTCTTCGACGCCAACGTCATGGCCGCGGACACCATGACGCCGCTGCAACGCGACTTCATCCGGCTGGCGCAGATTCTGAAGAGCTATTTGGTGACGGAATTGGAGTTCAAGCAGCGCGTGATGGAGCGATCTTTGATCGAGGACCGACTAGGCAGGGACTACCTGGAAGAGCTTAGAATCGCGCAAACGAAGGAAGCTGCCGTCCTCAAAGAATTGGAATCCGTCCAACAGAATATTGGTGCCGCACAGAAAAACTTGATAGGTGCGTTGGCGGAATTGAGGGCTGTAACGCAGAAGATTGCAGACCATTTTGCTGGACTGTGGTACGACGAAAAAATGGGAGATAAGAAGGTAGACCCAATTTCGAAAGCGAGAGAAGTGTTTGAAAGAATGCCGCTGAAGCGTGAACGAGTCTTCAAACCAAGAACGTATCAAATGTACGATGACTTCTATTCGGCGATTCGGAGTAATGAGACGATTATTGCGAAGCTAGACCTGAAAAAGCCACGCGAAAACGCATTGCAGGAGCTCGAGGGGAACAATCGAAAGATCGCTATGACTATCAGAGAGAGACTTAAGGAATTTGATCGCAAAGGATCGGAATTGCTACTCATGTTCTCTCAATGTCGCACAAGTGAGAAAGCCGAATTCGACATCTGTGAGTTTCAGAAACAATGGGCGGTGTATTCCGAGCATTTTCACGAGGAAGTCAACGTCTTAGCGCCCGGCGAGATCGCCAGAATCATGAGCAAATTCGACAAGGCAAACGAGGAAGTTGCACAGCTTGCTCCACTGTACTTTGAGCTGGGCCTTAAGCAAAAAGCCGCGAAGGATGCCCGACGTCCACTCGACCACAAAAAACTGCTCGACCTCCTCATTGACGATATCCAGGACAAATACGTCGAGCTTCTCGAAGGCACCCGCGCCCACACGGCCAATATCGACGATTACATCAAGCGCCTAGCGACCGCGCTCGACGATGACTTCAACACGCAGTTCTATCATCCCGCGTTCCGCATGATTCGCGAGGCGAGCTACGGCAAATGGGATGTAACTTTGGGGCAAATCGAAACCACCAGCATCCTCACCAATAACCGCTCGTTCGCCAAAGTCGATCCACAGGCGACGATGGAGTTCGACTTGCCCCGGCGCGACATTCTCATCACTGAAGCGATGAAAGGCGCCAAAGGGCTGATTGACACCTATGGCGCTCTGACGCAGGACCCAACCTTTTTGTCCCTGACGCGCATGGGGGCCGGGGCAGCGCCGGCACTGGGCAGCGGCATGATGCAGGAGCGGAGTGTGCTGCCGGGTCTCAAGAGCAACAGCGACGAAAGTTTCCTGACGCAGCGGGCGCCCACCAACATCAACAACGGCACCCCGCTCGACGCGCTCGTTCCGGAACCGGCCATCTACAAGTTCGAAACCGGCACCGGCTATGAAATTCGCCCCGTCATTCAGCCCGACGGCCAATCGGTCGTCTTTCATTTGCATTACATGTACACGACCAACATTCGCGAGCCGGTGCGGGCCGACGAGAAACACCTGGGCCGGGTCAAGCGGCATTTCATCGACACCAACGTGCAGCTCGGCAACTATGAGCTGCGCGAAATCAGCCGGTATCAGGTGGCCCTCAAAGCAGCGCGGACGGCCAAGGGCGTGCCCCTTTTACAAGACATCCCCGGCTTGGGTGTAATCTTCCGGCCGTTGCCGAGCGCCGAGTCGTCCTTGCAGCAGAACTTGATCCTCGGGCAGACGGCTATCTATCCTACACTGTTCGACCTCATGGGCCTGCGCTGGGCGCCGGCGGTGGCGGAGCTCGATCCCTTGGGTCTGACCAACGCCGACTTCATCGTCCGCAATCGCCGCCGCTATCTGATGAACCGCGTCTTTGATTTTTCGAGCGCCAAGGTGGACGAGGCGCTGCGCATTCCCGAAGGCGAGCGCCGCGGCGACCTCTATCGCACGCAAGAAAGCATCCCCTACGTGCATCCCAACGGCTATTTCGGTCCCGGCATGGGCTTGCGCGACAGCCGGCTGCAAGAAGGCTACGACCCGACGAAAATGTTCCCGAACAGCCAATACGTGCCAAAAGAAAACCCAGATGGGCGCTTGCATCCGCCCCAAAAGCCGCTGTTGAATCCTGGAATGATGCCGCCGCCCGGAAGCTCCGGTCCAAGCCTGCCAAAGGATGTGCCATCAGAAATGGGGCCGCTGCCTCGATCGTTGACCGGGCCCAGTCCCAGCCTGCCAAAGGATGTGCCATCAGAAATAGGGCCGCTGCCTCGATCGTTACCCGGTGCCAGCGACGGCGGATCCCCGCCCAAGGCGCCGTCGTTGCCGGCCGGTCCGGCGTTGTCACCAGCGCCCTTTGTGCCGCCGCCGTTGCCTGGCCCACGCGTGACGCCGCCTGCCGTGCCGCCGCTGCCGAGTGGGTTGCCGCCGTTGCCGAGTGGGTTGCCGCCGTTGCCTTCCGGGCCGATGTCGAAGCTGCGGCCGATGCAGGGAACGACCGTGCTTTTTGGTCAACGACTGGCGAACGTGAATGCCGCGCCGGCGTTTTCCACTGCCCTCGCTCCGGCCGGCAGTGAGAGTGAGGGGCGTGCGCCGCCGCCGACGCCGGTGCAGTGGGTTCCTGTGCGCAAGTAGGGGCGGTCACCACAACGACATAAAGGTGCAAAGGCTGCAAAGAGGAAAACTGTGGGACGACTAACCAAAACGATGCTGCTGATGCTGGCGATCGCTGTCGCAGGTGCTGCCTCGGCCGACTTATGGCGGCCGCACACGCGGCCGCGACCGCTCAAGGGCATCCCGGTGCGCGACTATCAGAGCCAGCCCTCGTCGGCCAAGGCGGAAACACGCAGCCTGATCGGGTTGCTCTTACATCGGATTGACGAGCCAGTCGTTCCGGTGAAGATTGACGGCAAACTTCCGGCGCGCATTCGTTACTTCCAGCTCGATCGCCCCAAATTGGTGATCGATCACTGCAGCATCGCCCGCGTGGTATTGCAAATCGACGAAACGGGCAACTACAAGCTGAATCTGCGGGCCGAGCAAAACGCGAACTTCGGCAAGAAGGACGAGAACGGGCTCCCCTTGTCCCCCAAGGAGAGCGACAAGTTCACCGAATACCTCCTGCGCAATCAGTTCTTTGTCCGGGTGCGCGGCTTGGGACTGAACCCGCGGGCCGTAGAATTTCCGGACCTGAAGCCCGGCGCTCCCGTCATGTTTCAGATTCCACAGTCGGCCTTTTGGGTGCAGCGTGCCCAGCCGTATCACTTTGAAAGAGCAGGACAGCAGGAAGATGTGCGGCGTTACTTCGACGCGGTGGAAGTCATTGAGGTCGAGTTTTGGTATCGTTGAACAGGGAAGAAACCGCAGGACATTCAAGCAATTCAAGGAAGATCATGAGGAAAGTGCTTCAACATACCGCCGTCTGTCTGGCGACGCTCTGGTTGGCAACACCGGCTGCGCGGGCGACACACAAGCCGGCGCCGGTGCCGCCGACGCTGGAGATCGAGGTCTTGGACCCAAACGCACACCCCCTGGGCGCGCCCGCGGCGGTGCCGAACCAAGTCTGTCCCGACTTGATGAAGATCGACATTCCGCCAACCGTGATTGTGCACAAGTTCTACTACACCGGTGACCGCACGTTTCAGTCGCGTTTTCTACCGGGCGGACCGAGCATCGTGGTCGCCAATCATCCCAAAACCGGCGAACGGCAATACATTTCCGTGCAGATGCTTCCCGGCGCGCCGCGCATCAAGTACACGCATCGCTGCATTGAATACGACTTCGGCAACAATGGCATCATCATCGAGTTCTGCTGGCTCACGTGCAAGCATAAGGTCTCCTATCGCAATTGCCCGACCGTCGCGTCCAAAGTGGGCAAGATCGCCGCCAAGGTGAAGGAAACCGCCAAGGATGTCGCCGCCCGCACCGGCATTGCCGAAGCAACCGTGCAGTTTAAGGAAACCGCCAAGGACGTGACGGAAACGGCGCTGGACCAAGTCGGCACCGTAGGCCGCACCCTCATGATTCCCTTGCAGCGCCTCAGCGAGCTGATCCCCGGCAGCCAGGTCCTCACGAGTTCGCCGGAAGACCGGGCAACGAACCTGCGCGACGCTAAGCTGCGCGCAGCCGACTTCCAGAAGCAGTTCAAAAACCTGAGCATCCCGACGAACCAATAGCTCCTGAGTTTTTCTCAGGCCCCGCCTTTTATCGAAGCCGACACTTCTCGAAACACACTGGTGTTAAGAGGCACCCCGGAGCAACTGGCCGAGCTGAAACGGACCATCCGCGCTTTGGATGCGGGGCCGGAAGGCGGCGGCAACTTCCGCATTCTCACTTTGAACCGCCAGGACACGCGCGCGCTGGCTGAATTGCTGCAAGACATTGTGCCGAAAATGACCGGCAATCCCGTCACGGTCGTGCAACCGGGACGCTAGCCGGGCTCAACTGCCAAAATTCTTTGGCGCGGCCTTTCAAAATATCGCTCCTCCCGGTACAACTATACCAGATTACCGTACGAGCGCACTGCCCGAGGGGGCCGTGATACGATCGACGGTCCTTACTCGGAGTCCCTCA
Source organism: Gemmataceae bacterium (assembly GCA_022614915.1). GTDB lineage: Bacteria > Planctomycetota > Planctomycetia > Gemmatales > Gemmataceae > JAKEFD01. The sequence goes on along the minus strand of JAKEHV010000458.1, from coordinate 2,763 downwards.
ATGGGCAAGAAACTGTACGTCGGAAACCTCCCTTATTCAGTCGGCGACGCGGAGCTCGAGCAGCTCTTCGGCGCCCACGGCAGCGTCCAATCCGTGCAAGTCATCATGGACCGTGATACCGGCCGCTCCAAAGGCTTCGGCTTTGTGGAAATGGGCACGGACCAGGAAGCGCAGGCAGCCATCGCGGCGCTGAACGGCAAGGAAGTGGACGGCCGCACGCTCACCGTCAATGAAGCCCGTCCCAAGGAAGACCGGGGCGGCGGCGGCGGTGGTCGCGGCGGTCGCGGCGGCTTCGGTGGCGGCGGCGGCGGTGGCGGTCGTGGCGGCCGCGGCGGTCGCTATTAACAAATCGCGAAGCGCGAGGAGTGGAGCGCGAAGCGCGGAGAGTGGAGCGCAAAGAGTAGAGCGCGGAGCGCAAAGTGCGGAGTGCATTACGCATCGCATATTGCGCTCCACTCCTCGCGCTCCGCGCTCCACACTTCGCGCTCCGCGCTCCGCGTTCTACACACCGCGCGCCGTGGGGTCCCAAATGTATTTGTGCAGTTGAAGCTGCAAGCGCACTTCTAGCCCGCTCGTCAGAAGCCAGTTTGCCAACTCCACCGGCTGAACCAGGCCGAATGCGGGGCTAACCAAAACCTGAAACCGTTTATCGAGAAGTCCGCCATGGATGGTTTCGACGGTCCATTCGAAGTCGCGCTTGGAGGCGATGACGAATTTGATTTCGTCCGTCGGCTTGAGATGCTCCAGATTCTCCCAGAGGTTGGCGTCGCTTTCACCGCTGTCGGGGCACTTCAGGTCCATGATGATGTGGACCCGGCGGTCGACCGCGGCCACAGCGCGGCCGCCGCTTGTTTCCAAGAGAACGGTGTGCCCCGCGTCCGCCAGGCGCGACAAAAGCGGCAACACCTCCGATTGCACCAAGGGTTCTCCGCCCGTCACTTCGACGAGTCGTGTCTGCAAGCTAGCAACCGTTGCCAACACGTCGTCCAACGTCCAAACGGAACCTTGAGTGAACGCGTGCGGTGTGTCGCACCAGACGCAGCGCAAGTCGCAAACCGCGGTGCGCACGAAGACGCACGGCAGCCCCGCGAACGCCGATTCCCCCTGCACACTGCGGTAGATTTCGTGCAAGAGCAGCGCGCCGGCCGGCTTTGCTTCCAGCGGCTTAAGTCGTTGTTGGAGAACTGCCATCGGAGTCATAGTACGCGCACGAGCTTTTCTTTCATTCTACTATCTCAGGCGGCTTGTTTGCGCGCGGCGACGGCCTGAAACACCTGCAAAAGCTTGCGATAGTGATCCTCGAATGTCCAGCGCTCGGCCGCCCGCCGGGCGGCCTGGGCCATGGCCTGACGCCGCTCTCTGTCCAACATCTTTCCCAGGCAATCGGCCAGCCGCTCGTGATCATGCGGATCGGCAATGACGAAGCCTTCCTTGCCGTCCGTGAATAACTCGCGCGCGCCGTTGTATTGCGTGGTGATGACCGGTAGACCGCATGCCAAAGCTTCCAGCACCACCAAAGAGCACGGATCGTAGAACGTCGGATGCACCAGGAAGTCGGCGGCGAAATAGGCGTTGCGCATCTCTGCGCTGTGGCCGACAAAACTCACCTGGCGGTCGATGCCCAAGCGCCGGGCCAAGCGCTGGTACTTGTGGAACTTCGGATTGCCGGCGACAACCAGCCGCAGGGAAGATGAGTCTTTTCGAACACCAGAAAGCGTGAACAGTCTCGCCAGGGCATGCAACAAAGGGTCCAGTCCTTTGAGACGATAGTTCATCGCCGCGAGCAGTCCAACACATGCAAGAGGATTGATGCCCCATTGTTCGCGGACTGCGTGGCGGCGGCTCGGCCGGTCGTGCTCCGGAAAGCGTCCCGGGTCGATGGCGCTATGCACAACCTGCAATCGTTCCGGTCCGATGTTCCAGTATTGTTGAAAGTGATCGCGCACCATGCGGCTGTTGACGATTATGGCAGCGGGCGTGCCCGTTACATATTGCCGGCGCTCGATCGCGCGGAAAGACCAATGGGCGATGTCCAATGCCTTGGCCAGGCGCACGCAGCCGCGCGCAAATGGACTGGGGAACTTGCGCAGATTGTGTGCGGCAGACGCCAGATGCAAGCCGCCTTGCGGATAGAGCACATCGAGGCCGAAGGTCTTGTCAAAGCCAATGGAGACGTCGTGACGCGCGCCGGCCAAGGCATCGCGGCAAAGACGCGAGAAGCGCCATGGTTTAAGGAAGCGCGGGCCACGCACCAGCGGCAAGAGGTGAAAGTGCATTCGCGCCGGCAATGCGCTTTCGTTCCAACGGCAGGCGTACAAATGCACGTCATGACCGTCGGCGACCAGACGGCGGCCAAGATCGCTGATGTACGTCTCGCAACCGCCGCGCGCCGGCAATACGCTTTCGTAGCAAAAGGCGATGTTCATTTTCTCTTCTCATTGTGCCGGCGATAGCGCTGCGCCTTTCCGCGCACACACCATTCCAAAAACGGCGTGCGCGTTTTCTTCCCCTCGGGGTGCAAGTAAAAACGCCAAAAGCGCAGCCGGTCGCGTGCGCTCACGCCCTCGACCGCCGACGAATACAAAAGCTGTGCCAGGTCTTTGATGCGGCGATAGGGCGCCGTGAAAAAGTGCCGTCCTAAGCGCTGCCAGTCAATCCAATGCACGCGGCCCTGCCAACGCGGCAACGACCAGGTATCGGCGCGCGCAATGTAAAAATGGCACAGGTACAAGTCCTTATGAAACTGCCGGCGACCGTGCAGCG
>JAKEHV010000457.1 GCA_022614915.1 Gemmataceae bacterium | reverse complement strand
GGCAGCCGTGCCTTCAAGGCCGTCTCGTACTTCTCCATGTTGTTGGCGCGAAAATAGTCGAAGGCCTGGTCGCGCATTTGTCTGGCGTAGACGCTTTCATCTTTCTCATAAAAACGGTACATGGCGGGAATCAAGCTCAGGTACATGTTCGCCAATTCTTGCGAGCCGGCTTTGTAGTTCGGGGCCACTTCCTGAAGTTTCTTGGTCAGCTTGGGGATGTAGCGGCCTTCCGTCGGGAATTTGTTGATCGTGAATAATAGTCCCTTGGCCGCATCCTGCCATTTGCTCTCCGCGACCAGAAGCTCGGTGATCTTGAGGCGCGCGTCGCACGCCAGGTCGGCGCGGCCGTTCTTCTCGAACAGCGCGACCACTTTCTCATACTGCTTGACTTGCTCCTTGGCGTCCGGCAGCACTCGGGCCAGGTCGGGGAACAGCTTCCAGACAAAGTCCGGATAGTTGGCGAAGGACTTCGTGACCGTGGCGATATGCGCGCGGACAATCTTCTTTTCCTCGGCGCTTTGGAACGCGTCGCTCTTGGCGAGGCGCGCGAATTCAAGCCAGGCTTCTTCGTTGTACGGGCACACCTTCAGGCATTTGTCCAAATAGGCGGTCTTCGTCTTCGCGTCGAAGGCAAGCTCTTCGCTCAGCCAGGGGTAGGCCCGCATGATGAGCTCGGATTGGCGCTTGCCGGTGCGGTCGAAGCCGACCAGCCAAAGGCGGCGCTCCATGTCGCGATCGAGCATTTTTTGGCCCGACTGCGGATCGAGAACGTTGCCGGTGAAGAAGAGGTCCTTGCCCGCGAAGCGGCCGTCGGAGATGAGCTTGCAGGCGACCTGGTCGGCCGTCGCGCCTTCGATGCGGATGTACATCCACCAGGCGTGCCAGCCGCGGTGGGCCGATTGCCCGGAGCAATAGACGGCGGGGACGCCCACGCTCTTGCCGACGCGGGCCGCGAAGTCCGCCTGCATGGCGCAAACGCCGCCGTGCTGGTGGATGTTGGCGAGGTTGTATTCGCGGCCTTGCAGCTTCGGCTTGAGATTCGAGCCCTTGGTCTTTTCACCCTTCAACATGTCGTGATCGTAAGGCACGTCTTGATGCCACTTGACCGGCCGGCCTTTTTGCGAAAGGTAGTACTGCTGGGCCCAGCCGCGTTCCTTGAGCGGCGTGCGATGATCGACCACGAACACGAGAAACTCCCAGGGCAGGTTCTTTGTGCGCCCCTCCATGATCTTGTCGCTGTCGAGCACGTAGCGGTAATTGCCCACCGCATCGACCAGCGACTCCGGCAAGTTGCTTTTGGTCCGTTCCTGGTGAGGGCGATAATCGTAAACGCCCTTCTCGCTGTCCCAGACGACCGCGGTGGCGATGGCGAGGCTGGCGTAGGTCTCGATCTTGTCCGGGAATTCCTTCCATAATTGCCGAAAGAGCGCGAGCGCTTTGGGCAAGTGGTCGATGCGCTCGTCGAGCGCGTTCAGCAAGTCGGCCCTGATCTTGGGCTTTTCGCCGAGCCATTTCATCAGGGATTCATGATCTTCGTCAAACGCCGATTTCAGCGAGCCAGAGTGCTGTTTGGCGAAGAGATCGGCGAAGGCGGCCCGCACGGGCGTGTGCTGCTTCTTGTCGAAGATCTTGCCGGATTGATAGAGATCGACGATGGCCTTCTTGGCGTCGGCAACGTCGTCGGCGCAAAGCGCGTTGGCGAAAGCGGAAAGAAGCACGACGGCGGCAGCGATTTTGCGAGTCATGAGCATATTCAGTGTCAAAGCGTCATGTGTTGGGTGGCATGCTTTCGCCGATGTTGTGCAACGAATATGAACCCCGGACCAGCACGGCGAAAGCATGCTGAAGCGCCAGTTTCGTGGCGCTTCAGCATGCCACCCAGCGTAGCCCAATACTGATGCATGAGTCAACAAATGATTGCCTACTTCTCTTTGGGTTTGAGCCGATTCGACAAACCGTGTGCCACGCCGGAAAGACCGTAGGCTTGGAAGTGCGGATTGATTTGCCGGCCGATCCAGGCGCGGGCATCGGCCTCAGCGCCGATCTCGGCACATGCTTCGCAAATCGTGTGAAAGAGGCTGGCGCGTGTGATATGAGGATTGAAATTGGTTTCTTCGTCCGGTGTTTTGTCGGCAATCGCAATCGCCTGAAGCGCGAGCATGCGCGCCTCCTTGGTCCGTCCCCCCTTGGAGTGCAATCGGCTGACTGCCAAAAGCGCGTCCGTCTTGAAAAAAGGTTCGCTCATCTCTTCGATGGTTTCAAGGGCGCCCGCAAAGTCCTTGTTTTTCGCTCGCGCGACGGCGACGAGCTGCATGGGCAATTCGTTCGCGGGCTTGAATTTCATTTGCAAACGCGCACAGGCCAGCGCTTTTTCCAAGTTCCCGGCGGCAAGCCAGATTTGGGCCAGGTATTCATTGTGGAAACTTGCCGGTTCCGGTATCTTCTCCATCAGTTCCAACGCTGCCTGCGCGGCGCCAGCCTGGGCTAATAGAATCGCGCATTTGCCCGCTTCGAGCAAATCTGGCTCCATCCATTTTCCTTCCATTAGTAGTTGGCTGCACTTGTTCAGAATTTCTATTGCCTCGACTTTCTGTCCCGCGTCAAGGTGGTGCTTTGCGATCCGGTGAAGAAACTGGCATCGACTCAACGGAGTCGATGCCTTTTTGGCGACTTGCGTCGCCCCTGGGACATCTTTCGTTGCCAAACGGATGTTGACGAGCGCGTCATGCGCAAGGTACGGCCAATCAATCTTTTTCGCAATCTCGTGCGCCTCTTCTGTCTTGCCCGCTTCGGCCAGGCCCGAGGCAATCAAACTGAATACGTAGGCGCGAGCGTTGTCCTGGATGCTGCCTTTCTTTTCCGACGGCGTGAGCGGAATACGCAGCAGTTGGTCGCCGGCGCCTTTGGCATCGCCGGACAACGCCTGCCTGATCGCGACCTGAAAGAGCCAACTTGAGCGTTGCGATATTATGAGGTTCTTGAATGCCTCTTCGGGAGCGTCTTCCGCCAATTTGAACGCTGTCTTGAAGTCCTTCGTGCTTTCTTCCTTCAATCCCGATTTCCATTCATCGTAAGCAATCGCTAAGTACGACTCGAACTTATGCCAACGATACGGGATGTCTTTGGCGGCGCGCCGGGCGTCGGCAAACGTTTTCTGAATGGTCTGCGCCATCTTGGCGTCGGTAACTTCCTCGGCGTGGTGGTCGTAGGCGACTACGGCAAAAAACACGAAAGCAGCAGCGAATATGCGAGTCATGAGCATTCCCCCTTGCCAACGACAGAAGATGACTCAACTCTATCTTGTTGGCAATTACTAACGTACGTGCGCCCGGCGGCTACCCCCCTCCCCCGTCGAGTTGGCCAAATCGTGCCTGTTAGTTCAACTCCGGCAACTCTCTGGGCCGTTATGGGCAAAATGTCTGCACGACGTTGTCATGAATCTGACTCCCCCTGTTGTTCGACGTCCACACGCACCGTATCTGCCCTAATAACGCGGCACCGCGGCGTCGATCTCACACGACCAGGCGTCGATGCCGCCTGCAAGGGAAAGCACACTGGTGTAGCCGAGGCGTTCGAGATAGGCGGCGACGGACAGGCTGCGGATGCCGTGATGGCAAAAGACTACAACGAGGGCGCTGGGATCGCCCCCGATCTCGCGGCTGCGTTGGGCCAATTCGTTGAGCGGGATGAGCGTGCTTTCCGGCAGTGTGGCGATCTGACTTTCCCACGGCTGCCGCACGTCGACGATGCGGACGTCTTCCCCTTGCGCAAGACGATTGGCCAAATCCTGGGAGCTGATCTGGCGGGCCATGAGGCTCTCCGGGCAAGTAGTAGGCACACTCCGTGTGCCGTTTAGCCCAGGACGGCACACGGAGTGTGCCTACTACTTTGATGCGCCGCCCGGATTGGAGAGAAACCCGGGCGGTTACTTGCTCTTCTTCTCTTTTTCTTCCTTCTTGTCTTCCTTCTTTTCCTCGATGGGCTCCTTCACCGGCTGCACAAAATGGGTGCTGCGTTTGTCGTTCATCAGCTTGGCCGCGTGGGCGTCGGCGTCGGACCGCTTGGGATAGTCATAGGTCGCAATGCACTGGTTGGAGTTGTTGAACACTCCCCAGACCACGCGCATGCGCACGACTTTGGCCGTCCGCGCCCGGCTCTTCGGCTTGGCTTTGGGCTTGACGGGCTTGGATTTGGGTTTCTTCTTTTTCGGCGCTTCCTC
>JAKEHV010000456.1 GCA_022614915.1 Gemmataceae bacterium | reverse complement strand
CACTTCAGCAGCCAGCGCGTGGGCGAAGTGCCGCGCGCGGGCCCCTATGCGGCGTTTTTAGGCAACGCGTACGATCCATTGTGGACTGAATTCCGCGGCACGGCGAATCGCTCCATCACCAAGACGCTGCAAGACCAGACGATCACGGTGCAGGAGCCATATGTCGGCATCACGCCCGATAGCCGATTCGATTTGGCGACCACCACGCAGCTTTCGCCGGAGCTGACGCTCGACCGGCTCAACACACGGCGGTCGCTGGTCGAGCAATTCGATCAAGCACGCGCAGCGCATGCACGCACCGACGCCGGCCGCCATCTCGATCGCTACCGCGACATGGCCTATCAGCTCATCGGCTCGACACGGCTGCAGCAAGCGCTGGATGTGGGCCGCGAGCCCTTGTCGCTGCGCGATGCGTACGGCATGACCATTTTCGGCCAGGCAGCGCTGTCAGCACGTCGGCTGGTCGAAGCAGGCTCGAAATTCGTCACGGTCTTTTGGGATGAGTTTGGCCTGGCCGGCTCCGGCTGGGACACGCACTGGGAACACTATCCGCGCATGCGCAACGAATTGTGCCCCGGCCTGGACCGTGCCCTGTACGGCCTGATCCGCGACCTCGATCAGCGCGGCATGCTCGACGAGACGCTGGTCATGGTGCTGAGCGAACATGGCCGAACCCCGCGCCTCAACAACGCGCGCGGCGGCGGCCGCGATCACTGGTCGCAGGCCTACACCTGCCTGTTCGCGGGCGGCGGCGTGGCCCGCGGCCGCGTTGTAGGCCGCACCGACCGCCACGGCGCTACCGTCACCGAACGCCCCGTGTCGCCCAAAGACATCCTCGCCACCGCCTATCACCTTTTGGGCATCGACCCTGAAACGCACCTTTACGACCGCACCGGTCGTCCGTTCCCCTTGGTGCAAGACGGCCACGTCGTCGCGGAGATGTTGGCCTAGATTCGTATTTGGGTTGCGCGCAATCGATGTGCTTTCCGCAAGTCTCTACCGCACAAGCGGTTAATGAATTGCATTGCGCACACCCCAATATACACACACAACCGGTCGCTCTATAGACTTGAAACATGGCATTGCCCACGGTCTCGACGCGAGCTGGGGCCTCAATGATTCCAATTGATGCCGTCGAATGCCAATTGAAGCTTTCGACCCCGTTCAGCGTGAATCGACGCGACATGCGCGATGCGGCCCAGGAGGTGAGCGCGAAATTCCGGATTGTTGGAGCGGTTTTGAAGATTTGGGCCACGGCGGCGGCAATTGTGCAGGATCGCCTTCAACTCGTCGTAGTCCTTGCGGCGGATGTTGGGCCGCACGTTGACCACGACGCCGGCAAGGCGCTGCTGCGTTGCGGGTCGCATCTTGCGCGTTTTCTTCCAATTCACGTCGAAGCCTTCTTCCAAAATGATGCGCGCGGCGTGGTGCTGAAAACGGCGGGCGGCGCGGGCAAAGTTGGGGCCGCCGGAAAAAGCCAGGTCGTCGGCGTAGCGCGTGTACCCGGCGCCGGCCGCTTCGGCCAAGCCGCTGAGGCGCGCATCCAGGCGAAAAGTACAGAGGTTCGCCAAGGCGGGCGACGTCGGCGCGCCTTGCGGCAAATGCGGCCCAGCGTGGCGGCGACGCGTGCGCCAATCCTCGTTTCTTTTGCGCTCGCTCAGGACAGGATCGGAATTCTGTCCTGCGTTGTCCGGCCAGGCGGCTTCCGGAGTGGCGTGCGTGCACAGGCCAGTGAGAAGATGTGCGACTTGCCTTGGATAGCCCAACGCACGGAAGAGCGCGCGGACGCGCCGCGCCGGGACCGACACAAAAAAATCAGAGAGGTCGAGCCGCAGGACCATTGCTTGGCCGACGTGCGGCGCAGCATAGGTCACAATCGAATGGCCGCGGCGAAACCCGTGAACCGCCGCATGTGCTGGAACCAGGTCCAACAGTTCGTGCAAAATCTTGCGCTGCAGCGCCTTCAGCTTTTGTTTGGGAGATTCCAGCAACCGCACTCGGCCGTTGCTCTTGCGAATGACGTGATACCTGTAATGTTGCAGCGGCCCGAGCGGCGCCCGGTATTGCGGCGGCGCACGTCCGCAAACCAATCCAACTCCGGCAGTGTCAGTCCGAGCCAGTCCGCAAGTTGTACGGGTGATGTTATCCCCGGCAGGCTCCACGTGCGCACTGCTTCCGTGGTCGGCTGCATCGAGGCGCGCGGCCAGCGGACCGCCAGTGATTGCCGGCGATTGATATGCTGGGCGAAGTCGGCGTCGCGTATCAGGAATTCGGTCAGGTTGTCCATGCCGGCGGCCGCGCGGTCGGGGAAAGCGGCCAGCACGCGGCGCACGAGGGGCGCTAAATCACGCGGACGAAAGCAATGCAATCGTCGGGCACGAGCAACGAGGAGCCGTTCGATCCATTTGCCCCGGAAAAAGGCGGCGGCAAAGCACGAGGCCGTGAATTGCAGGGAGTACATAAAGGGCGTCCCAACCAGACTTGTGCGGCGCGACGCAATCGGCGCGAGGCGCCGTGCCAGTCGCGCGGCGAACTGCCTTAACCACAATGCTGCCCCGGGGTAACCCCGGAGAGACGGCAAAGCCACAAGGACTCAAGGCCGTCCACTTGGGACGCCCAGGTTCCGGTCTATGGCGACCATTGCGCAACGTCAAGCTTGTCATCGATGGGACGATTGTTTGCCGGCGAGAAGCATGTTCCCCAATGGAAATCACTCGTATTAGTTGGAGCAGATCGATGTTGACGTCAACCGGCATGTAAGCTACAGTAATTTGAACAAGCCGCTTAGAGTCTGTGCCCTGCCTGAGACGATTGTCTTCCACAGACTTAAGGCTAGAAACTCGCCCCCCAACCTGGTGATCGGATTTCCCTAGGTTTCTCCCCGGTGTAGCTCCACGGCCGTTGGTCAGGCTCGAGCGCCTGCAAGGCCAGCCCGATTGCGACTTTCCGCGCGCAGGAATAGCGTGCTGATCATCCGCGCAATTGCCCGCGCCCGGCGCGGTTCAAAGGAGAGGCTCAAATGACTGTAGCGCGTACCATTCTCGTCGTGGATGATGACCAAGAGCTCCGCACGGGCCTTAGAGCCATGCTGCAGGAGCGCGGCTTTCAAACGCTCGAAGCCGAGGACGGCCACGAAGCCCGGCGTCTCATCGAGCAGCAGCGCCCCGACCTCGTCATCCTCGATATGATGATGCCGCGCTGGGGCGGCTTTCCGGTGCTCGAATACTTCAAGGACAAGCCCGGCTCGCCGCGCTTCATCATGATGACGGCGAACGAGATGGCCAAGCACAAGGCCTACGCTGAAGAAATCGGCGTCATCGACTACATCCGCAAGCCGTTTTCCATGAAGCGGCTGCTCGAAGGCGTGGACAAAGCGTTGCCCGGGTCGGCCACGCCTGTTCCCGTTCAGCCCGGTACGATGCGTTGCCGCTGCTATGCTTGCGGGGCGGTGATGAAGGCTTCTTTCCGGCTCTTGGGCGAAACGCGCCCCTGCCCGCGCTGCCAGTCCGAAGTGTACATTCAGCCGCAACCGCCGGAAGATGAAGGACCGCAACTCGTGGCCAACACGCCGTATTCGCAGGACCAAGATTAAATCAATGATTGTCTGTCGTCAGTCAAAGTTGTGTTGGGTGGCATGCCTTGGCGGCTCCTGTGCAACGACAGCGAACCCGGGACCAGCACCGCCAAGGCATGCAAAGCACCAGGCAACTTCGTCCCTTTCACGAGTCCAAGCTCGGCAATAGATCCATTTCGATCGGCACTGGCCGGATTCCTGCATAGAATCTTGCGCTTGACCACACCCAATCCGTCGCTTTCTCCACGAGGGCGCGTCGCACCGGATTGTTGTGAATGTACTCGTTCATCTGCAAGAGTGTGTACGGCTCAATCACATTTCGGTCATAGCCGCCGCCGCGCTGCCAGAAGCGATGATGTACTTTGCCGCTTGGCTGGACATCTTTTAGTCGATCGAAGTATTGCGGGCGCTTTTCTGCGAAGATACCGTAGCGCCTTGCGCTGCACGGGCACTTTGAGGGCCGTACGAATCTTTGCAATGTTGTACTCCGGTTCGTGCGGCCAGACGATAAGGTGCACATGCTCCGGCATGATGACATAAGCCCAAATAGATAGCTTCAGATCACGGCGAGCATTGCGCATGGCGCTAATGAACCATTGCCGAGCGCGATCCTTGGACAGGAGCTGCAGCCCGTGAAAACAAGAAAACGTCAGTTCATGGGCTTCACCCGGATTGTTGAAGCTGCGGACGCGTTTGTGCTTGGATCGTTGCATGATCATTCCGTCTCGGGCGCTTATGCATGCCTTGGCGGTGCTGGTCCCGGGTTCGATTCCGTTGCACACGTGCCGCCAAGGCATGCCACGCACCGTTGAATAACCATTCCGTTCTCGCATGCTTTCGCCGTGCTGATCCGGACTTCGCTGTCGTTGCAAAGGATCGGCGAAAGCATGCCACCCGACAGATTCTCCACTTAGCAAAAAACGCTGGGTGGCATGCATGCCACCTTTTTTGATTCACTTTCCCTCCGTCCGTGGCAATCGCCCTGGCGGCAGCGGCGCGCCGGCGTCCTCCAGCGCCTGTTCCAAGCGGCGCAGGTCCGTTTCGACGAGCGTTCGCAGCCGGGCCAGTTGTTCCGCGAATTCGGCGGCGGCGATGTCGTAGGAATCTTGCTGCGTCTTGGTCGGTCGGGCCAGCGAATTGGTGCTGGCGCGGACGATGTAGCTGATGCGAGCTTGGATCGACGGCGGCGTGTTGATGTTGCGGGCGCCCAGCACCTCGTCGCCGCGCAACGCACGAAGGATGTCGCGGTTGCGTTTTTCCATGTCCCGCGCGGCCTCGGCCCATTTCTTGTCCACAGCGGGTGTATGGTCGATGGCGCGCTTGATCCGCTCCAAGCGCGTGGCCAGGTCGTTGGCGGTTTCCAACGCGCCCGACAGGGAGCGTTGCAGCTTGAGCGCTTTCTGCTGAAACTGGTGGAGGGCCTTGTGATCGCTTGACGCATCTGTTTTTTTGCCCGCAGCAGCCGCAAGGACTTCCGGAATAGGACGAAACCCAGTAGGAGCAGCCTTACGCACTCCTGGCGCAACTTCCGTCGCGACAGACACCGCAGGCGAAGCGATGACGGCCACAACTTCGAATCGGCGCGGCTCGCCCAGCGGCGTCACCTTGCCGCCGACGCGCTTGGCCATCGAAACCTGATAAGTGCCCGGTACGACCAGCGGTCCTTGCGGTCCGCCGCGGAATAAATCCTCGTCATCGTCCTTCGCCGGCCCCTTGGGCAGGATCGCCGCCGGCTCGCGCAGGTCCCAGGCCACGCGGTGAACCCCTTGGCTGGCTGGGCCGGTCAGCGTGCGCAGAACTTTGCCATTCGCGTCGGCAATTGTGAGCATGATTGCCGGCGCTTCTTCCTCCGCTTCGGCCCGCAGTTGCTCGGGCGTAGGCAACGGCGGGGGCAAGCTCTTCTTGGCAGCTTCCTTTTCGGCGTCGCGGCGCAGTTGCTTCGCCGTCTTGATCGAATCCTTCAAGTAATAAGTAAACGTCGCGCCGAAGGACGGATTGGCGGCAGCGTAGAAAGCCGAACCTTGAAAGGCGTTGCCGCGCATGCCGTATTGCCGGCTGGGTATGTACAGTTGGGCGTCACGCACTGTGCACAAGACACTTTCACTGACAGAGGGCGAACCGACCGGCCCAGGCCGCTCGCCGCCGGCCGCTCGCACTGGTGGCGCGCCAAGATGCGCGGCTAGTTCGCGCAACGGCGTGTAGTCATCAAGTATGTAAATGCCGCGGCCGAACGTGCCGACAGCAAGGTCGTTCATCGGCCGCTGGATCGCAAGGTCCTTCACCGCGATCGTCGGCAAGCCGCCTTTGAGGCGAATCCACTTCTGGCCGCCGTCGGGCGTGAAGTAAAGCGCGAACTCCGTGCCCACGAACAACAGGTTCGGATTGACGTGGTCCTCGGCAATGGCAAGCACGTTGCCGCGCTCCGGCAGGTCGCCCTTGATGCTCGTCCACGTCTGGCCTGCGTCGGTGCTCTTCAAAAGATAGGGTGCGAAGTCGCCGTTCTTGTGATTGCTGAACGATAGATACACCGTCTTTTCGGCGTGCTGCGAGGCCAACAGCCGCGTCACATAAGTCTGGTCCGGCACGCCGGGGAACTTGTCGATCTTGCGCCAGTTCTTGCCGCCGTCCTCGGTCACCTGCACGAGGCCGTCGTCGGTGCCCACATAGATGAGGCCTTCCTTCTTTGGCGACTCGGTGAGCGCGAGCGTGTTGCCGTAAAACGAAGTCGATTGGTGCTTGGCGACCGCGTCGATGCCCCAGAGCTTGCCCATGACCGGCAGCTTGTCGCGGTCGATCTGCCGGGTGAGGTCGCCGCTGACCGCGGTCCATGAATCGCCGCGGTCCTCGCTCTTGAAGAGTATGTTGCCGGCGAAATAGAGCCGGGTATTCTTGTGCGGGCTGATGATGAGCGGCGAATCCCAATTCCAGCGCAAGGGCGGCTCGCCTTTGCCCTCTTGCGGCTGAATGATCAGGCTCTGGCCGGTGCGGCGATCGAAACGGCTCAAGACGCCGTACTGCAGCGCGGCGTAGACGGTGTCGGGGTCTTTGGGATCGACGCGGCAATGGAAGCCGTCGCCGCCCAGGACCACGAACCAGTCGGCGTTGGTGATGCCGTGCGTGCTCTTGGTGCGGGCCGGGCCGCCGAGGGTGAAGTTGTCCTGCGTGCCGCCGTAGACGTGGTAAAACGGGCCGCTTTCGTCCACGGTGATGTCGTAGAACTGGGTGACCGGTAAGTTGGCGTGGAAAGTCCAGTTGGCGCCGCGGTCATGGCTTTCATAAATGCCGCCGTCGCAGCCGACGCGGTAATGGTCGGTGTTTTTCGGGTTGATCCAAATGGCGTGGTCGTCCACGTGCCGCCACTTCTGGCCGAGCCGGCTCAGCGTCTTGCCGCCGTCGTCGGAGACTTGCATGTAGACGCCCATCACGTAGATGCGATCGGCGTTCTTGGGATTGGCGACGACGTGGCCATAGTACATCGCCCCCTGGTCAAATTCGTTGCGCCGCTCCCAGGTCTCGCCGAGGTCGGTCGAGCGGAAGACGCCGCCTTTTTTGTCGATGGATTCGACCGTCGCGTAAACGATGGCGTTTTGTGGGGCAGACATTCCTGTCTGCCCGGCAGGCAAGAATGCCTGCCCCACGGGGCTGGATGGCGCTATCGCAAGGCCGATACGGCCTAATTCCTCGGTGGGCAGGCCGGATTTCATTTTGCGCCAGGTAAGGCCGCCGTCGGTGGATTTGTGGATGGCGCTTTCCGGTCCGCCGTTGATCAGCGTCCACACGTGCCGGCGGCGCTGGTACGAGGCGGCGAGCAAGATGTCCGGGTTGCGCGGGTCGAGGACGACGTCGGTGACGCCGGTGTGCTCGCTGATAGACAGGACTTTCTTCCAGGTTTTGCCGCCGTCGGTGGTTTTGAAGAGGCCGCGATCCCCGCCAGCGCTCCAGAGCGGGCCCTGGGCGGCGACATAGACCACGTCGGAATTGCGCGGGTCGATCACGATCTTGCCGATGTGCTCGGAGTTTTTCAGGCCGAGGTTGCGCCACGACTTGCCGCCGTCGTCGGAGCGATAGATGCCGTCGCCATAGCCGACGCTGCGCTGGCTGTTGTTCTCGCCGGTGCCGACCCAGACCACGCTCGGGTTTTTGGGATCAAGCGCGATCGCGCCGATGGAATAGGCGCCTTCGTTATCGAAGATTGGCGTCCAGGTGGTGCCGGCGTTGACGGTTTTCCACACGCCGCCCGAAGCGACTGCCACGTAGTACGTGCTGTCCATTTGGGGATGCACCGCGAACCCGGCGATGCGGCCCGAGGCAATGGCGGGGCCGATGGAGCGGAACTTGAAGCCGGCGGCGGCTGTTTCGAGCGGCGAGGATTCCTTTTTCGGCGGCTGCGCCCATGCCGCTGGGGACAGGGTCAACAGTCCGAGCAGTGTCCAAAGCGCGATGCGACGGCGAGTCATGGTAGTTCTCCAAGTAGCGGCCAAGATCGGTGCCTTAGACGGACAGAATGGTTTGCATTGCAACCCCCTCTGACCAGCCCTGCAAACCATTTTTGCCAGAATTGGACCTAACTCCCTTACTGTTATGATTTTGATTCTTTGCAACCCAGCCCTGCAAAGCATTTTCCAGTCGCGAAGGTTGAGCGCTCAGTTGTTCTCAAGATACTGTTCTATGGCTAGGGATGACGCCCGGGAAACTACTCAGTACATTCACACGAAAAAACCTTGACACGCTGAATCTTCTTGTTAGCCTACATGGACCGTTCAGGGGTTCCAGCTGCACTACAGGCACTTTCGCAGCTCCCTGGCGTGGCTCGTTGGTTTCTACACTTTGTCTTCTTGGAGGACGTTGCCATGTTTCGAAATCCCAGCGCTGACTTCAGCCTCCGAAGGCATTCCATTGGGAGACCCGCTCTCTTGAATGTCGAACAGCTT
>JAKEHV010000064.1 GCA_022614915.1 Gemmataceae bacterium | reverse complement strand
GTTGTTTTTCCGCTGTCATCTTATGAGGATAGATGCATTCAAGCCCGCGGGATAGGAGTCACGTATGCAACCGGTTCGGATTCTTATTGTGCCCACTCTGCTGCTGCTTTCCCTCTTACATTCCGATATGGCGCTGACCGCTCAAGAGAAACCACTCCAACGCCGGCCCGTGAAGCTCACCGAAGAAGCCCTGCGCCTCCATCGCGAAGCCCTGATCTTCGACGGGCACAACGATCTGCCTTGGAAATACCGGCAAAAAGGCGATCTCTTGATGCGCCGTTTCGACATCGCCAAGCCGCAGCCGACGTTGCACACCGACATTCCGCGGCTGCGCCAAGGAAACGTCGGAGCGCAATTCTGGTCGGCCTACGTCTCCGCCGAGACCGCGAAGACCGGGACCGCAGTCAAGCAGACGCTCGAGCAAATCGACGTCATCCACCGCCTGGTGCGCGGCTATCCCGATGTGTTTGCCATGGCGTCCAGCGCCGACGACGTGCTGCGCATTCACAAGAAGGGCAAGATCGCCTCGCTTATCGGCGTCGAAGGGGGCCATTCCATTGACAATTCGCTGGGCGTCTTGCGGAGCTACTATGCGCTCGGCGTGCGCTACATGACTCTGACGCATTCAGACAACGTCGACTGGGCGGACTCCGCCACCGACAAGCCGCGGCACAATGGACTGACTCCGTTCGGCGAGCAGGTAGTCATGGAGATGAATCGGCTGGGCATGCTCGTGGACATCTCGCATGTGTCCGCCGACACGATGCGGCACGCCCTCAGGGTCAGTAAGGCGCCCCTGATCGCTTCGCATTCGTCCGCGTGGGCCTTGGCGAATCATCCGCGCAACGTGCCCGACGACGTGCTGCAACTCATCGCCAAGAACGGCGGGGTCGTTATGGTCAACTTCTACTCCGGTTTTATCACGCCGGAAGGGACGCGCGCGCGGAAAGATTTCCCGAAAGTGATGCGCGAGTTGAAGGCCAAATACCCAAAGGAACAGGATTATCAGGAAGCCATGGCCCAATGGCGCAAAGAGAATCCGATGCCGCGCGGCAGTGTGCACGACGTCGTCGATCACATCGAGCACATCATCGAAATCGCCGGCGCAGATCATGCCGGGCTCGGCTCCGATTTCGACGGCATCGGCTCGACGCCCGAACAACTCGAGGACGTTTCCTATTATCCGTATATCACGCAGGAATTGCTCAACCGCGGCCATTCGCGTGACGCGATTCACAAGATTCTCGGCGGTAACGCCCTGCGCGTGCTGCGCGCGGCAGAGGCGGCCGCAAAGAAGTTGAACGCGCCTTGACGGGCGCAGGAGCGGGCCGGTAGCATCAACGGATATACAATGTAATTACGACGGAGGATCCGTGAAAACGCGCATTATTCAAATCGGCAACTCCAAGGGCATTCGCTTGCCCAAAGCCGTTCTGGAAATCGTTGGTTTCGACAAAGAAATCGAGGTTCAAGTTCGGAAGCGCAGCATTGTATTGAAAAACCCAAGGCATCCACGTGCTGGCTGGGCCAAGGCACTTCGAGAAATGGCCGAGCGCGGCGACGACGCCCTTTTGGATGCGGACGCCTCCTTGTCGTCTTGGGATGAGGAGGAGTGGGAATGGCGATAAAGCGTTTTGAAGTATACCTCGTTAACCTCGATCCAACGATTGGCCACGAAATCCGGAAGACGCGACCTTGTTTAATCGTTTCGCCCAACGTCATCAACGCATTGGTGCGAACCGTCCTGGTCGCACCCATGACGACAAAAGGCAAACCGTATCCGACACGTGTGTCCTGCACCGTTCAAGGCGTCAAAGGCCAAATTGTCCTCGATCAATTGCGAACGATTGACCGCTCCCGGCTAATCAAGCGCCTTGGCAAGATTTCCAAGAAACTGGGAGCGAATGTGTTGCAAGTGCTGCAGGCACTGTTCGCCCCATAACACGTTCATGCAACCCCTCATCCTCCTCAACACCGTGGGCCTCACCTCGCGCCATTTGCAATACGCCACGCGCCTGCGCGGTTTCGCGCCGTCCTGGTCGCGGCCATTGCATGAGGCCTTGCCGGCCGTCACTTGCACCGCCCAAGCGACCATGCTCACCGGCCAGCCGCCCCAAGTGCACGGCATCGTCGGCAATGGTTGGCTCTACCGCGACACCATGGAGGTCCGTTTTTGGCAACAGTCGAACCGCTTGCTACAAGCCGAGCCGGTCTATGCCACTGCGCGCCGCCGCGCCGCCGAACGCGGCAGATCATTCCGCTGCGCCAAGGTCTTCTGGTGGTTCAACCAAGGCGCGGCTGTCGATATCAGCGTCACGCCGAAGCCGCATTACGGCGCCGACGGCAACAAGGCATTCGACGTCCTTGGTTACCCCGAGGGATTGGCCGAATCAATCAAGCGCAAGATTGGTCCCTTTCCGTTTCCGTCATTTTGGGGCCCCAAGGCCGGCATACAGAGCACGCAGTGGATCGCACGCTGCGCCGCGGAAATCGTCCGTAGCCAATCCCCCGACTTCACGCTCGTCTATCTGCCGCACCTGGATTACGACACGCAAAAGCTGGGCCCCGAGCGCTGCGATTGGCCCAAACTGGTCCGCGAATTGGACGCCGCCTGCGAACCCTTGCTCGATGCGGCCCGCGCCACCGGCGCACGTGTTTGGGTCACGAACGAATACGCCCACGTACCGGTTGATCGGCCCATCTTGATCAATCGCGCCTTGCGCCAAGCCGGCTTGCTCCAAGTGCGCGACGGTCCCTTCGGCGAGATGCTGGATACGTTCGAAAGCCCGGCCTTCGCAGTCTGCGATCATCAAATTGCGCATGTCTATCTAAAGGATGACAAAGACGCGCAGCGCGTTGCCGAAGCAATTCGCCAGCTGCCGGGTGTCAGTCGCGTTTATGGCGGTATGGAGCGCGAAGAGATTCGCCTGAATCATTCGCGCGCAGGCGATCTTATAGCATTGTCCAGTCCCAACGCCTGGTTCGCGTATCCCTATTGGGTAGATGATCGCCGCGCCCCCGACTTCGCCCGCACGGTGGACATACATCGAAAGCCAGGTTACGATCCATGCGAGTTATTTTTGAACCCCAAGCTGTTTTGGCCGATGGGGCGGTTTCTGCGCAAACTGGTTTGCAAAAAGCTTGGCTTTCGCACCCTTTTCGATGTGATTCCTCTCGCTCCAACCCTTGTCCGCGGCAGCCACGGACTGGCATCGGCCCGGGACGAGGACAAACCTGTTTTTCTCTGCGACGGGCCAGCACCCGACGCCTCCACGCTGGGCCAAACTGACCTGCAAAGGCTGATTCTTTTGCACTTCGATTTGCAGGAATGATCTGGATAGTGCCGGCTAAGCGTTTTCCACTGGGCGTGTGTTCACATTACATCTCGCACATTCCGACGTGTTCCGTCAAAAAAAACATCCGCCACTCCACCAAAAAGTGACCTACACTTCAGTTGAGTTTCTCCCGAAATTCCCTCACGGACTTTGCGCATGCTCGGACGAATCTTTCTGGGCCGGTACGAGACCATTCGCCTTCTCGGTGAAGGGGGCATGGGGCGAGTGTATCTGGCCCGGCAGACGGACCTCGGCGGACGGCAAGTCGTCGTCAAAGTAATGCACGACCACATCGCGGCGGACCCCAAATTCCGCGACCGCTTTCAACGCGAAACGCTGATGATGGCTCGGTTTCAACATCCCTATGTCGTCACCCTCTACGACGCCTCCCTCAACGATCCGCAGGGCCCCTGCATCGTGATGGAGTACATCCGCGGCATCTCGCTCGATACCTTGATGCAGCGTAACGGCCGGCTCAGTCCGACGCGCGTGGCCCGGATGGTCGGTCAGCTGTGCGAAGCGCTGCAAGCCGCGCACTCCGCCGGCATCGTCCATCGCGATCTCAAGCCTGCCAACTTGATGGTCGTCGATCCCGACACGCCTTACGAAAAAATCAAGGTCATGGATTTCGGCTTGGCCAAGCTGGTCGATAATTCCGCCCTCACCAGCTGCAAGAACACCGAAACCGGCGGCGATTTTGCCGTCGGCACGCCCGGCTACATCTCGCCGGAGCAGGTCAAGGGCGAGGAGATGGACCACCGCAGCGACCTGTACAGCGTCGGCATCATTCTGTTCGAGCTACTAACGGGGAAACTGCCCTTTACGCGCGACGAGACCATGGACGTGCTGCTCGCGCATGCGACCGAGCCGCCGCCCCACTTCGCGGACGTCGGCGCCGGCGATTGGGTGCCGCCCGACGTCGAAGATGTCGTCATGGCTTGCCTCGCCAAGAATCCCAACGATCGTCCGAACAGCGCCCGCGACCTGGCGGAACGCTACGAGTTCGCGTTGGCACGCCTGAACGGCAACGTTGCTGCGGTCGGCGTCAACGGGCAAGACACGCCCATCAACAATATCGCCGAAACTGCTTTGCCCCCCGCGCCCGTCTACGACCCGCACAGCGTCGTGCACCAGATGGAAGCCTGGATGCCCGATACGATCGCCTCCTACAAGCTGCGCGGCTTCGTCAACGATTTTGACGGCGTCGTCGTCGAAAGCATCCCGGGGCTTATCCGCGTCCGTCTGGGCGTGCCGAACAAGAGTGTCGGCTCCTCGTCCAGCGGTCCGCTTTCCTGGTTCGGCATTCGCAAGAAATCCGAAATCGTGGACATGGAGCTGCGTCTGGAACGCAACAACCTCCAGCAACAGAATCTGCTGCACATCACCGTGATCATGCGCGCCGTCGATCATAAGACGGCACAGACTCAGGCCTGGCGCGACCGCTGCAACAAACTTTTCTGCGAACTGCGCGGTTACCTGGCCGGCGCCTCTGTGCACTAACCCGAAACTTGAACCAGCTCTGTATTCAAAAAGAAAACCCAAACAAACAGCTGATTTGTTTGGGTATTTGTGTTATTTCTGTTGTTGTTTGGGTTTTGTTTCGAATTTCGTTTTTCGGATTTCGTATTTGCAAGTTGGGGGTCCGTCATGCAACGCCGTCAGTTTCTCGCGGGCGCCGGCGCCCTCACCGCGGCCGGCCTACCACTTCCTGCCGCGCAAGCCACTCAACCCAGCTCGAATCCTGCTGCGCTCAAGTTTCGCCTGGGCATCGTGACCTACAACATTGCCGCCGCCTGGGATGTGCCGACGATCTTGAAGATATGCCGGGCGGTAGGCCTGGCCGCGGTCGAGCTGCGCACGACGCACAAACACGGCGTCGAACCGACGCTCGGGGCCGACGCGCGCAGAGAAGTTCGGCAGCGCTTCGCCGACGCCGGCATCGAGATTTGGGGCTGCGGCACCACTTGCGAGTTCCATTCAACCGACGCCGCAATCGTCAAGCGCCAGATCGACATCTGCCGGCAGTTCTGTCAGCTCACCGCGGACATCGGCGGCAAAGGCGTAAAGGTCCGGCCTAACGACTTGCCTGCCGGCGTCCCCGCGGAGCGCACCCTGGAGCAAATCGGCCGCTCGTTGGCGACCTGCGGCCAGGCGGCTGCCGACCACGGCGTCGAGATTTGGCTGGAAGTGCACGGCCGGCGCGGCACCACCGACCACCCGCCCAATGTGGCCGCGATCATGCGCCATGCCAACCACCCGCGCGTCGGCGTCACCTGGAACTCCAACCCCGGCGACGTGGTCCGGGGCTCGGTCGTGGAGTACTTCAAGCTGTTGCGGCCCTGGATCAAGTCCGTTCACATCAACGAATTGCATTCGGACTACCCGTATCGCGAGCTGTTTCGACTGCTACGCGAAACAGGATACGACCGCCACACCCTCGCCGAGATCCCCGGCATGCCCGACCTGGCCAGCGGCGAACGGCTCATGCGCTATTACAAAGCGTTGTGGACGGAACTCACCCGTGCCTGATTTCTCGTTTAGCGTTCGCTCCTAGCTTCGCACGTGAAAATGCAATGACTGCCTACGAAATCTCGAACCTGCTGGCCGACCAAAAGCGCTCCGGACGCCCCTACCTCGAATTTCTCCGCGTTCCCGCTCTGAGCGCCGGCCTCTACTGTCTGCCCGCCGGCGGCGTAGACCGGCAGAAACCGCACGCCGAAGATGAAGTTTATTACGTCGTCTCCGGCCGCGGAATGAGCAGGGTGGGCGCGGAAGATCAAGCCGTGCAGCCCGGCTCCATTGTGTTCGTCGGCGCGGGCATCGAGCATCGCTTTCATTCGATTAGCGAGGACTTGACGCTCTTGGTCTTCTTTGCGCCAGCGGAAAGTGATTTCTGAAAGTGTCCCGCTTCCTAACGGGCGTAGCTCTGACTGTGTTGTCTAAAGTGCGAACGATTAGCTATTACTAACAAACATGGATTTGACATGGCACTCACGCTCGTCAGTGCCACCTTTTAGCACCCAGTTGGCACTGACGGGAGAATCGACATAAATTGTTTGTTCAAAATAGGTTGCAAATCTCGAAAACACTCGTCAGTGCCAACTCATGCATAGGCATACCCTCGCCCATTGTTATCAGTTGCTAACAATGCTGTTTTCTTTGTTGTAGGACGGCTCTTCAGGACCGTCCGGACGGGCCGGGAGAGCCGTCCTACATTCCGGACATGCGGGTCGTCAGCCTTTTCATTCCGGGGACTGGCGATTCGTTCTCTCCAGCGCGTCGCGTGCCGCCAGCCGGACCTGGGAAATGAGTGCTTCACGCGAAATCTCGTCCAAGAGTCGCCGCGCTTCGGCCGTTCGCAGAATCTCAAGGATCTCAACCGCTTCCAGACAGCGCAGCCGCTCCGGCGTCAGCTCGGGGTCGCGCAAACGCTCCAAAAGCTTCTTCGCACGGCGCTCGCCTTCCAGCGACGGCTTGGTGGCCAGGTATTTCTCCAGGGCGGGCTGAATCAGCTCACCCAGCTTGGCAAGTTCCAGAGAGGCGCGTTGCCGTAATGAATACTGGGAATGGTCCAGCTCCGTGATCCATTGATCGACGCGTTTGCGGTCCACAGGCGGGACAGCGAAAGCGCGGACACGCGTTTTCAAGAAGTCCAAGGCATGGTGTTGTGCCACAGCCAACTGGCGAAACGCACTATCGGACTTGGTTTGATCCGTGCTGGCCAGATCTTCCCAAGCGCTTTGCATTTGGTCCGCCGACAGCGCTTTGGGTTCGCCCAATTCGCCGAGTTCGCGGGTGGCGACGTTCCACACATGGACGTGCGCGCCGCTTGCCAGCGCCAGGCTCAGGCCGTCCGGCGACAGCGCCAAGGCGCGGATGTCCGCGGGGTTGGTGGTAAGCCGGCGGCGCAAACGCGCGCTCGCCACGTCCCAGAGCCGCACGACCGGATCGCCGGCCGAGGCGGCGGCCAGCACCTTGCCGTTGGCGGAGAACTGCAGAAGCTTCGCCGGCTCGCGCAACCCTTCGAACTTGCGCGCCTCCGCGCCCTGCACGTTCCAGAGGCGAATGCTCTTGTCCGGTGAAGCCGCAGCCAACAGGCCAGCATCGTTGGAGAGAGCGAAAGCCACCGTCGGGCCGATCTGCATGCGCTGCTGCTTGCGCGGGTCGGTGTGAAAGAGAATGACAGCACCCTGCGGATTGCTCCAGGCGAGCACGGTGCCGTCCCCCGACACCGCCGCCGAGCTGCCCGCCGGCACCTGGCCCGAGCGGCTGCCGTAGCCGCCGCCTTTGCCATGATTCCAGACCATATGCTCGCCGGGCCCGGACGCGACGAGAGTCTGTCCATCTGAGGTGAATGCAATGTGATTACACGTATAACCCGGGAAAGCTAATTGCTTTTGTTTTTTCGCCGCCTTCGGGTCCCAAACGCTCAGCGGTCCATCCTTGGCCCCCGACTTGACGCCAAGCGTTTTTCCATCGGGCGAAAACACGACGCCGATGACCGGGGAGCCCGATTGCAACTTGTCGACTTCTTTGCCGCTGGGGATATCCGTGATGCGCACGGCGCCGTCTTCCCAACCGGAGACGAGCCGTTTGCCGTCGGGCGACCAGGCGACAGCCAGAGCGGTACTGTCCCCTTTGATGTCGACCACGGGCGGCTGCGACCTGCCCACGGCGGCATCAAGGCAAAGAAGAAACAGCGTACACGAAACCAGCCGGCGCATCGGGTTCTCCTCGGGCAATGGAGATTATCCTACGGCATGGAGGTTTTGCGATGAACAAAAAACGGCAAGGACAACCACAGGCGGCAAGTGCGGCCCATTCCACAGAATTTGGATGCAACCAACCTTAACTCCGCCTTACAATCACCCCGTCCAGTTTTCAGTCGTATTCGTGGAGCGGGGTTGCGTAAGCGCCCCGTGTGCCCGCAAGAGTGGAAGTGGACAGTCCTATTTCCCGGGCGGTATCACGGGGCGGTTCCACGGGGCGGTTACGCAACCCCGCTCAAATCTGCGACTGCGGAGAGTCAACATGAGCAACGTTTGGCTTCTGACTTCGACTTTTTACGGCAACCGGCGACGCGCGCGGCTTCGTCGGTCGCGTTTGGGAAATGCGCGAAGGTGATTCCAAAGACGACGTCCGACATACGCACAACGTTCCCGGCACGCCCTACGATGAGGATATTCCAGGTCTTTCGCAAGCATCGGCAGACAGACGGCTCCGTTCGAAGTAGTGGTCCTAACTGAAGATCATCTGGAGTTGGTCTTTCTTCCAAAGGCGCCATTCCAGAAGAAACGTCGCGCAGCGGAGAAAGTTGCACTGGCCTTGGGATACGCTATCGAACATTTTGACGCTGACAGGTAGGCGGCGCCCCGACGGGTGAGCTGTTTTAGATAGGCTTGGCAAGGTGATTGGCAGCAAAAAAAAAACGGCAGGGTCCAAAACTGCACAAAGAAGTGGTGCTTTGACAAATCATTGGTTTTTTCGCTATAGTGCAGCCAGTGGCATCTATCGTTGCGGAGGTCTAATGAAGCGGATCAAGGTCGATAAGGCGGCGCCGGCTGTTCGAGAATTCTTGCGCGGGTTGCCGTTCGCGGCCAATGGCGTTGAGCTGGAGCTTGGCGGCCGGGTCATTGGCAAGCTGATTCCATCCTCCGAGCTGTCGGACACAGAAAAAGCGGCGTTGTTCGCGCGCGGTCGGGAGTTGGTGAAGCGGGCACGCGCGCGGAACAAAGGGGTGCCGGCGCGGGTGCTGCAGCGCGAAGTGGACAATGCCGTCAGCGCAGTCCGCCGACGCCAACCACTTCAATGCGTGGAACAGAATCGATTTGACAAGCCCTCGCCGCCGCACTAGCCTCATCCTTCATGGCAACGACCAGTTCCTGGTTGGTGATCGAGGAACTCTACGCGCGCGGCGATCCGGGCTTCGTGGACGCGCTGCGGGCTTGCGACGATGCGCCGCGCCTGGCGGCGTTCGCGGCAACCTGGTTCGCGGACCGGCGTTCCTCGGCACGCTCGTCTTTGCTCGAATACCTGCGCCGGCCGCTCAATGCCTATCATCACGAAGGCCTGGTCAAGCGCCTGTACAAGTTAGCCGAAAAGGCCGGCGACGACGAAGCGCTGGCCCACTTCCTGGTCTTGTTCGACCGTTCCATTCGGCGTCGGACCAAGAGCACTTTCCATTTCGAGAATCGCACGGTGAACGACAAACGGGAGGCGGAGGCTTTGCGCCGGCAATGGGAAGCCGCGGGCGCCCAGACCACGAACATCTCGGGCGGGCGCGGATCGTTTTACGTGTACGCGCATTGGCCCATCGAAAAAATCGTCGTGCCGCGCGGTTCGGCGATGCCGCGCGGCGTCGTGGTGCAAAGCTCGTTTTGGGGCAAGGTCACGGACCTGGAAATCAAACTGCGCCTGCGCGGCCGGCCGCCCAAGACGCTGTCCGAAGAGATACGCAAGAAACTCGAGCGATTCCGCCTGTTCACGGTCCACACTCGCAATTACATGCGCCGGCGGACATGGCGTTACTTCCGCAACCTGGGAAAGACCGCGCCGGAGCGCTACATCCCTGCCGTGCTCACTGCGCTCAAGCTCTACCAGGACGACGACGTCGAAGACGGGCTGGCCTTGCTCGATAACTGGGGACTCGTGCACATATTGTTCCGTCATAGTCCGGCGCTCTGGCCGCGCAGTCATGGCTGGACGCTGCAACCGGGGCACACCTTAGGTGAGCTGAAGCCGTCGCCGGCCTTCGCGGAGTTGTGGCAGCGCGCGCCGCACGCGTTTTTGGAGCTACTCAAGAATGCCCAATGCCGCCCCGTCCGCCAATGGGTTGTGCATTTCCTGCGCGTCGAGCCGTCCATCCTGGCGCGAGCTTCTTTGGAGGACTTGCTCGGCCTTTTAACGAGTGATTTGGCGGAAGTCGGTGCGCTGGCTGGCGAATACCTGAACGAGCATGCCGGCACGGCCACGGTCCCGCCGGATCGTTGGCTGAAGCTGTTGGAAACCGCGACGCCGGCCGCACTCGACGTTATTTGTTCCTTGGTGTCGAAGTTCGTCCGGCCCGAACAGGCTTCCCTGGAACAAGTGGTGAGCCTGGCTTGCAGCCGGCCCGTGCCGGTGGCCCGCCTTGGCTTTCGCTGGCTGCAGCAAAGACAGCCGGCCGATTTGTGGGACGGATCGGCAATCCGTCCTACGCTGTGGCGCGTGCTCGAAGCCCAATCGGACACGCAGAGGCCCGAAATCGTCCGCTGGCTTCGGAGCGTGCTGGCCCAAAGCGAAGCATTCGAACCGGATTGGGTGCTCGAATTCCTCGATTCGCGTCATGCCGACGTGCGCACGGAGGGATGGGATTGGCTAATGCAATCTGCCCCCTCACCCCCGGCCCCTCTCCCTCCAGGGCGAGGGGAGCATCCTCGGGATGCGGTGCAAATCTGGCAACGCCTCTTCGAATCGCCCTATGACGACGTGCGACTGCGGCTGGTCGCGCATCTGGAGGAACGCTTTGGCAAGAAGACCGTCGCGCTGCCGAAGAATGTCGCGCTGGCGCCGGATCTGGTCCGCTTGCTCTGGGCCACGGTCTTGCTCAACATCCACAGGGGCAACCGCCACAAGCCGATGGTCGTACGGCAAATGGCCCGCCGCCTGGCGGACTGCCCGGACGACGCCCCGCTGTTGTTGCCGTTGTTCAAGGTCGCCTTGCGCTCGCTGCGCGGCCCCGAATGGCGCGCCGGACTTGCGGGCATCGTCCAACTGGTGCAGCGTCGCCCTGACTTGGCGTCGCTTGTGGAAAAAGAGATTTCCGAGTTGCAATTGCAAGGCGTCCAAGGATAATGCAACGCCGTAGACGGGGGCGCCCAGCTTTTTTCCGAGACCATCTTGCTGCGGTGTTCCGCCGCGGTTGACTTTGGCCTCCCATTGCTTCCCCAGGGCCGTTGTTCTTTAGCTCATTACGACACCTCGTGGCGGGCTAAGGAAACGCGGTTCCCGCACACGAGGTGTCGTAATGAGCTTCGTGAACGTCCCTGGTCCTCGCTTCGAAGTCGGAAAGAGCTGGCGCCTCTTTTTTCGATCAAATTCTCACCGCGGAGGCGCAGAGGAACGCAGAGAAAAGAATTGGAACAAGAATTGAAAAAAGTTCTTTCTGTCTTGCTCTAACTCTGCGATTCTCTGCGCCTCTGCGGTGATTCCGCATTCACGCCAAGTCGCGGTCTTCGAAAAGGATGAGCCCGAACAAAAGTGCGATGGCGGTGTAGGTGATCCCGTAGAGCGCGACATTGGCTGTGTAAACCGCGTACTCACCGATTGGCAGAGGCAAATCGCGGATGACTGCCGAGCCGGTGTCGAACAGGTCCAAGCCGGGCAGCACGGTGTCGAAGAGCTGGGCCACGAAGTAAACAAGAGGCAGGCCGCCGCGCGTCACTTCGGTCATCACCGGCGTCAGGTGTCCCAACAAATAGACAAGCATGCACACGGTAAGGGTGACGATCATCGGCAAACGCGTCGCCAACGCCACAGCCACGGCGATGAGCACCATGACTTGGCAAAAGCCGATGACCAGACCGGGCAATGCTTCGCCGGCGCTATGCGCCCAGAATCCCATGCCCTTCACCAATTCGCCTGCGATGTTCTGCCCGAAAAAATCGGCCACGCCTTGCGTCACCCATGCCGGGTCGGGCACTTCGGCGATGCCTGGAAAGCCGCGGTCGTAGGTGGTCTTGAAGATGACGATCCAAACGAGCAGCCAACCCAAAAGCACGGTCATGGTCAGGGCGGCCAATGCGATGCCTCCGAACTTACCCAACAGAAATTGGCGGCGCGAAATCGGCTTGCTCATCAGCGTGACTGCGGTGCGCCCTTCGATTTCCTCGCTGACCGACATAGCGGCGGCAATGACGCCGAAAGCCGCCGGCGCCAGCATGGCGAAGGAGAAGCACAGCTCTTTCACCATCTTGAGGTCTTCGCCGAATGTGAAGAACGGCATCAAAGGAGACACTGCCATGAGAAAGGCCGCCACGCCAAACAGCAGCCAATACATCGGCTGGCGAATGCCTTCTTGAAACGCCGCCAGCGCCACCGCGCCGCCTTTGGGCCAAAACGACAACAGCAGCAGGAAGATCAGGACAAACATATCGGCGCCTAACTGCAAATGCAGCACGGTGCCGAAGAATCGCCCCCAGCGCGTCAGCGATTCGGCTTCGGCTTGCGTGTTGAGGTAGGCCCCCAAAAGGAGCCCCACACCCAATATGATGAGCGCCGCTTGACCCCAAAGGCGCGGCTGCCGAATCCGCTCCCGGTTGCGGTAATCCAACGCCAGGAGCCAGGGCACGGCAGCCAAAACCTGAATGGCGATGATGATGACGGACCAAATCGTCAATTGCACGAAAGTGCCGGACATGATTCCCTTTCTTCCGCAATCCTCACACGGGACGTGAGGTCTAATGTCGAATCCCAAATCCTTCGAGGGTCTGGATGGTTTCCGTTTGCACGGTTTGGCTTTCGATGTAGCCGGTCATGGCCGAGTCCACGGCAGCCAAGAAGCGATCCACGTCTTCCCCCGCGCCTTGGGCGACGAGTTCCACGCGACCGTCGCTCAGGTTTCTGACAAACCCCGACACGGGAAACTTCTGGGCCACGCGCTGAGCGGTATAGCGAAAACCCACGCCTTGAACCCGGCCCGCGTAGCAAACTCGTTTGCAGATCATGACATTGGTATACAAGCTCTACGCAACCCAGGCCGCTAGGGTTCACCGTGGTAGGTGGGCGGCGTGCCCCAATGCAGCTTGTCTCTAAGTATCTGGAAAAAACTGCGCTGCGGCACCTTCACCAGACTAAAAGTCACCGGTGCTTTACGAATCGTCACTACTTGGCCGGCGGACAACAACTTCGTTTCTTGGCCGTCGATGATCACCATCGCCTTTTCGGCGCCGCCGCCAAACCGGATAGTGAACGTTTTTTCCGCGGATTCGACGAGCGGCCGATAGGTCAATGTGTGCGGGCAAATCGGCGTCAGGACAAACGCCGAAAGCTCCTGCCCCAGGATCGGCCCCCCCGCGGACAAGTTGTGCCCGGTCGAGCCGATCGGAGTGCTGACGATCAGTCCGTCACCGCTGAAGCGGGAAACGGCGACGCCGTCCACTTCGAGCTCCAGATCGAGCATGTGCAACGGGGGCGAGGTATGGACAACGACTTCGTTCAGGCCCAAGAAGGCGCCGTCGTGAGCTGGGGCTCCTATTCGCCCCTCGCCCAGGGGGAGAGGGGTCGGGGGTGACCCGGCGGCAATGATGCACTCATACATGAGATGCCGGGTCAAGCGATAATTGCCTTGCAAGACTTGTTCGAAGCACTGGTGCAGCTCTTGGGGATGGATGTCGGCTAGAAAACCGAGCCGGCCCAGGTTGACGCCCAGTACCGGCGTCTGGCGATAGGCCATTTGCCGGGCCGCGCGCAGAATGGCGCCGTCGCCGCCGAAAACCAGCGCGAGGTCGGCTTCCGGCAGGTCGGACAGGTTTTGCTCCTGACGCAAATCGACAGTCAGCACCTGAGCGCGTTCGCGCAAGAACGGCAGCCAACGCGCTACTTCTTCGCTCACGCCGGAGCGGTTCGCGTTGCCAAGCACATAGATTCTCATCTTGGATTTGAGTCTACGGTGTTCCTGGTCGGATGCAACCACAATTGGGAGCTGACTGCCGTCCTGTCGGCTGCGAAACATACGTTGACAAAAAGCGTGTTTTCGTTAAGGTAAGCAAGACAAACGGGGCGTAGCTCAGCTTGGATTAGAGCGCTTGGTTCGGGACCAAGAGGTCGGAGGTTCAAATCCTCTCGCCCCGATTATTGCAGTGGCATTGGCGTACGACTACAACAACTCCATCGTCATCGGCTATTCGCCGACGGACCGCGGGATCGATGGCATCGTGGCGATCTCCGCACGTGCCACCGGTGTGACTCTGTACTTCAATCAGGGACCTCAGCTGCCCGACCCGAAGAAGCTTCTGCTAGGATCGGGAAAGCAGACCCGCTTCGTCCGCGTGGACGCGACCAGCCAGTTGGCGCATCCAGACGTGGAGGCGATGATTGCCGCTGCGATTGATCAGGCGAGGGTTCCGTTGCCATCCAAAGGGAGGGGCAGACTCATCATTCGAGGGGCTGCTGCGAAGCAGCGGCCACGCCGGAGGCCGACGAAGTGACGGCGGGCGTTGCTCTGGCAACGTGGCGGCTTGCCAGCACGCAGCTGACGGCGCTGCGCGCCGCAGCTGATGCTGAACGTTAGCCCGCTGCAGGAGCACGTAATGCGAGCCCTTCGGTATTCCATCAACGTCACATTGGACGGGTGCTGCGATCATCGTGCAATACCCGCGGACGAAGAATTGCATCGTCACGCGATCGAGAACCTCGACCGGGCCGATGCGCTCCTCTTTGGCCGGGTGACTTACGAAATGATGGAGGAGGCGTTCCGGCCGCCGGCGGGGACGGGAGCGAGGCCTGATTGGATGGAACCCTTCGCCCGGACGATCGACGCGGCAAAGAAGTACGTCGTGTCGAGCACACTGGACC
>JAKEHV010000063.1 GCA_022614915.1 Gemmataceae bacterium | reverse complement strand
GCACGAGGCCGGCTTGACGCCGCGCGACGCCGCCAAGGAGATTGTCGGTCGCTTCGCCACCCGCGCGTTTCGGCGTCCGGTCCCGCCCGAAGAAGTCGAGCGTTTGCTGAGCCTGTTCGACAAAGCGCACAAGCAAGGCGACCGCTTCGAGCACTGCATCCGGCTGGCATTTTGCCGCGTGCTCGTGTCGCCGCACTTCCTGTTCCGTGTCGAGCTGGACCCGCCCAGTGCCGTCTCCGGCAAAGCGTATCCCATCAGCGAATATGCCCTGGCCAGCCGGCTGTCGTATTTCCTGTGGAGCACCATGCCGGACGCGGAGCTATTCGCACTGGCGGCCAAGGGCGAATTGCGCAAGAATCTCGAAGCGCAAGTGCAACGGATGTTGAAGGACCCAAAATCCGCCGCCTTTGTCGAAAACTTCGCCGGCCAATGGCTCACGTTGCGCAACTTGGAAAAAACTTCTCCCGATCCCAAGATCTTTCCGAACTTCAGTGACGAATTACGCGATCTAATGTACAAGGAAACGGAGCTTTTTTTCGACGCGATCCTGCGTGAAAACCGCAGCATCCTCGATTTCATCGACGCCGACTTCAGCTTCCTCAACGAAAAGTTGGCAAAACACTACGGCATCAACAACGTCTTTGGCAGCGCGTTTCGCAAAGTGAAGTTGCCGCCCAATCGCGGCGGCATCCTGACGCACGGCAGCATCCTGACGCTGACTTCGTACCCCGACCGCACCTCGCCCGTGTTGCGCGGCAAATGGGTGCTGGAGCAAATCCTAAACACGCCGCCGCCCCCGCCGCCCCCAGACGTCCCGGCGATCGAAGACGCCAAACGGCTCACCGGCTCGCTCCGCAAAGTGATGGAAATGCACCGCGACAACGCTTTGTGCGCCTCCTGCCATCAGAGGATGGACCCCATCGGCTTTGCCTTCGAGAATTACGACGCGGTCGGCGCCTGGCGCGACAAAGACGGCAAGTTCGACATCGATCCGTCCGGCGTCCTGCCCGACGGCAAATCGTTTAAAGGACCGGCCGAACTGAAGGCGATTTTGAAGAATAAGAAAGACCTTTTGAGTCGCTGTTTGACCGAAAAGGTGTTAACCTATGCTATGGGCCGCGGCGTGGAGTTTTACGATAAGTGCGCCGTGGACAAAATCCTTGAATCATTGCAGAAAAACGATTACCGTTTTGTTACACTGCTGGTGGAAGTGGCCAAAAGCGAGCCCTTCCAGCTGCGGACAGCTAAGTAGAAACGCAGAGCACGCGGAGAACGCAGAGAAAGATTTGAAGTATCGGAGTCTAAATATTCCTTTGCATTTCTCCGCGTTCTCTGCACCCTCTGCGTTAGAAAAGGAATGAGCCATGACCAAGCGGATATCGCGTCGAACCCTGTTGCGTGGAGTTGGGACCGCCGTGGCCTTGCCGCTCTTGGAAGCAATGCTGCCGCGCACCGCGATGGCACAGGCCAGCCAGGCCGCGTTGCCGCGCCGCATGGCGTTCCTCTACGTGCCCAATGGCGTCATCCAAGACGATTGGACTCCCAGTTTGACGGGCACGGATTACACCTTCCGCTCGATCCTGAAGCCAATGTTGCCGCACAAGCAGGACCTCTTGATCCTGAGCGGCCTCACCTGCGATAAGGCCCGGCCCAACGGCGACGGCCCCGGCGACCATGCCCGCGCTTCGGCCTCGTTCCTCACCGGCGCCCAGGCCCGCAAGACCGCCGGCGCCAACATCCGCGCCGGCGTCTCCGCCGACCAGGTCGCCGCCCAGCGCCTGGGCGACCGCACGCGTCTGCCCTCGCTCGAAATCGCCGTCGAGCGTTTCCGCGGCACCGGCAATTGCGACAGCGGCTACTCCTGCGTCTATGAGCACACGCTCGCCTGGCGCGACGCCACGTCGCCATTGCCGACCGAGTCCGACCCCCGGCTCATCTTCAACCGGTTGTTCTCGGCCCAGCCCAATGACCCCGCGCGCATTCGCCGCGACCAGGACCGGGCCAGCGTGCTCGACGCCGTTTTGGACGACGCCCGCGCGCTTGAGAATCAGCTCGGCGGCACGGACCGGCAGCGCCTCGACCAATATCTCTCCAACGTGCGCGAGCTGGAGCAACGCATTCAGCGCGCGGAAAAACTGCCGCCCGTGCAAATTCCCGAAGACGCCGAGCGCGTGCGCCGGCTGCCCGCCGACCTCACCGAGCATTTCCGGCTAGTTTGCGACGTCGTGGCGCTGGCTTTCCAGACCGACGTGACCCGCATTATCACCCTCATGGTCGCGCGCGAAGGCAGTAACCTGCAATACCGCATGATCGGCGTCACCGGCGGCCACCATGAATTGACGCACCACCGCAACGACCCGCGCATGATCGACAGCGTCCGCGCCATCAACACTTACCACGTCCGCCAGTTCGCCTACCTCGTCGAGAAGCTGAAATCCATCCGCGAAGGCGAAGGCACCCTGCTCGATCAATGCATGGTCGCCTACGGCTGTGCCATCGGCGACGGCAACCGCCACACCCACCACGACCTGCCGATTCTCCTGGCCGGCAAAGGCGGCGGCACCATCCGCACCGGCCGCCACGCCCGCTATCCGCGCGAAACGCCGGTCACCAACCTGTGGCTCGCGATGCTCGAACGCTTCGGCACCCGCGTCGCCACTCTGGGCGACAGCACCGGCGTGCTGACTGGCCTCTAGGCGATTTCCGAAAATGAAAGTCCAGATCCTCCGGGACCGCATCGCTACTCGTTTCCAACCGCTGAGACGAGTAGGAATTGATGCATTCGCCAACCCCAAGTTTGGCGAACGTGTGTTACAATGGAACTTCGGTTCTACATTGACCCTGAAACCGACCTGCCGCACATCGCGGATCATGGAGTGACGCAAGAGGAAGTGCGGCAAGTGCTGTCAAGGCCAGAGGAAGATCGTGCCGGCACGGAAGGCAGCCGCGTCGCACTGGGACAAACGGCCGCCGGCCGTTACTTGAAGGTCATCTATAGCCGGGATCAGGAGGGAGACGGCGTGTTTGTCATCACCGCCTATGACTTGATCGGCAAGCCTTTGAAAGCTTACCGCCGCCGTCACCGTAGGAAAGGAAAAGGATGAGTCAGCCCAAAAAGCCCAAAAGCACGAAGGCCTCCCGGCAAAAGTTCCCGCCCGGCTGGGATGAAGCGCGCGTCCGCAAGGTGCTTGCGCATTACGAGAATCAAACGGAGGAAGAGGCCGTTGCTGAAGATGAGGCGGCCTACGAAGCCCCGAAGCAAACCGTCATGATTGTCCCCACGAAGCTGGTGCCCGCCATTCGACAACTGATCGCGAGCAACTGACATTTTGGTGCCGTTAGTGATCATTGCCAATCGGTGAATCCGCCGTAAACCAAGGTGGACCGAATGTAGGCAATCGGTGTTTTCAAAGCACTCCCTTCAAGCATCCAGAGGAGCAACCGTGTCCCAACTGTCACCCATCCCCAGACTGCTACTCGTTGGCATCGTGTTTCTTCTGGGCGCGGCCATTGCCCACGCCGACAACTGGCCCCACTGGCGCGGCCCGGACAATACCGGCGTCTCCAAAGAAACCGGTGTGCCCTGGCAATGGAGCGAGTCGAAAAACGTGCTCTGGACCGTTCCAATGCCCGGTCGCGGCGGCTCTACGCCGGTCGTCTGGAACGACCGCATTTTCCTCACCAGCGGCGACGGCAACGATCAGAAACTGCTTTGCATCAACACTGCCGGCAAGGAATTATGGAAGCGCGTAGTCGGCTCCGGCGGCCGCATCGCCATTAAGGGTGACGAAGCCAATGAAGCGTCTGCCTCTCCGAGCACTGACGGCAAATATGTCTTTGCTTACGTCGGCACGGGCCACCTCGCCTGCTTCGACTTCGAAGGCAACGAAATCTGGAAGGCCGACATCCAACAACGCTACGGCAAATTCAAAATCCTGCACGGCGTGCATAACACGCCATTGCTTCATGAAGACCGGCTCTATGTCGCGATCTTGCACACCAACGGCCACTTTGTCGTCGCCATCGACAAGAAGACCGGCGACGAAGTCTGGAAAGTGGAGCGCAAGAGCGACGCCCGAGGCGAATGCAAAGACGCGTATGCCTCGCCTTGTCTTTGGCACAACGGCGGCGAGATCTGTGTCGTCGTCCTCGGCTGCGATTACGCCACCGGCCACCGGCTCAAGGATGGCAGCGAGGTTTTCCGCGTCGGCGACCTGAATTCCAGCACCAAGTACGACTTCGCCTTGCGCATCATCTCGTCACCGGTCGCGATAAAGGATTTGCTCGTGGTGCCGACGGCCCGCGGCAGAACCATGGTCGCGGTCAAGCCCGGCGCCTCGGGGACGATCCAAGCGGGCAATGCCCACGAACAGTGGCGCAAGCCGAAAGGCTCGCCGGACGTGCCTTCCCCATTGGTTCACGACGGCCTGGTCTATCTGTGCTCGGAGCGCGGCGTCTTGCGCTGCTGGGAAGCGGCGACCGGAAAGGAGCTCTACGATGAACGATTACACACCGACGAACGCTACCGCGCCTCGCCCGTCTACGCCGACGGCAAGATCTACCTCACGTCGCGCGAAGGCAACTTCGGCGTAGTGAAAGCCGGCCCCAAGTTCGAGCTGCTCGCCGACAACGTGTTGCCGGACGCCTTCACAGCTTCGCCGGTCATCTCGAACGGCCGCATCTACCTGCGCGGGTTCAAGACGCTGTACGCGATTGGGAAGTAGTTTGTGTTGGGTTAGACGGACTACTCAAACCACGCCGGCGTCACCAGCCATTCCAGACTGCCCATGCCTTTTTTCAATCCGTTCGCGCAGGCGACGTGCGCCACTCCGGCCTTGGCCAACTCGATCTGCGCTTTCTTGTAGCCGATCAGCCAGGCAGCCATCGTCGCGATGTGCGGCAAGTGCCCGACCATGCCGATTTTCTCGCCGCCTACTTTGCGAAGGAAGCGTGCGAGCTTGCGCGGCTTGGCGTCGGGAACCAGTTCGTCGCACACGACCAGCTTAGGCGCTGTGCCGTTCCATGAGCGCAGCATTAAGTCGGCAGTCTGGCGAGCGCGCACCAAGGGGCTCGTGAGCAGCTTGTCCAAAACAATGCCGCGTTTTTGCAGCGCTTTGGCGACTTGCCGGGCCTGACTTTCACCTTGATCGCTCAAGGGCCGTTCGGCGTCCGTGTTGATG
This sequence comes from Gemmataceae bacterium, assembly GCA_022614915.1. Taxonomy (GTDB): domain Bacteria; phylum Planctomycetota; class Planctomycetia; order Gemmatales; family Gemmataceae; genus JAKEFD01. The sequence goes on along the minus strand of JAKEHV010000063.1, from coordinate 16,160 downwards.
CCGTGTTCTCCAAGTGCCAACGCGTCGGCGTGACGAATCAAATAGAGGTCCATGGCCGATCCTCACAGGTGCAAGACAAACGGGACAGGTTATTCTGCGGAATCGCGAGGAAGCACAACAGTTCCAACCGGGAAATTCACGAAAACTTCATCTTGCTGAACGTTCGATTGGCCGCAAATCGGACGGAGTGGATGGTTCAGTCTTATCATGGGCTGAGAAAATCCGCGACTACCTTAGCTTTGTCCACCATAACACCACCAAGCAGACAGGCTGGAACCTGTTCTGTTATAATATCTCGATGAAGCGCGACGACATTCGCAATGTGGCCATCATCGCGCACGTCGACCACGGCAAAACCACTCTGGTCGATCAGATGATGCGCCAATCGGGCCTGTTCCGCGAGAGCGAGCTGCGCGGCGACTGCATCCTCGACTCCAACGACTTGGAGCGCGAGCGCGGCATCACCATTCTCGCAAAGAACATCGCGCTCACGCTCGGCGGCACCAAAGTCAACATCATCGATACGCCCGGCCACGCGGATTTCGGCGGCGAGGTCGAGCGCGTGCTCAAGATGGCCGACGGTTGCCTTTTGCTCGTGGACGCGGCAGAGGGGCCGTTGCCGCAAACACGATTTGTTTTGCGCAAAGCATTCGAGAACAGGCTCAAACCAATCGTAGTCATCAATAAGATCGACCGCCCCGACGCCCGGCCCACGCAGGTCTTGAACGAAGTCTTCGACTTGTTCGTCGAACTGGACGCGGACGACGCAACGCTCGATTTCCCGACGATCTATGCTTCGGGCCGCCAAGGCGTCGCCACCACGGACCTGGCGCTTCCTCCCAAGGACTTGCACCCATTGTACGACGCGATACTCAAGCACGTGCCGTCGCCGGAAGTGGACGCCGACAGGCCGCTGCAAATGCTGGTGACTACGCTCGATTGGAGCGACTATGTCGGCCGCATCGCCATCGGCCGGGTGGTTGCGGGCAAGATCCGCAAAAACCAACGTATTGCCTTGCTGAAGCACAACGGCACGCGCATCGACGACAACGTGCAGCAGCTGTACGTCTTCGACCGATTGGGCCGCACGGAGGCGGACGAGGTGGGCGCGGGCGATATCTGCGCCGTGGTCGGTTTGGACAAAGTGGACATGGGCGACACCATCGCCGACTTCGACAATCCCGTGGCCCTGCCGCCGGTAATAGTGGACGAGCCGACCTTGGACATGATTTTCCGCATTAACGATAGTCCCTTTGCCGGCCACGACGGGGACTATGTCACGAGCCGGCAACTGCGCGACCGTCTCTTAAAGGAATTGGAAAGCAATGTCGCTTTGCGCGTTGTTCCCAGCGAGGCAAAGCGCGACGAGTTCCACGTTTCCGGCCGCGGCCTTTTGCACCTGTCCATCCTGATCGAAAACATGCGCCGCGAAGGCTTTGAGTTATCGGTCGGCAAGCCGCGCGTCATCACCAAAGACGTCGACGGCCAAACGATGGAGCCGATCGAATACTTGGTCATCGACGTGCCCAACCCGTTCGTCGGCGCGGTGATGGAGCTGTGCGGCAACCGGCGCGCGGAATGCATCAAGCTCGATTCACGCGGCGAGGTGTCGCACATCGAGTTCACCATCCCCGCGCGCGGCTTGATCGGCCTGCGCACGCGCCTCTTGAACGCCACCAGCGGCCAGGCCATTATGCATCACAACTTCTACGATTATCAGCCCGTGCGCGGCAACATTCCGGCGCGCGTCAACGGCGTCATGGTTTCCTCGGAGACCGGGCGCTCGACCGCGTACGCGCTCGACAACTTGCAAGAGCGCGGCTCGCTCTTTATTGGCGCGGGGGAACAAGTGTACGAGGGGCAAATCGTGGCCGAACATTGCCGGGACAACGATTTGCCCGTCAACGCCTGCCGCGAAAAGAAGCTGACCAACATGCGCGCGGCCGGCGCGGACAAGAGCATCATCCTCAAGCCGCCGCGGCAAATGACGCTGGAATTGGCGCTCGAATACATCGAAGAAGACGAGCTTGTCGAAGTCACACCCAAAGCGATCCGGCTGCGCAAATCCTATCTCAAAGAGATTGATCGCAAACGCCTAGCGCGCCAGGGATAGTCGCGTCATGGCGAGCCGAACGCCGTAAGGCGTCGGGTTCGTCGCCTGCCCCAGACCGGCCGCTCACGCGGCTCGGCTCGCCAAGCGTTTCGGCTCGCCAAGCGGTTTCGTTGTTGAATTCACTGCGGTTTTAGCGCGAACCAGGCAGCAGCGGAAACGGCAGCGTGTTGTACTGGTTTCCCGCTGTGCCGCCCCAAGGCGTTCCGGTGCCGCCAAGGAAGCTTTGTCCAACTACCGGGGCATAGTTGCCAAAGCCATTTCCCCAAAGCCAGGGGTTGGCGAACATGAAAGGCGTAGGCAGGCCAGTCCAAGACGAAAACGGGTAGCCGGCGCCGAAGGGATACGGCATGTTGTAGTTTTGAGGGGGCGCGAACGCATTGTTCCACGGCGATGCGTACGGATTGGTAAACGGATTGGCGTAAGGATTCAGGTACGGATTGTTGGCCGGACTGTTCCACGGATTGTTCAGCGCGGGATTGAAGCGGGCCCACGGGTTGTTCGCCTGATTATTCCAAGGACTGTTGAATTGGTTGTTCCAAGGGTTATTCTGCCATGGATTATTCCACGGATTGTTGTTGGGAAACGGATTGTTGTTGGGAAACGGATTGTTGGGGAATTGGCCGTTGGGGGATTGGTTGGTGGGAAAGCCGCCCAGGTTGCCGGTGTTGCCGAGGTAACCGCCTATGATTTTTGGGAACTCAACGCCGCTGCCGATTTTGGCTGGGTCCGTTGACTTCGGAACGTTGGGCAGCGGATTAGGTGCGAAGGCCGGCTTATTCGGCACGCCGCGCAATTGCGCCGGTGTCGACGAGGCCCAAAGAGCCAGCGAAACGGCCGCGAAAATCAGCATCACCCAAAGCTGTCCTTGTGCACGCGTGAACATTGCATCCTCCCGTTGCAGACTTTTCTAAACTCTATCACTCTTTTGGTTTCAGCCTGCCCGCTGACACATCCGCCAGTGCGAATGCGCGTAACTCTGCGCCGGTCGTAACGGATAAACCACAGAAGCCTGCCTGGCGAAAAACTTCATTCTCGTTTACAAAGAGGATGCGCGGGGCTCTGTGGGATCGGGGAGATTGCTATGCAAGAATTCTGGAAATTTGTAACGCAGGATTGGTATTTCGCGATCCCGATGTTCTCTATGTCCCTTGCCGCGATCACGCTCGTCGTCTGGCGTATCATGCTCAACCGGCACTTAAACACCAATCTCGATGAGTTCCTTCCCGAGTTTCAAGACGTGCTGGCGAAGGACGGCCCCGAAGGCGCGGTCCGCTTTTGCAAAGAACAGCCCGGCTTGATTCCGCGCAAGCTTTTTGCCGGCGGCCTCGAAACCGCCAAATTGGGATTGGCCGCGATGCGCCGGTCCATGGCCAACGTCATTGAGCTCGAAATCCTGCCCGATTTGACGTTCTTGTTGCCGACCATCCTGGCCATCGCCAAGATCGCAACCATGGTGGGCCTTTTGGGCACTGTGATCAGCATGATCGGCACGTTCTCCGAAATCGAGGAAGTGCGCCGCAAGGGCGGCGACATCACCTCGCAGTCGGGCGCGATCGGCCTGGCTCTGTTCGCCACCGCCTTGGGCTTGGTGACGGCGATTCCACTCGTATTCGCCCACGTGCTTTTCAAGGCGTGGATCGCCAACTTCGAAGTGAAGCTCAAAAGCGCCGCCCAAAAGCTGTTGCTCCTGGTGCAGGCAGGCAAACCGGCGGCGCGGACATCAGTTCCCGCAAGCGACGCCGTAAGCGCGAAACGATAATTCCAATGGCCGACAAGAAACGACTGCTGGATGTCTGGATCGTGGAGGGCAACACGGTCTATCGCGAAGTGCCGTTCGCGGTCGTCACGGATTGGCTCCAGCAAGGCCGGCTTTTGGCCGACGACCGCGTTCGCTTGGCCGGCGGCAAGGCCTGGCGCCAACTCGATTCGGTCAGCGCATTCGCGCCGTATGTGCCCAGAGCCGAGCCACTCCAAACCGCGGACGCGACAGAAGCTTTGGAACCTGTCGATCTCGGCTTCGACTTCAAGCGGCCGGGCGAGGAAGAGGACGAAGACGTCGATATGATCCCGCTTATCGACATCAGCCTGGTGCTCCTCATCTTTTTCATGATGACAGCGTCGGTGAACTCGGGGTTTTTCTCGATCATCAACACGCCGGGCGCGAAGCATCAGGTGTCGTCGATTGCCGCTGGGTCGTTCTGGATCGGCATGGACGTCAAGAGTCGCGGCGGCCAGGTCGAAAAAACTTCCGATGGGAGAATCCACCCCTGGTACAGCTTTGGCAAGGAACAACGAGAATTGCTCGAGCCGACGACGGATCACAGCGCAGTGCTGGGCGCACTGGGAAAATCGTTGGACGGCGCGGAAAGCGACATCAAAATCCGCATTCGCGCCGACCGCACGCTGCCGATCGAGCACATCCGGGGGCTCACGTTGGAGCTGCAAACGCTGGAAGCACAGCTCAACACACAACGGCCAGCAGGCAAGGGACGATTGAAATTTGATATTACCGGTGAAGTAAGCGAGCCCAAGAGTAAATGAAGGTCTAACCACGGATGACACAGATAGCACGGACATAAATGGAAAGTATTGGCCTATCGGTGTTATCCGTGAAATCCGTGGTTAGAAGTCAATATGCCATGGCAACTGCGACATGAAGGTTCGCCCGAGTCGCTGCGCGATCTAGCGCTCGCACAGATCGTGGAGGGACTGCGCGACGGCCGCATCGAACCGACGGACGAGGTGCTGGGGCCCGGCGACAGTGATTGGCAAGCGATCGAGAATCACGCCGACTTGACTGAAATCGCCGAGGAAGTGGACCGGCCGCCGCAGCGCCGGCACGTGGAACCGACCAGCCTGGACATGAACGCGCTTATCGACGTGTGCCTCGTGCTCCTCATTTTCTTCATCCTGACGACGACGTACGCCGCCGCGGTGCAAAAAGTCGTGCCATTGCCGTCCATAAAAGCCGACGCGAAAAAGGCCCGGCCCATCACCCCAGCGGAAGTCAAGAATCGCATGGTTCGCTTGCAAGCGTTTTTGGACAAAGCGGGCAAACCAGTATTGCGATTGGAGAATCAAGCGATCCACGTACTAACCGAGGACGGCCAAGCCGTCGATCCGGACAAACTGCGCAACGCGCTCGTCCCTTACGTCCGAGGTCCAGACCGGAAAACGGAGATGCTGCTCGACGCCCGCGAAATCAATTGGGGCACAGTCGTCGCCATTCAAGACGGGGCCCGCGCCGCCGGCATTCAGATGATTCACCTGCCGCGCGCAACTCAGTCCAAGACAGCGCCCTAGTGGGATTCCTCACTAATCCTTCGCCTTCTTCAGCAAGCCCTCAAAGAACGCCCGCGCTTTGGCGTGTTCCGCAAGGACCTCGCGTTGTTGCTCCGGATCGGCGAGCGCTTGCTTCAAGTTCGCCATGCGCTCGTTCGTCCAATCGAGAAAGAACTGCACGCTGCGGCGTTCGACGCGGTTTTTTTCCGGGCCGATCTCCACATAGAACGGCGCGGTCGACGCGAAGCGAAACGTGTTCGGCACATCGGCCATCGCCCGCACCAGGAACCAGCCGCTTTCCTTGAACGTAACCTTGCCCAGGCTTTCATTGAATTCCTTGCGTTTGACGGCGAGCACGCGCTGGCGCTGTCCGTTTTGAATGACCACGACATTCTTGATCGGATCGTTCGACAAGACTTCGGCCTTGATCTCGATGTCGACGGTCTTGCCCGCCGGCGCCTGAAAAACGTGGCCGGGCGTTTGGCCGTTCGCGGTGACCAGGAGCAATGGCCCGTTGGTAACGAACGAGCGCCCTGCCTTGAGGTTTTTCCACCACCCGTCCCAGGTGAAGTCCTTGCCGGTGTGTACGTAAACGCGGTTGTAGCCGACCGGGTTAGGCAAGACGCCCGAAGCGCTGCCGGCGGAGGGCGGCAACCGCAGCCCGGTGTTGAGCGCGTGGTAGTAAATGTCCTGCGACCAATAGCCGTTGCCCAATGGTGCGGGATAGGCCAAGGGGTCGCGCGGCTTGCCCCAGGCTTCGCTCTCATACATGACGCTGCGGTTTTGGTGGTTGTTGGCGATGCCGACCGAATCCATTTTTCCGCTGGCAAGCCACAACGCGAAGTCCCACCAGAACGGCTTTTCGATGTCGATCCACACTTCATCGGGGCCCAGCTTGGCGTCGAAGGCGAACTTCAAGGAAGAGGGATACTCCTTGGCAGCGCCGGCGATGGCCAGCGGTTTCTTCAATTGAAAGTACAGAAACGCCCCGCCGCCGCGCTCGTCCTCGCCCGCCATGAGATGATAGAAGCGATTGCCGTCGAAACGCACCAGCGCCGGTTCGGGCAGCGGCTTTTCCGCCCACGGGTTCTGCTTGTTCCACCAGGTGATGACCGGGGCGATGTGCAGATCCTCCGCCTGCATGAGCAGCGGGATGTCAGCCGGCGCGCGATGGACGTGCAAATCGCCGCTGTGCCAGCCGAGAGCCGCGAGATTGCCGATGCGTTTGAGCTGCGCCTTGACGACCCCCGGGGCATCCGCGCGCACCTCGGCGGTTCCGGTTACGCGCTCGTGCTCAGGGCCGCGCTCGATCTCGTAGCGGAATTTGCCGGGCGGCAAGTCCAGAGCTGCGTCGCCCGCGCAGACGAAGTGATCGCGCCAGAACGGTAGCTTGTCCGCCCGCTGCGGCTTGCCGGCAGCGTCGTACACGTGAATCCGGCACGGCAGCGGTTGGCCCTTCGAATCACGCACGGAAAACTGCAGCTTGCCGGATTGCGTCTGCGCCTGTTGAGCCGCACCGGCCGCCAGCGCGAACCAAAGCAACAGCACGCCGCCGACTACAGTTTTCTGCAACTTTTGCAAAGCCATGCGCCTAGTATAGGGCGGAGGGCGAATCCGTTCACTTACATTCCGCGGAGCATGCCATGGTTCCAACGCAACAAGTCCTTTCTTTGTGGGAGGAATTCAAGAAGTTCGCGTTCAAGGGCAATGTCATGAATTTGGCAGTCGCCGTCGTACTGGGCACGGCGTTCACGAAGATTATCGATTCGCTCGTAAAGGACGTCATCATGCCGCTCATCGGCTTGCTCTTGCCCGGCGAGCAAGGCTATCTGGGCTGGAGAATCACTGTCGGAGGCGCAGAGGTTCCCTATGGCCGTTTCTTGGGCGAGGTTGTGAGTTTCATGATCGTATCGCTGGCCTTGTTTCTGTTTATTGTTAAGTTCCTCGGCTGGATCATGCGCACCAAGAAAGAAGAAGGCCCGCCGCCGTTGACGAAGGACCAAGAATTGCTATCGGAGATTCGCGATCTGTTGAAAAAAGAGCAGCCTGGCCCGGCGTAAGACGCATACAACTTCTTCAGTGGAATGCGGCGCTCGAGCGCGCTGCGAGCGCGAAGCCGCAAGCGTTGTGTGGGGATTGGTCATGAAACTCTGGCTTATCGTGGTAGTATGCCTTGGCAGTTTCTCAGCACGGGCAAGCGCCCAGGAGAAGTTTCTCCTGCAAGACGGCCAGCGCGTCGTCTTCCTCGGCGACAGCAATACATTTGCCGGGCTGTACATCGCCTACATCGACGCTTATCTCTACACGCGCTTTCCAGGCAAGCGCTTTGAATTAATCAACCTCGGCTTGCCCAGCGAAACCGTCTCCGGTCTATCCGAAACGGATCACCCCTATCCGCGGCCCAATGTCTTCGAGCGTCTCGATCGCGCTTTGAACAAAACCAAGCCGCACGTCGTTTTCACTTGTTATGGCATGAACGACGGCATCTATCATCCGTTCGCTGACGAACGATTCGCGGAATTCAAGAAGGGCGTGCAAGCGCTCACCCAGCGCGTGAAGAAAAGCGGCGCGAAAATCGTTTGGATCACGCCCGCGCCGTTCGACCTGGCTCCCATTCGCAAGAACGTGTTGCCTCTGGGCGAACCCAAATACAGTTGGATGAAGCCCTACGAAAGCTACGACGACGTGCTCGACAAATACTCCGCGTGGCTCGTCACGTTGCGAGCCCAAGGCATTCCGGTCGTTGACGCCCACGCCGCGATGAACGGTTTTCTCACACGCGTTCGCTCCAAAGAGCCAAAGTATTTCCTGTCCGGCGACGGCATTCACCCCAACCCGACAGGCCACGCCCTGATAGCGTCGCAGATTCTGCAAGCCATCAACGCGCCCGATGAGGTGGACATGGCCGAGGTCGATTTGCGCATGAAGCGGGCGATCAACGGCAATGTGAAAGATGTCAAGGTGGACGGCGACGAGCTGAGTTTCACGTGGCTGTGCAAGACGCCGTGGCCGTTCGATCCGCGCTGGCATCCGCGCCTGGCCGAGCTGGAGCAGCTGCGGCCCCAACTCAATCGCTTCAACCTGATCGTGAGCCGCGCCGGCAAGAAACGCTACACGCTTTGGGAGGGAGAAAAGAAACTCGGCGAAGCGCTGCGCGACGATCTCAAACTGGGCCTCGACCTTTCGTGCTATCCGGAGCTGTCCGCGAACCAGCGGGCCGGCGCTTTATGGAAACTGGTCGAACAACGGCAAAAGCTTCTGGCGTTGGCATGGCTCACGGACGTAGGCCACAAACGGCCGGACACACCCAAAGGCATCAAGCTTGACGCAGCCAAGGAGCAGGCGGAAAAGCTGGACGAGCAAATCCGGGACCTGGCCAAGCCGCGGGCCATCCACTTGAAACTGACTGGGCTGGAATAGTAATTGTCAGCGGTCAGGAGTCAGCGGTCCCGTCTCCCCTCGTTCCCAGGCTCCGCCTGGGAACGCATTCCTAGAGGCTCAGCCTCTGTGCCCGCCGCCTGAGGTCGAGGCAGAGCCTCGCGCTCGCGCATCGAGGCAGAGCCTCGCGGACAGGCGTTCCCAGGCGGAGCCTGGGAACGAGGACTCGGTTTTTCGTTGTTTCTGTAACAAGGCCCCGTTATCCTCATATTGTCACCATTCACAATCCGTAATTGCTTGGGCCAGCGACAATCGTAGGCTGCACATTTGCCTACGGGGACGCGGTTCTTTTGGAGGGCACGAAGATGGCGCCGAACTCGCGACGTGAATTTCTGAAACAAGTCGGCTCGGCGGTCGTGGCCGCCAGCGTCGGCTCGACCTTGGCGGACGACCTCGGCTTTTCGACTGCGTTTGCATCTCAAGGCTCCGATGAGCTGACCTTCGGGCGTTTGGAGCCGCTGGTTGCACTGATGCAAGAGACGCCGGCCAATCGACTGTTGCCGCTTTTGCACGAACGGCTGCGGCAAGGCACGGAATTGCGCGACCTGGTGTCCGCCGCCGCCTTGGCCAATGCCCGCTCCTGCGGCGGCGAGGACTATGTCGGATTCCACACGATCATGGCCATGGCGCCCGCCTGGCACATGTCCGCGGAGATGCCCGAAGATCGCCGCGCCTTGCCGGTCTTCAAAGTGCTCTATCGCAACACCAGCCGCATTCAAGAACGCGGTGGCCGGCGCAACGAAGTGCTGCGCGTCGTCCAGCCCGCGGAAGGCAACGGCCACACGCCGGAAAACCTGCGCCAACAGGCGCGTGAACGCAATGCCGACGCGGCCGAGCGCACCTTCGCCGCGCTGGCCCAGGGTGGCGCCGACGATGCCCTCAACGCTGTCCTTTGGGTCGTGGAAGACGGCACCGATGTGCACCGCGTGGTGTTGCCGTACCGCTCCTGGGATTTGCTCGGCGTGATCGGCCGAGAGCAGGCCCATACGCTTCTGCGCCAATCGGTTCGCTACGGCGTGCGCAATGAATCGCCGAACTACGCGAAGCACTGCGGCCCGGTCCGACAACTCGTGCCGCGGCTGCTGGATCAGCATCGCCTCATCGGCAGACAATTGGGCACGCGCACGGCCGACGACCGCTGGGTCGAGGAATTCAGCATGACGATCTTCCGCGCGACGGCGGAAGGCGCCGCCGAAGCTGTGGCCGCCGCGCTCGCCGAAGGTTTCCCGCCGGCGGCGATCGGCGAAGCGATGGCGCTGGCTGCAAACCAACTGGTGCTGCGCGATACGGGCCGGCCGCAGAATCAGGCCCAGCCCAATCGCGGCCTCGGCAGCGTGCACGGCGACAGCATCGGCGTCCACTCCTGCGACGCGGTCAACGCCTGGCGCAACCTCGCCCGCGCCGCCAATCCGCGCAACCAGGTCGTCTGCCTCATCCTGGGCGGCTACCAGGCGGCCCAGGACCGCGCCCAGCGCGGCGGCGACTTCCTTAACTGGCAGCCCTATCCGCACGCCGAAGCGCGTGAGCGCATCCAGGTGCGCGAACAAGACGCCCTTTTGCGCGAGACCGAAGACGCCATCCGCAACCGCGACCAGATGCGCGCCTGCGCGGCGACACACCGCTACGGTGAGCTTGGCCATTCCGCGCGGGCGATGTTCGATCTGCTCTTGAAGTACGCGGTCAGCGAAGACGGCGCCTTGCACGCCGAGAAATTCTACCGCACGACCAGCGAAGAATACGCTTCGCTGCGGCCCGCCTTCCGCTGGAGGCAAGTGGTCGCCCTCGCCCGCGTGACGGCGAGCGCCTACGGGCAAGCCGCGCCCGGCCACGAGGAAGCCTGCCGGCTGCTTAGGGTGAGCTAGCAACGTGAACAACCCCCTCACCCCCAACCCCTCTCCCTCAAGGGCGAGGGGAGTCAAAGGCCGTTTAGCGTTCGCAGAATCCTACAACAATTCACCGAACACTAAACGGCCCTTCTGTTTCCGCAAATCGAGTCGCTTTTCCACATTCTTCTGGACCCAATGCCTGCTTCAAGGTAGAATTTCACCATCCTGCCTGATCGGCGGTTCAGTTTGCCGGTCAATCTGCCGATGTTGCGTCGGCTGTCCATGTAGGGGGGTTTGCAATGTTCCGTTTGGATCTTGGCAAAACGCCGCGCAAGTATTGCGACGGTCTTAGCCGCCGTAGTTTTTTACAACTCGGTATGGCCGGCATGGCCAGCATCGGCCTGCCGCAACTTCGCCAGGCCCGCGCGCAATCCGCCGCAGGGAAATCACGCAATACCTCCGTGATTCTGATTTGGCTCGACGGCGGGCCGAGTCACATGGACCTTTATGACATGAAGCCGGACGCTCCCGAAGAGTACCGCGGCATCTGGCGGCCGATTCACACGCGCGTGCCGGGCTTTGACATCAGCCCGTTTTTCACGCGGCAAGCGCGGATGGCGAACCTGTTTTCCGTCGTCCGCTCGCTGCACCACAACACGGGCGACCATTTCGCGGGCGGCCATCGCATGCTCACCGCGAAAGACATGGGCGTCTCCGGCGCCAATAACATGCAGCGCTTTCCCGGCATCGGCGCCATCGTTTCGCGCCAAGCCGGCCCGCGCCGCCGCGGCATGCCCGCTTATGTCGGAGTCCCAAACGTCCACAGCATCGGCCTGAACCCCGGCTATCACGGCGGCCACATGCTCGGCGCTCAGTACAACCCGTTCCAGCCGGGCGGCGATCCTAGTAGCGCCAACTACACGGTTCAGAATCTGAACTTCGCCCAAGGCCTGTCGCTCGAGCGTTTAGAAGATCGCCGCACTCTCAATCGACATTTCGACACGATGCTGCGCGGATTGGAAAACACCGGCACAGCCGAGTCGATGGACCGCTTTAACCAGGAAGCATTCGATTTCGTCACCGGCCCGACCGCGCGGCAGGCATTTGACATTAACGGCGAAGACCCGCGTTTGCGCGATGCCTACGGCCGGACGAGTTGGGGACAGAGCACGCTGTTGGCCCGCCGGCTGGTCGAAGCGGGGGCCACGTTTGTCACGGTGACGTATAGCGGCTGGGACCACCACTGGGATTTGCAATCCGCCATGGAGCGCTATCTGCCGATGGTGGACAGCGCTGTGTCCGCGCTCTTCCAGGACTTGCAGCAACGCGGACTCTACGACCAAGTGCTGGTCGTCTTATGCGGCGAGTTTAGCCGTACGCCGCGGATGAACGACGGCGGCAACGGCGGCGCGCCGCGCAGCATGGGCACGCCCGGCCGCGACCACTGGGGCGACGCCATGTTCTGCCTCTTGGGCGGCGGCGGCGTCAAAGGCGGCCAAGTTGTCGGCTCCACCGACCGCCTTGGCCAGCGCCCGCACACGCGCGCGGTAACGCCGTGCAATATCCACGCCACCATCTACCAGGTGCTCGGCATCGACGCGCACCTGCAACTCATGGACCCGAGCGGCCGGCCGGTCAACGTGTTGGATGATCCGACGCCGATCAGCGAGTTGCTGTAACGGATTCAACCATAACGGTACAAGTACAAAGCCCGGCCATGCGGCCGGGCTTTTTCGTCAAAATCAAGGCAAAACGACATACCGAACGAAAGCGCGCATCGCCGAATTATGCCTCGGCCTCTTGGAGGCCAACATAATATGGGTGTGGGCTACCCATTACCAATATGCAGCCATTGCTCAATCGTATGCCACAACTAGGGTATGGCTCCCCGTTCTCGATAGAGACAATTCGCAATCCAATGCAGTAATCAAAGGCCGGATAGCGTTTCAAGCCTTCGCAGGCTGCTGCGATGGGCCCTTTGTCGGTTAGCTCGATGGAGCGACCGGTCTTTAACACGATAACGTACCTGTCAACAAAGACGCCATCTTGCTCAATGCCGTCGCCGTGCAGGATTTCAACGATCTCATCATTAACGACGTCCACGAGTAGTCCTCAATTATTCCACTTTGGTCGAAATCCACCAGGTCGTGCCGCCGGCATCCTTGACGCCGCCGCGCTTGTCCGGATCGTCTTTCTTTACCGGCGCTTGCACCGACACGGCGCCGGCTTCCAGCGCCCGCTGGTATGTCGCGTCCACGTCCGGCACGTAAATGTGCACGTAGCAGGGCACCGGCGGCCATTTGTCCGTGCAGTCCGCCAGCATGAGGACGGTGTCCTCGATGCGTACTTCCGCATGCATCAGCCTGCCTTCCGCATCCGGAAATCGGCGCAGCTCCACCGCGCCAAAGACGCGCACGAGGAAGTCGATCGTCCGGCTGGCCCCATCGACGAGGAGGTAGGGCGAAACAGTAGTGTAGCCGGGTGGCTTGAAGGGAATGGTCATGGTTGCCTCATTGATTATTGAGCCGCAATGAACCCGACTCACGTGCCCAAGGCGGACGGTGCAACACTAGCCCGACGCGCTAGCGAGGGCGGACGTGTCGCCGCTACGGTCTTCAATTCTATCGCGCGATTCCTCGCAGGGTCATTGCAATGGGATTCATTTTCCTCGGGCGACACGTTCTGCCCTCGCTAGCGCGTCGGGCTAGTGTTGCAATGTCTATCTCACTCCGGCGACACGTTCTGCCCTCGCTAGCGCGTCGGGCTAGTGTTGCGCGCGCGTCGGGCTCGTGTTGAACGTGCGCCCTTGCTAGCGCGTCGGGCTCGCAACCTCGCGCTCAGTCCGCGTTCAGGTTCGCGATGAACGTGTCGTACTCGCGCTGCTGCGTCAAGAGCGCGGCCTCCGCCGTGCGGATTTGCCGCTGCAGCGTTTCGATTTCCGTTTCCTGGGCGACGAACTTCTCCAGGAACTTTTTGTGGTGCTCCGAGGTGGGCGGGATGATCTTGAGGTTATCGCGCATCCGGGCCTGATCCTTGCTCAATTCGTCCATGTGTTTCTGCGAGGAAGCAAGCTGTTTCGACGTTTCGAGTACCTTGGCCGATAGCGCCAGCGCCTTGGTGAGTCCGGCTTTCACGTCCGCGCTGGGCACGGCGCTCATCAGGTACTCGCGGAGCTGCTTTTCCGAGACATCCTTGATGAGGCGGCCTTTTTCGGTGAAAGTCCGCTCTTCCGTGATTTCCTGCTGGCCGGTCTTGCCCTTGGCCACTTTCAAAGTGAAGCGATAGACGGCCGGCCCGCGCTGAGTTTCATCACCGGACAGGCGCACCCAATCCTGCCGCACGATGTGGTCCACGGTGAAGTTGCGGTCCTGCTCGGACAGGTTCTGCACGAAATAAGTCTTCGATTCGCGCATCTTGAGCGTGGGCAGAAGAAAACCCTTTTCGATTTTGAGGCCGGTCAGTTTCGCTTCGCTCTTGTGCACTTCCGGCTTGACCTCGATGCCGAGGCCGACCGCATACAGCGGAACATCTCCGACTTTGGTCAGTCCGAAACTATCGAGCCGGGCCTGCTCCTCGACCACGTCGAAGCTCTCCGTCTTTCCCGCGGCGACCGCGAGGGAGAAACGATAAACGTCGCGGCTCTTTTCGATCGGCTTGGCGGGGTCGATGAGTTTCCAGTCGGTGCGAATCGGATGCTCGAGGATGACAGTGCGATTGTGCGTCGAGCGATTTTTGACGGTATAAGTCTTGGTTTGGCGCAGCTTGTACTTGGCGGTGAGCTGGGCGCTATCGATCTTGAAATTCATGTCTGGGCTGGGCGAGGCTTTGGTGTCGGTCTTCACCTCCGTGCTCTGGTCGAGCGCATAGCTCAACAGGCGTTCCTCGTTGGGCTGCAAATCGAGGATGCGGGTGTCGCCGGCGTAGGTCGTGTTGTCGTAGACAGTGATCGGCCCTTGCGTGAGCGGCTGGCCCGACGTGTTCTTCAGCTTGAGGCCAAGCAGCGGGTATTTGGTGTGAGTCGATTCGTTGTAGATGCTGACCTTGGCGCCGTCGATGGTCTGATCGAGGATGGGCAGCATGGCGGATTTCTGCCGGGCGAGGTTGATCTTCTGATCGATGATGTATTGGTAGTAGTCGCCGATTTCTTCCGCGGTGGCGACGGACTGGATGCCTTCCTTGAAGTTGAGGCCGGCGACCATGCTGCCGACTTTTTTCGCCTGCTCGCCGGCTGCCTGTTGCTTTTGTCGACGGTCTTGCAGCTCTTCATAAGTAAGGCGATTCTGCAGGAAGTTTTGCTGGTAGTTCAGAATCTCTTGCGTCCGGTCCTGATAGCGGTTGATGCCCCCCTGTTGGCCAAATTGACCGCCGCCGAACAGTCCCTGTTGACCGCCAAATTGTCCGTACTGACCGGGGAAATAGCCGAAGCCGCCGACTTGTCCGCCGAAACCGCCCTGCCACGCTCCGCGCATGATGTCGGCCGGACCTCCCTGCGAGATTGGCAGAGGAGGCGCCCCAGCTCCCATTTGGCCAAAGCCTCCCATCGGTGGCATCTGCATGCCAGGAGGCAATTTCGCATCGGCGCGCTTGCCGGGCGCCTGATCGTCCGGCCCCATGGCGCCGCTGTACACCGGCGGCCGGAGCGAGGCAAACATTTCCGGTTCGACGAACGGCCGCGGGATGTAGAGCGGTTCATACAGGTTCATCTGATAGGAAATCGGTTTGCCTGACACGAGCACCATGCGGACGTCGTTCCAGTCGTCGTCGCTGGTGTTCTCGACAAGGGCCCAGCCTTGGATGAAGACCTTGCCGTTGGGCTCCATGCGGACGCGGTAGGTCGTTTTCCAAATCGGCCGCTCGACGACGTAGCCGACGCGGACGGCGCGTTTGCCGGGGCCGTTGAAGCCGAGGCTGACGGACTTTTTCTGCAGGTCGTGGGAGGAGGCGAGCACTTTCAAGGCGCGCTGGAATTCGTTTTCCAAGACGGGATTGAGGAATTTGACGCCATGCACTTGCTCGAGCGGGATGGCTTCGAGGCCGTTTACGCCCGAAAGATTGAGCAGTTCGTACTCGACAACGCCGCCGCCGTCCTTGCCGGCCGGCTTGTGCTGCACTTCCATGCCGATGATTATGCCGGTCTGCTTCGTGTACTGCCCATCCTTCTTTTCCTGGCGCAGGATTTCGATCTTCTCGCCGCGCGCCTGATTGAGAATCTGGCCGAAGGTCGGATTCGCCGTCAAGTCGAGGGCGAAGCTGCGCAGGATTTTGTCGATCGGGTCGTGGCTATCGTAATTCACCGAGGAGATCTTGCCGCCGCCCAGGTCCTGGAGCACGAGGCTCTTCAAGAGATCGTTGATGTCGCGCGCGGGGAAGGTGAGGTCGAGGCGGGCGTTGCCGTCCACGTCACCTTCGCGCTGAAAATAGCCGACGCCGCTGTTAAAGAGGACCACTTGTTTGATGGGCAAAGGACTGTCGGCGACCGCTTTGGCCTTGCCGCCGTTGTC
>JAKEHV010000062.1 GCA_022614915.1 Gemmataceae bacterium | reverse complement strand
GGGGACTCATGTCTGTGCGTGTGGGTGTGTGTAAAAGTCGCAGGCGCAAGGCAATCCATTGCCAATGCACCCAGGGTTATTGAGAAGTTACGAAAAACCATGCTTCGCAACGGGATTACAAGGGCTCCGCCCCTTGCGTGGCTATGCCGCGCGACCAATCCCACAACTGGCCCAAATCTTATACGCTGCCGGACCGGACCAGACTGCGATAGCCGTATTTGACGGAGATGGCGCCCAGCGCGCACAAGGCTGCTTGCAGCATCAGACCCAGAACGTTGCCTGAGCGCAGGCTAAAGATGCCGCCGACGACGCCGATGACGAGCAGCACCACGCCGGCGAGCGTCACGCCCAGCGAAAGAAGCGGCGGCGTGGGCGGTGCATAATGTGTGCCGCACACTTTGCAAATGCGGTTCCATTGCCAAGCGATCAGTTGGTGCGGCGGCCGCACGGAGTCGTAGGCTTTCTGGCCGCAGGTTGGGCACGCTTCGCTGACCGGCAATTCTTCGGACGCTGCCGATTCCGCTATGCGCGTTGGAGCACCGGCGACGGCGGGCGGAAGCCTGGACTCGGATTGCGGCTGAATGGGCGGACCGGCGGACTTCATCTGGAGCGAACTGCATCGCGGGCAAGAGTTTCCCAAAAGGGGCGCACCGCAAGCGGCACATGTGCGAGTCATGGCTGACGTCTCGTGAGGGATAAAGTTGTTCCAAGACGGGATAAAAAGATTGTAAAGCGTTTTGCCGCGATTGCAATCACTAAGTTGACGACTGGCAAAAAAAGAGGGACAATGCCGGCGATCCCAAAGGAACAATGCCATGGAGCCGACTTCGCGCCGCCAGTTCCTGCAAACCAGCGCCGTCCTCGCCGCCGGGGGCGCCCAAGCCGCACAGCCCGCGGGGGGCCCCCTCACCCCCGTCCCCCCCGTCCCCTCTCCCCCACAGGGGCGAGGGGAGAATAAGGGGCAGCCCGAGCGCGCCCTGCCCACAGTCCGTTTAGGCCAGCATCAGGTGACGCGCCTGATCATCGGCGGCAATCCGATTTACGGCCACGCTCACTTCAATCGCATTTTGAGCCGCTACTATACCGATTGGCACACGCCGGAGCGCGTGGTCGCCTTGTTGCGCCGCTGCGAGGAAGTTGGCATCAACACCTGGCAAAACAGCTATGCCGAGCGCACGCTGGAGGATCTTGACCTCTACCGCAAACAGGGCGGGCGGATGCACTGGCTGTGTCTGGGCAAGCCCGACTGGGACCAGCATCCGGACCGCATTGACGACGCCGCCAAGCGCAAACCGATCGGCATCGCGCCGCACGGCGCGCTGGCCGAGCGCTTGCACCGGCAAAAGCGCTTGGACGAATTGCAGCGCCTTTTGGAGCGCATCCGCAAGCACAACGTGCTCGTCGGCCTGTCCGCCCACAATCCGGAGCTCATTGAGCTGGCCGAAGACCGCAAATGGGACGTCGATTACTACATGTGCTGTCTCTATTACCTGACGCGGCCGCGCGCCGAGTTACAGAAACTGCTCGGCAAAGACCTCCCCTTGGGCGAAATCTATCTGCCGGCCGATCCGCCGCGCATGTTCCGCGCAATCCAAAGGGTGAAGAAGCCGTGCTTGGCTTATAAGGTTCTCGCCGCGGGCCGCCGCATCAATTCCGCCGCTGAGGTGCGCCAGTGTTTTGCGACTGCGTTATCGAGCATCAAGCCGACGGACGCGCTCATTGTCGGCATGTATCAGCAGCAGGCGGATCAAGTCGGCGAAAATGCCGCGCTCGTGCGCGAGCTGGGCGCGCGCCAGGGGTAACGCGCCCAAGATCCCAGCCGCCCTTGACAGCCCGCCATTCCTGCATCAAACTCAAGCCATCCCAGCTCAAACATCCTCCGCACACAGGAGCGTCGTCCATGGTCGGCCAGTTAGTCGTCATTTCCGGTCCGGATCAAGGCCGTGTTTTCTCGTTGGCAGAAGCCCAGACCCTCAACATCGGCCGCGGGCTGAACACCGATACTAAACTGCGCGACGCACACGTGTCGCGGCTGCATTGCCAGGTGCAGGAAGAGGACGGCAAGGTAATCCTGCGCGACGCCGGCAGCTCGACCGGCACCAAGGTCAACAACAAGACCGCTAATAAGGTCGAGCTAAAGCCCGGCGACGTGATTCAAGTCGGCTCCACGCAAATTCGTTTTCAGATTGAGGGCGAGCCCTTCGACACCACGGTCGTCAGCGATGTCGCCAGCCCGCAAAAGCCTGGGCCCGCGCCGAGTGAGCAACTCGCGGAGCTGGTCGGTCAAATGCTCGGCCATTTCGAAATCTTGTCCGTCATCGCCAAAGGGCAATCCGGCACGATCTTCCAAGCCAAGGACACAAAGAAAGACCAGATCGTCGCGTTCAAAGTGCTATGGCCCGAGTTCGCCCAAGACGATGAATCCATGGCCCGGTTCGTGCGCGCCATGTCCACGATGCTGCCGGTGAAGCATCCCAACCTCGTCGCCATTCTCGGCGCCGGCCGGACCGGAGATTTTTGCTGGATGGCCATGGAATACGTCGAAGGCGAGAGCCTGACGCAGGTCATCAAGCGCATCGGCGTGGCGGGCATGCTCGATTGGCGCTACGCTTTGCGTGTGGGCATTCACGTGGGGCGGGCGCTCGAATACGCTCACGGCCAGCACATCATCCATCGGAATATCACGCCGGCCAACATCCTCTATCGGCCCACGGACAAGATCGTCAAGCTGGGCGACCTGATGCTGGCCAAAGCCCTCGAAGGCAACAAGGCCCAGGAAATCACCCGGCCCGGCACCATTCTTGGCGACGTGCCCTACATGTCGCCCGAGCGCACCCGCGTCGGCTTGGACGTGGACGGCCGCTCGGACATTTACAGCCTCGGCGCAACCATGTATGCACTTCTGACCGGCCGGCCGCCCTATGACGCCAAGTCGCTGCCGGAGCTTATTGCCAAGATTCGCAAGGACGAGCCGGAAAAGCCGAAGAAATACCAACTGTCGATTCCGGATCTATTGGAAGGCACGGTGCTGCGCATGCTGTCGAAGCGACCGGAAGATCGTTACCAAACGGCGGCGGACATGCAAGTCGATCTGGATCGCGTCGCGAAGTTTCAAGGCGTACAGTTCTAAGACAGCAGGCGCGGGCCAAATCGTAAGTTTTGAATGGACAGGAACGGAATCCTATCCTACGAGGTTGGGAGAATCAGCGATGTCAGTGAACAGTGAATTGGCGACCTTGGGCGGTGGCTGTTTCTGGTGCCTGGAAGCCGTGTTCGAACAGTTGCGCGGCGTGGACAAAGTCGTGTCCGGGTATTGCGGCGGCAGCGTGGACAAGCCGACGTATCAGCAGGTTTGCGGCGGGGATACGGGCCACGCCGAAGTCGTGCAAGTCGCGTTTGATCCCAGTGTGATTTCGTTTCGCGAAATCCTCGGCGTCTTTTTCGCAACTCACGATCCGACGACGCTCAACCGCCAAGGCGCGGACGTGGGCACGCAGTATCGTTCCGTGATCTTTTATCATTCGCCGGAACAACTGCGGACGGCTCAGGAAGTCATCGCTCAACTGAATGCCGAGAAGATTTGGGACCGGCCGATCGTGACGGAAGTAACGCCCTTCACAAAACTCTATGCGGGAGAGGAATATCATCAGGGCTATTTCCGAGGCAATCCGGGTCAGCCCTACTGCCAGGCAGTCATCTCTCCGAAAGTGGCCAAGTTCCGCAAGCAGTTTTTGTCCAAACTAAAGCAATAGCCTTTTGACCAATCTCTCTTCATGCGGCCGCCTTGCATTCACCATACGACGTCGCAGCCGGCGCACTTTGTCGGGCGGCGCGCGGAGTTACGAATCCTCGACGACGCACTTCAGGGCGGCGCGGCCAGCGTCGTCGCCCTCGTCGGTCCAGGTGGTCAGGGCAAGACGGCGATCGTGCAACACTGGTTGGAAAAAGTAATAGGCACACTCCATGTGCCGTCGCAAGCAGTCGGCACACGTAGTGTGCCTGCTACATTACAACTCGACGGCGTCTTTTTTTGGAGCTTCTATCGCGGCAAGGACAGCGATCTGTGCCTGCGGCATCTTTGGGCTTATGCGAATGAGCAAAGCGAGCCGCCCGATGTTTCCGCGAGCTACTGTGTCGATCATCTCGTTCCGATCTTGCGTCGCGAGCGTTGGGCCATCGTCTTGGACGGCGCCGAAGTCGTGCAACATGAAGTCGGTCCCTGGCGCGGTCGCTTCCTCCATCCGGAGCTGGGCCGATTGCTGGAGGAGATGGCGTCGGAACCGTTGCCGGGCGTGTTGGCGTTGACGACGCGTTTCGTGTTGCCGGATCTGGGCCAGCGCAAGCACGCGCGTCTCGTCACGCTGGGAACCCTCGATCTTGCTAGCGCCGTGGAGCTGGCGGCAAGTCTTGGCGTCCAAGGAAGCGCTGAAGATTTGGGGCGTCGCTTGCAATCGTTCGGACTACATGCCAAAGCGGTCGAGCTCTTGGCGACGTATCTGGCGCGCTTCGCAGGCGGCGACGTTGAGCAGGCGGCGTTGTTGCCTATTGCTGAGCTATCCGATGCCAGCGCTGAAGAAGCGCAGGTGGCCCGCGTTCTGGCGGCGTTTGCCCGCGCCTTGCCGCAAGAAACTCAGGACATTCTCGCCCTGGCAACCGCGTTTCGGCAGCCGCCGACGGAAGAGCGGTTTTTGCAGTATCTTGCCAGCGCGCCGGTGCGCGATTTACTTCACGGCAAATGGGCGCGCAATTATGTACCGTTTGTTGAAAGGCCCACGGGCGACAATGTAGTAGGCACACTCCGTATGCCGTTGTCCGCCGACGGCACACGGAGTGTGCCTGCTACTTTGCCCGCGGGTTGGTTGGCCGCGCAGGTACAAGAGTTGGTCGATCTACGTCTTCTGGAGCGCGTCAAGACATTGCCCGGCGCGGCCGACGCCGGCGTGCTCGACGCCCATCCGCTGGTGCGGCGCGGCTTCGAGGGGGTGCTGGGTCAGGGCCATGCCGCGGCGCGGGCCGGCTTCTTGCGCGGCCGGCCCGATCGGCGACCGCCCACATCGCTTGAAGAAGCCCGCGAGGAAGTCGAGCTCTTTCACGCCTATTGCGACGCCGGCCTTTGGAACGAGGCGGACAGCGCCTACCTGGCGCTTGACAATCCCAAGCATCGCTTTCTGGCGCCGGCGTTTGAGCGCGACTTGCTGTTCCGCTTTTTTCCCAAAGGCGATTGGCGCCAGCCGCCGTTGTGGGCCGGATTTGGCCGCACGCGCAGCTTGGCGATTTGCCTCGAGCTAATGGGCCAATTCGAAGACGCCCTGGCGGTTTATCGAAGCAGCGATGCAGCGTTGCGCGGCGACGCACTCATCGCGCTGGGCCGCATGCAGCCGTTTGTAGAATCGCCGCAGGCGCCGCACCCCTGGCAGATGCTCTGGCACTGTTATCGCGCCCACGCGTATAGCCTGTTGGGCAAGACAAGCGAGGCTCTGGCGCTGGCTCAAACCGCGCTGCCGATGGACATTTACGAATGGGTGCATCTCTTCGAATGTCTCTTGCGTCTGGGCCGCTTGGATTTGTTGGATTTGCAAAGCCTGCTCTATCGCCGGCCATTCGAAGAGGAGCAGCGCTGGGCCGATTTGGCGCGACGGCGCATGCGTGCGGACTATTTGCGCATTACCAAGCCGGGGGGACTGGATTTCAGCGCGGAGTACCAAGAACTTGTTGAAAGCTATGACTGCAGTGGTCTGCCTTTCGAGCGGACGTTGACGCGGCTTGGCATGGCGCGCTGGTTGATTGCCGAAACGCAACCAAGCGAGGCCGGCGCGATCTTGCGTGCGGGGCGGGATATCGCCCGGCGCTACGGGATGGGGATTCTGGAAGTTGATTGCATGGAGTTGTTGGTCGAAATCGGGGACGGTTCAATGCTGATTGAGATTCAAGAAAAAAGGAAGAACTTGAATTACTTCGGTTCAGTGAGAAGCTGAGCCAACCTCGGTGAGAGCAGCCACACCGGGCAACACCTTGCCTTCGAGCAGTTCCAGCGACGCCCCGCCGCCCGTGGAGCAATGCGTGACTTTGTCTTCCAGATTCCACTTTGCCGCCGCCGTGGCCGTATCGCCGCCGCCGATGACGGTAACCGTGCCGCGCCCGGTGGCGGCCACGACGGCTTCCATCACCGCTTTGGTCGCGACAGCAAACTTGTCAAACTCGAACACGCCCAGCGGGCCGTTCCAGACAATTGACTTCGCTCTGTCGACGACTGCGTTGAATTGCTTGATCGTCTCGGGGCCGCAATCGAGCCCCTGCCAACCCGCCGCGATGCCGTCCTTCATGCTGACGATCTGGGTGTTGGCGGTTGGATCGAATTTGTCCGCAGCCATGAAATCGACAGGCAAGTGAATCGCCACGCCCTTTGCATTCGCCTTGGCCATCACCTCCGGCACGATCTTGGCGCCTTCGGGATCGATGAGCGACGTGCCGATTTCCATGTTGGCAATCACCTTGTGAAAAGTGTAGGCCATGCCGCCGCCGATGATGATCTCATTCGCCTTATCGATGAGATTGCTGATGAGTTGGATCTTGTCCTTGACTTTGGCGCCGCCGAGTATGGCCAAGAGCGGCCGCTGGGGATGGTC
>JAKEHV010000061.1 GCA_022614915.1 Gemmataceae bacterium | reverse complement strand
TCTGCTGCAACTTCGGATCGTTGTGTAGATTCTCCAGAATGCTGAAGTAGGCGGTTTCCACTTCGCGTTGGATGCCGGGACAGCCCACGATCTGAAGCGATACGTCTTGTTTCAACCGCTGGGAAGGGAGCGCCGCCTTGTAGAGATGCTTGTGCACGCGCGCCAGGACGGACTCGGCCGGAACGTCCTTCTTCTTGACTTTTTCCTTGCCCTGACTGGACGCCGCTTCCGCCGCGGACAACAAGATGGACTCGTAGGGCGCGGCGACGGGCTTCTTGGACGTCTGTTCGAGCAGACGGGCAATGACTCCTAGACTTTCCGCGCCCGCGCGAAACCACGGCGCCAGCGCTCCTTCGTCCGCTGCCGCGCTGGGCTCGCGCATCTGTACGGCGAGCGCCGCCAGGTCCGCGGCGCAGGGCGTTTGCGGCAGCCGAGCCGTCAATGGGTTTAAGTAATAACAATGGATGTCAAAATGCCCGCCGAGCCAGTGTAAAGTATCGACGTGCAACGCGGAGATGGAGGTGATTCCGAAAAGCCGCCACGTTCGGTGCGACGGCGGCGCTTGCGCCGCAACGGCGCCCGCGCCGAAAAGATCGGCCAGCTCCATGGCATACTGGGGCAGCGTCTTCAGGTTTCGTCCCGCAACTTGATTGAGAAGCGCGCGTTTGCCGGTTTTTTCCTCGATGATCCGCAAGAAGATCGCGCGCTGGCTTTTCTCCAACGAAGCAAGAAACTCGCCGTGGTCCTGGAGCGTCAACTGCTTCTTGATCCAGGGTTGAATCAGCGCGTCTTGACGGTGGTACTCGTAGTCGCGAATGAGGCTCGCCAGGCGATCGGCCAGCTGCCAGGCGCGGCGCCGGGCCCGCCGCGACAGCACGGCGCCATCGCGTTCGAGATAGCGCTGGAAGGGAGCCAGCTCGCGGGAATCGTCGCCCAAGAGAACGGACAGGACAAGCAAACGATAATGATCCGCGTCTAGGAACTCCGGCTCGAACGTCAGGCTGCCAGCCTGCCCCACGTATGCGCGCGGGTCGAGGGCGCGGAGCATCTCGAAAAGTGCGTTCTCCAGGTAGTAGAAACGCAGGTTGACGGCGACCCCGTCGCGCCGCGCCAACCAGAGGCGCAGCCATTTGGCCAGGTTCCGGTTGGGGACTACGATCCGCGCCGGCACGAATGGGTCCGCCTTCTTGGACTGGCGGTCGAGGTCCAGCGCCAAGCGCTCGGCGAGCGCCACGGGTTCCGCCGCAAGGTACAGAACGCTCATGTAGGAATTGTAGCGGGCCGGGAAATGGGCGCACTCCATACTTCCGAAGTCCCGGAGGACTTCGGAAGCATGGCATGCCACTTAGCTACGCGTGACGAGGAACTCGCGCACGACGGTGTCGAAGCCGTCCGTGACGGATACGCGCACCCGGAACGTCCCGAAGAAGTTGGCATCGGTGATCGTCAGCCGCAGAATCCTGTCGTTCGGGTTGCTGGTGCCCGCGTTGTCGAGCAACGTCGTGGTTACGGGCGGATTGGCCGGGGCCTGGGCATTAACCAGCAAGGTTGGATCATTCCAATAAGCCGACGTGAGCGTCCCGATGACGGGGCCGCCCAGCGGATTGGAAGCCAGGAACTGGCGAATAGTGCCGTTCGGGAAGATCGCGTACCACTGCTGGTCCAACGCGCTGCGGAACCACTTTTCCTGGCCGCCGTAGAAGTTAAAGAACCAGCGCGGATTGTTGGCGACTTCGAAAAACTGAAATTGTTGATCGAGGGCAAATGCGTCGGCGGCGCTGCCATCGCCCGAAGCGGTCGTGACGGTGTAGACGAGCGTGTCGTTGTCCGGGTCCATGCCGTTCAATTCGACGTCGTGCTGCGTTAGCGGCGCCGTTATGGTCTGATTGTTGATCGACGGCAAAATGGGTGGGTTGTTCGTCGACGTCAGTTTGAAGAAGCGCTTGGTCAGGCCGTTGGTCGTGCCGTCATTGGCGCGGGCTTCGATCAACAGATCGCCGACAAACGTGTTGGGCGGATCGAGAGTAAGGGTGGAAAGCTGGTCCAGCCCCTGCACGGAAGCAGGATTGAAAAACAACGCATCCAAGGCGAAAGTCGTAGGCGTCTCAGCGTTGTAGAGCGTGCTGGGGTCGGCCCAGAAGGAATTGGCGAACTGCGCCCGAAACACGAAATCCGACGCGGAACTGCCGCTGCCGTCCCATTCGAGGAAGGAGCCGTCGGGCTTGATGATGTACCAGGCGTTGCCGTCGTTGGCCGCACGCATCCACTTTTCGTTCATGCCAAAAGCGTTGAACAAGTCGCTGCCAGTGTGGAACAACCCTAACTCGTAATCGAGCTTATACGCCAACGCGCCCAGGGTGAACTGGTAGGCGACCGCGCTCAGGCTGACCGTATCACCGTCGGCGTCGCCGATGCCGCCGACGTTCACCATGGTTGAGCCGGTGTGGTTCACCGATTGATCGCCAATGGCGCCCATCGTCGGCAAGGTGTTGTTGATCGTCAGCTTGAAAAAGCGATATGTCGGCGTGGCGCCGTCGCTGGCGGCGACCCGCACCAGGAAGACGCCGGCCTGATTGGCGTCCGGGTCGATCGTCATGGTCGATTGGCCCAAGTGCGAGTTGTTGTTGGGGTTGAACGTGGTGGGGAACGCGGCCGAAGCATCCGCGGGTTCCGGAGCGTCAAAGATCTTGCTCGGAGTGACCCAGAAGGAATTATCGAGCGTGTCGATGAGCGTGAAGCTGGTGCCGCCGTTCCAGCGGAGGAAGGTGCCGTCCGGTTTGATGATGTACCAGAAATTGTCCGGGGCCGGCAAACTCGAACGAAGCCACTTTTCATTCATGCCGCTGGAATTCTGGAAGAAGTTGGTCGTGAAGGGGAATGCGAAGTCCGTGTCCAGCCGATAGGCGATGGCCTCAGGAGTGCCGGCATAGTATTTGGCCGACAGGTTGATCGAATCGCCATCGCTGTCGTCGATGCCGGTCAGGAACACGTCGAGCGTGTTCTGCGTGTGTTGCATCGACTGGTTGGCGATGGGGTTCAGCGTCGGCGCGGGATTCGTAACGGTAAGCTTAAAGAACCGATACGTCGTCGTGACGCTGTCCCCAGCGCCGACCAGAACCAAGAGCTGACCCGCGAAGGCATCGACCGGATCGAGCGTCAAGGTCGATGCCTTTGGGTACGGCGGGTTGACAGGATCCACTGAGAAGATCGGCGGGTTCTCTTGCGGCGCCTGGCCCGGTTCAGTGGCCTCATGCAGCAGGCTGGGGGTTTCCCAGAAGGATGTAGCGAGCGTGGCAACAAACGTGAAGCTGGCGCCGCCGTTCCAGCGGTGGAAGTCGCCATTGGGCCGGATGGTATACCAATTGTTGTTGTCCTTGGCGGCCCGCATCCATTTTTCATTGAAACCGGCGGAGTTTTGGAAATCGCCGGTGGAGAACAGGCCCAATTGTTGGTCCAATGCCCAGGCCAGCGCGGCCGCTGTGTAATTGTAAACGCTAGCTGATAGATCGACGGTTTCATTGTCGTCGTCATCGATATTGTTGATGCCGACGTCGAGCGTTTCCTGTGTATGGCTTATCGTCACGTCGCCGAGCGAATCGAACGTCGGTACTGCATTCGTGACAGTCAATTTGAAGAAACGCGAGCTAGGCGTCAGGTTGTCGGTAGCGCCCACCATTACCAGCAATTCGCCGCCGAATGTGTCCACTGGGTCAAGCGTGAGCGTGGAACTTCCCGGAAAGACCGTGACAGGATTCGGCGCGAAGCTCGGTGGGTTCTCCATGGGCGCCTGGGCCGGCTGGGTGGCCTCGTGGAGCAACGTCGGAGTCGTCCAAAAACTCCCGTCCAGCGTTGCGATGAGCGTGAAGCTCGAGCCGCCGTTCCATTTGTGGAAGTCGCCGTTGGGACGAATCGTGTACCAATTGTTGTTGTCGTTGGCGGCCCTCATCCACTTTTCATTGAAGCCGGACGAGCCCTGGAAATAGTTGCCGGTGAAGAACAGGCCGAGCTGCTGGTCCAGCGCCCATGCCAGCGCGGCAGGCGTATGCGCGTAGACCGTCGCGGACAGCGTGACGGCGTCGGCGTCGAGATCATTGATATTGGCAATGGGCACGCCGACCGAATCCTGCGTATGCGAAATCGTGACGTTGCCGAGCGCGTTGAAAGTCGGCGCGTTATTAGTAACGGTGACGTTGAAGGTGTCGATGACCGTGTCGATGCCGTCGCTGACGGACAAAATGACTCGGGCTTTGCCGACAAAGTTGTTCGGCGGATCGACCACGAGCGGACCGTTGATCGGCGGCGTCGTGGCCATCGGGACGTTGGGCGTGATCGTCCAACCGGCCAGCGCGGACGGCGCGCCGGCGGCGGCGGCATCGTGCAACAAGGGCGGCATTTCCCAATACGCTTTCGTCAGCGTCTCCACCAAGGTAAAACTTGAGCCGCCGTTCCACTTGCTGAATTTCCCATCCTGCTCAATGATGTACCAATTGTTGGCGTCGTTGGCGGCACGCACCCATTTCTCATTCCGGCCCGCGAAGTTCTGGGAGTAGTTGCCGGTAAAGAACAAGCCGAGCAGCTGATCGAGCTCGAAAGCACGCAGTTCGGCAAAATCGAACACCTGATTTGTCAGCGTAATCAGATGGCCCGGATCGGTGTCGTTCGCCGTGAACGGGCTGTGGCTCACGGTCGCCGTGTGCGACACGGTCAAGTCCGGCACGTTAGTGATGGTGGGCTTCGTGTTGACGGTCAGGATGAACGAATCCTGGGCCGACAAGCCTTCCGGATCGGTGACGGTGACGGTGATCGTGGTCGTGCCAGTCAGACCGGCGATGGGTGTGATCTTCAAGGTCCGGTTGGCGCCGCTGCCGCCGAACGTAAGAGCGGCCGGGGTGTTCGGCACTAGCGAAGCATTGGACGAGTCCGCAAAGAGCTGCAGCGCGCTGGCCGGAGACTGTGCGTCGCCGATGGTGAAGCTGACGGTAATCGGAGTGCCCGCGGGCGTGTTCTGATTGGGAATATCCGAAATTGTCGGCGGCGTGTTGGGCGTGAAGAACGTGGCGCCGGTGAATCTGTCTTGCGGATCCTCGCCGTTGACGAGGTTGTTGTTCTGATTGGGCCGGTTCCCAGAAAAGTCGGTGAAGTTGAGGCCCAAGCGGACGGTATAGTTGCCGGTGGTTGTTTGCGGTGTTGCAAACACGACGCGGAAGATGCTCGGACTGTTGGGCGAACTGATGTTGAATACAGACGACAAGGCGAGCGGACCATTCGGTCCGGTGACGCTGACGTCCGCTAAGCTGAAGGTCACCGGATCGACCTGGGCGACGAAGCGAATGTCGATGCCTTGCAGTTGCGAACCGAAGTTCGCCGTAACGTTGGCGAGACTCGATACGCGCGGCCCCGAATTCGGAACGACGATGTGTTCGTCGAAAGGCGAATTATCCATCCGGATCGCAAACGTGCTGCGGCCATAGGTTGTCGCCACCAGCATGTTGAGGCCGCCGGAGGTGTCGGGGAATCCGGTGAGCGGGTTGATGTTGCCCAAAGAGAGGTCCAAGTCCGTGACATGAGCATGGGGCAAGTAGCCGCCTTCGACCGGCGACCCATCGGCAACTTGGGGGTAATTGGTCCAGGTTGCGCCGAAATCGTAGGAGCGATAGACGCCGGCCTCGCCGCCGACGTAGAGCACGGGGTGGGTGCCAGGAGGATCGCCCGCGCCGTTGGGAATGGCGAAGCGCCAATCGACCGCCAACGACGTCAGATACTTAACAACGGAGAATTGGTCGTTGGTGTTGAGCCAAATGGGCCGAGTCAAGTTGAAGATACTGCCTTTGCCGGCGGTGTCACTCAGTCTAATCCACGACGGGCTGGCCGCCGAGGAATCCGGCATGTAGTACACGGCGTTGCGCGTGACCGCAAAGGCGTCCTTGCTGCCGCGGCGCGGGTTGGCGACGATGGTCTGAAGTGGAGATCCATCCAGTCCGGCGGAGATGTTCTTCCAGGCGGTGTTGCCGTTGAAGCCGCCGCCGGTGAACGTGACAAACACGTTTCCCGCCGAAGTGCCGGCATATATGAAATCACTCAGCACGTTCGAGTTGGCTTCGGGAGCGCCAAAGGCCATCGCCGGCGCGTAACTGCCATCGAGGTCGCCGGGATTGCCGATGACAAACCACTGAATGCCCGTTCCCAGGATGGGGCCTTCCGTACGGAAAATGCGGCCGGCTTGGGAGCTGATTACGATCGCCGATCCGTCAATGGGATTGACGGCGAAATTGGAGCCGCCGGTAAACGGCCATTGTCCGATGCCTTGCGCAGGGTCATCACCCGCCTGAATCAGGCCGAACGTGCGGCTGGCGAAGTTCGACTGGCCGCCTTCCTTGACCAAGAAGAAATCGGAAGGCAAAAACGGGAAGGTATTGACACAGCACGGCCAGCGGTACTGATAGACCGTGCCGGAGCCAGTTTGGTCGGTGGCCACGCCTGTGCCGTCGCCGCGCGGGCCGGTCCAATTCAGTTCTCCGGTCGTCAAGATATCGGGGGTCGATTGCGGCGCACCGTTGTCCTGAGCCATGCCGTAAAAGAGCGCACCGGCAATTTGAGCCGCCAAGGTGCTGGGCTGGGCGGCGCCGTAATAGAATTGGACTAACTGCAGGTTGCCGTTGCGGGTGCCGAAAGGCACAACGGCCGTTCCGATATTGCCTTGGATATTGCCTTCGCCGGCATCCACTCCCGTGAAGACACCATGATCGTCGCCGACAATCAGCCGCGTCTGACCGGTCAGGGGATCGCGATACGCGACCACTTCGTGAACGTCGTTGGTGCCTTGCAATAATGCATGGAAGGGCTGCCATTTTACATCGCGGCCATCGTTGGTGAAACTGGCAACGTTGGTGAACTGCTGCGTGGACGTTGAGAAGAAGGGATTCAAAGGGTGCCGGAACATGTTGAAGTATTCGGCGCTGGGCGGATCAAACGGAAAGAATGGATCAAAGATGCCATAGGCATTGCCGCCGTTCTTCACGTCCACATCGTTGGTGCTCGCGAACTGGACAGTGCCGCCGTCGGGATCGCTGTTGTCGTAACCGACCACGGCATACGGGTCGCCCAGTGTGGTGACGTCCACGCGAATCATGGCGCCCACTTGAGGCGGCGCGCCGTTGCGCGTGCCGCCGAGGTAGATGATGTTCGGGTTATTCGGATCGACGGTAATGCTGATGTCGTAGTTGCCCTGCTGGAACTGCGGCCGGCCCAAAACGTCCCAGTCGATTCGGTTTTCATTGTTGGTGGGAAACACGGAACTCGGTCTGGCAGGTAGCGGCGGCGGGGGCGGAAAGAACGGGGTGCGGATCTTCGTCCAGTTGTCTCCGAAATCCTTGGTCAAGTAGATGCCATCGGTATTCCCAGCAGGTGTCGCGACGAAGGCGTACAACCAACCCTGATAGAATGCATCCGCGAAAGGATTGTTCGAGAGGGCCGGCGCTGCCAGGACGATTCGGCCTTTGGCGCCATTGGGAGTGTCACTGGGCGGCGCCACCGGAATCTGCACGTCCGGCAGCGGGTCAATGTCCAGTCGGCTGGGCACCCCGGCGCCGCCGGCCATCAACGTGAAGGTCGGCGTCGCCGACGTGGCGCTTAGAGTTTTGAATACGCCCTGCCCGCGGAAGGCGGCATAAAGAACGTTCGAATTGAGACCGTACGCCTGGTTGGCGGCAGTAAGCACCACGTCCGTTGCGTTGCCGGCGCGGAGCAGTTGCCAGGTCCTGCCGGTGTCAAAGCTGCGCCAGATTCCGCCGTTGGTGCCGGTCAGCGCGGCGTACACCAAGAGTTCACCCGTCCCCTGTGGCGAAAAGACGGGATCAATCACAACCTTGAACGCCGTCGATCCGACAAACTGATGGTTACGCAACGGCGAACTCATCGGCAGTGCATTTCCTAGTCCATCGAAGTTGACCGCGCTGTCAATCACTTGCCAGGTCTTGCCGCCGTCCAGGGAGCGCAAGAAACCGACGCCGGGTGAAAAGACATCACCTTCGCCGGTCGCCACGAAGACGATGGTCTGGTTAGGGTCGTTGTTCCGGCCAAACACGGCCATACTGCCGATATTGATGGCGAAGCCGGGCCCAAAATCCGTGAGCGGCACCCACGTGGGCTGACCATCGTTCCTCATGAAATTCGTGGTCTTCCAGACGCCGCCGCTGGCCCCGGCTGCAAACACCGTGTTGCCCGACGGGTCCGACGGGTCGATGGCCAGGCCGCCGATTCGGCTGGAGTTGGCGCCGCTGTTTTCCGAGGCCGGACCGACCGCCGTCCAGGTCGAGCTGGACAAAACATTGGATGGGTCTTGGACAAAGATGCGGAAGCCGACCGTGAACTGATCGCCGACTTGTTCACCCAGACCGTTGCCGGGGACGTTTTGCGGCAAGCGCAGCGTCCAGGTATCGATGCTGCCTGTCAAACCAGCGTCATTCTTTATCGACAGGCTCCAAATCCCTTTCGCGGATTTGCCAATGAGCTGGCTCAAAGGCAGTTGCGGATTGTAAGGGCCGGAGCTGAATGGGGCGCCACCCTGTTGAATGGGCGTGCCGGTAATGATGTCATCAAACAGCGTTCCGGTGAAATTGTTATGCGGAGGGCTGCCGAACGTGCCGACGTTGGTGAACAGCCTGACGACGGTTCCGTCCGGCGCCGTGAGGGTGCCCTCCAAATCGCGCACATCCGGAAAAGTTATGCCCAATTCCAGTTGGATGCGCGTGAGCGAATCTTGCGTGACGACGAACGAGTCGGGAACCGTGATGGTGGAGGTCGACGTCTTGTTGCCAGTGATCGGCGTGGGTACATTGTTGCTGTAAACGCCTTGAACTAACGTGGCGCTGGCCGGATCGACGCCGCGCAATGCAAACAATCCCGCGTTAAGGTTGGTGTCGATCCTGGTGTCGTCGGCGGCCTGGATATTGGAACCGACGACGATGCGGTATGTGCCGCCCAAGTTTTGGGTGGGGAAGCCGATGCGGAAAGTGCGCGCCAGGGTCCCCGGCGTCCCACCCGGATTGGGAATCACCGTAAACGGCCCATTGATGATTCCGGCCGGACCGATCATGTGGATGATGTCCGCCGGGGTGAACGTCGCGGTTTGAATATCACGATCGAACCTAACATCGACGGCGTTGTTGGTGGCGTTGATGACGCGATTGTCCGCGGTCGTTGGATGTCCGGGCACGCTGGTGCTTTCGACGTGCGCGCCGGTCAGAATCAGCGGCAAGGAATTCACTTCGTAGGGGAGCTGGAACGGAACGTCGTTGACCGGATCGGGAACGGCGAAACGGTCTCTCTGGTTTTCACTGGTGACGGAGTTGTTGTTCTGGTCCATGAAGTTGCCGGGCGGAATGACCGCGGTCGTCGGCGGCGGCCCTCCCAGGAACAAATCCAGTACTTGGCCGGCATTGAGCACACCGCTGTAGATGCGAATCTGATCGATAAAACCGCCGCTTTCCTCATCGGGAAAGATATTGTCATCCATCAAGAAGCGCACAATGTTGCCGGGTTGGTCAAACACCGCCAGGTCCGTGGAATCGGCAAAGGAAATCTGCTGGACTCCGTCCACGTAGCCCACGAACTGCTTCGACGTGCCGTCGCGCGTGATGACCAGGTGGTGCATCGTATTCGGGCTGAACACAATGGCACCGCCGGTCGCGACGTTGTAGAACTGCAGGCGACTTTGGAAACTGTACAAGCCCTGGTCGCTGGTTTCGTTCTTGAAATCGATCAGGTGCACCCACGGCCCGCCGTTCTCGCCCACCACGGAATCAATGCGAAAGCGCACTTCGATCGAGTAGGTGTCCGGATTGATCGTGTTCGAGAGGCTCAGGCCCCCCGCGTCCACGCCAGGTCCATTGGAGGAGAAGGTGTGTCCGGTCGGGCCAATGGTGCCGCCGTTGGGTGTTTGCAGGTCCGCGCCACTGTCAAAGGAATCAGTGTAATCGCCGTTCAACTCGTAAGCGTTCTGGAGCAAGGCGGCCGGCGCGGTCAGCTGCCTCAGCTTGTCGTTGATATTGGGGCCAATGGCGTAGCTATAGGTGCCGACCTTGTTCTGGGCTGCGAAAAAGACGCGGAATTGCGTGGCCAGTTCGCCGACGCCGCCTACCTGGTTGGGGCCAAACAAGAAGCCGTCGTCGAGTGCATCTATGAAGGTGGCTGGAATTACAGTGCCAGGATCGCTGGCTGGCGTGTTCGGGTCGCGATAGATGATGGTCACGTCCTCCGGCCCGAATGTCAACGGATCAACCGGCCGATCGAAAATCACCGTGAAACTGTTGAAAGACGTTCCGGGGAGCGTCCCCATGTCGCCAAACACGACGCGCGGTCCGGCGGCGATCAGGACGTCTGCCGTCAAGATGGCGCTGCCGGGGACGGTGCTGGCCTGGTTGGCGCCGATATTGCGGTTACTGGCGAACACGTTGTACACCTTGCCGCCGTGGACTACAATCCCTTGCCGAGTGCCGAATCCTTGGATGCCAGCGACGTTTTGATTGCCCGGAACCGGTTCGATGGTAATGACTTTCTGGGTCAGCGCGTCGGTGGCCGTCTTCAGCTGATTGAGATACGAGTGCTTACTAAACGTATCGCCCCCGTCGATGCTGGTCACGAGCGCATTGGCCGCGCGGACGAGGCTGGCGTCCGTGCGGCCGTCGTAGTACGAATAGACGAGCGTGCCGGTTATCGGATCGACGGCAATGGTGGGCGTGAACTGTGGCCGGTTGCCTTCAGAGAAATTGTCGAAAGCGGAATCGTCATTGACGCGAAGCGGGCTGCTCCAGCTCGTTCCGTAGTTGTCAGAATGTGTTAAGAACACATCCGTATTGGTGCCGCCGCCGCCGGTGTAGGCCGCATAAATGCGGTTTTGGAAGGGGCTGAACGAACCGAGCGTGTTATCGATCGCTAGGACAATTCCCGGACCTACCCCCTTCGGACCGTAGACTGCGGCCGTTGTGGGGTACGTGTTCGTGTTTGCTCCTGTCACTGTTGCGGGCCCAAGGATCCAACGATCCGTGGCAAACGAGCTGGTGCTCATACGGCTAGAGAATGTCAGAGTCCACTTGCTGAGAAACTGAACGGGACCCGGTGTGCTGCGGTCATTGCGGACGTCGCGTATTTCCAAGCGCCAGTTGCCCATGATCCCGGGACTGGTTTTGGATAAGCCATTGAAGACATTCAAGCTGTCAATTTCGGGCCGGAAATGGCCGAAAAATGGCGCCGTCGCCGAGGCATCGCGAATGTTCCGTGCGGCGTCTTGATCGAAAACCGTGCCGACGTCCTCGTTCAAGAAGGCATTGGGCGCCGTACTGCCATTGACATTGCTCCGGCCCAGGTTGACGGCATCCGGCAAGCCCTGTGCAGGGTTGATGGCATTGCCGTCGCCGTTAACCGCCGGGCGCACCAAGCGCACGGTTTGTCCATTCGGAGCCACCAGCCGGATGTCGAGATGGTTGATGTGCGGATGCTGGATACTCACCAACACATCGAGATCGCGCACGAAATCGAAATCGGGATCGGTGATATCCACATTAAGGGTGAACGCGCTCAAGCCAGGAGAGTCCGGAGCGGTCACACCCGCGGGTGGCACTATGCCATCAATCAAGCCGCCGCCGTTGTGCGTAAAGGTCTGCGTGCCAACGGCCGGCGTCGCCGCGTTGCCTTGATCCGGTCGAGTGGTGTCTACGCGAAAGATATTCGTCCCATCGCCGGCGGCGTAGACAATGACGAGCTGACCTCCCGAGGTCGGATCACCCGCCTTGCCTTGCGAAAACACAATCTGCGGTGCTGCGGCATTTGGGTTTACGACAGTTAGGCCGGAGTTGGGGTTGACAATTGTTTGATCGGAGACCAATTGCTGCGATGTGAATTCTTGGCCGCCGTCATTGGAGGCAACCACGAAGATGCGGCCGCGTGTACCCCCAAACGGCTGTAGATCGCCCGGAAAAATGTTGCCGGACGCGTTCGTCACATTGCTGTTCCAGGCGACATAGATCGCCTTGGGAACCATCACACCGCCGCCCAAGTCCACCAGAGTCGCCAACGTGTCGGTTTGCACTTCGCCCGTTTCAGGGTCGGTGTAGGTTGTGAGGTTGTTGTCGATGGCAACGATGGGATTGAAGGCTGCGTCTTGGCCTACCCAAGCAGTCATGACCTTGTTCGTAAACAGCTGCGTTGGCGAGCCGCCGTCGAAGTCGTACTTGTCCAAAACAATCACACCGCTTGACTCGGCTACGTTGTGTTGGCGCGCGACAACATAAACCATTCCTGTCTTGTCAAAGGTCACGCTTGGAGTCGTGACCTGGGCAAAATGACGTGTTTCAGCGCCACCGGTGGGCGCCACAATTGTCGGGTCCAACCGATTGTTGGTGTCGAGGTTCAAAGTATTTAGAGCCGGTGTCCGGAAGGAAACCCAGCTCTGGCCCCCGTTGATCGTGTACTGCCCAACCAAACCGGGCCCGGCCGAATGCACCTCGACCATCTTCAACGGATTCGTCGGGTCAATAGCTATCTGCGGACTGCTGCTGTTGGCCAGCACATTGTTCATCGGACCTGTGCCGAACGGCGGAGCCGCGCCGTTGTAGATGATGGCGGGATCGCTGATGAGCGGCGCAGGCAGCACCGCTGGCGCTAACCGGTCTTCTAGTTGCTCAACCAACAAATGGCGCTTGGGAGGGCGGTTGACGATTGGTTTTTGCTTCGTTTTGCCGCGAAGCCACTTGCGAAAAAATGAATCGAAAAAGGACGGCAGACTCATTGCAACCTCTCGGAGAGAAACCCTCGTTCCGGATGATGAGGGAAAAACGGAGTATAAGTTAGATTAAAGACGTTGGCACTTGGCGTTCCGGTTCCAAAATGCCGCAAAAAGCGCAGCGTTTATCGGAACGTCCTAGCTTACCAAAGTCAATAAAAAAACCAAATGAAAAAAGTTCTTATCGCCTCCCCAGGCGAAAAGAACCCACGCGGACGGAATTTCCCCCCGCCCGCGACGCCGACTCTTCCCCGGATTTCTCGTTGAAGGGAATTCGACCTGACTCTTAGTCACACGAGCCAGTGTCGCCGTTCCCTTCCTGTTCGAAAAGGCTGCACCTCCTACTGTTTTTAACCGATTCCTAATAACTCACTTCCACGCGAACATTTACGCCGTGCGCCCAAAAGTCCGTCTCGCGAAACGTGAACGTGGGCCCGGCGCCTGCTTGCCCCAAGAAGAACAAGGGTGGGCGCGTTGCCGCAACTCCCTCCATCTGTTCCCCCGGCCTGAGTACATTATCGAAATAGACGAACGTATAGCCAATACCTAACCGAAAATTCTCGCAGACTTTGTAGCCTACGTTGACGCCCACTTCGGGAACGACGGCAAACTCGTCACGGCTGAAACGACCGGAATTCGACGGCTGAGCCAGGAATCCGCCCTGCGCCGTTAAGGACCCCAGCGGCGCGGTTGGGGCTATCACATCGGTCCGGCCCTCAATGAGCACGTTTTGCCGGTTGATGCCGACCGCAACTTTGCCATACGCATTGAGCCAAACGTTGTTCCAGACCCAACCGGTCTCAGCGCCCAGCTGGCCGCCGTAAAACTTGTTGTGCGTCGTGAACGAATCGAAGGTTGTCACGGTGGCGTCCGACAGCAACACCGGCGCTGTGCCGAAGACCGTTTGATTGCTGACTGTGAGTTGTTCGCCCAGGTCCAGAAAGCGAAACCCGCCCAACATGTCGAAATACCCGCCCACGCAGCCGGTGCCTGTGCAGCAGCACTGCCGGCGCAGGTTCAATTCCGCTCCCCAAAGCTGCAAGCGGTTGGCGATCTCGCTGTTTTCCGAGACAATCGTCTCAAAGAAGGGGCGATTGATCGCTGCCGAGCCGCCAAAGTTGAGCGTGGCGGTTGCCGAGCGCTCAAACATATAGAAGCCGCCGCCCTCAATGCCCAAAGTGTTGCGTGAATTGATCCATGTGCCGACCATGATGCGCACGCCGGTGACGTTATCCAAGTCGATATCCGGTCGGCCAAGGAGTTGACCCCCCGTCCCTGTGGTCAGCACGCTTGGAATCGTCTGCTCGCGAACCCACCAATAGAGGTAATCGCCCCAGCCGTAAACGCAATAGTTACGGACCGGCGGCTCGTTGAAGCCGTGCACCATGTACGGCTCCGGCGGCTCGGCGGGCATTTCGATGACGCGTTTTCCTTTGGATTCGGCGAGCGGCGGTTTTTGCGGCGTGCTTGCACGGCTCGCATCGGCAGCTGTTGCTTTGCCGCCAAGCGGGCGCGGTTCGTCCGGTACAAGCGTGCTCGCACGGCCCGCTGGCTCGGGCGCGAGGGCGCCTCTCGAGTTCGATGGCGGTAGCATCTTGGCCCTAGACGCCGGCACGCCTCCGGGTGCAACGTAATATGGGAACGGCGGTTCCGAAAACGCCTGGGGCGGGGCAAACGGAGAGGGCATCCCGGGCATGGAATAGCCGGCAGGCATCGCCCCGCTGGAAAATCCACCAGCGGGTTGGTTTGGCTGTGGCCAAAGCGGATATCTTCCTTGAGCAGAAGCTACCTGTTCACCTGCCAGCAACGCCAGCATTGCAAGGAATCCGTTCCTCATGACGAGAGTCTCCACACACAAACGCCGCACCGCGCAAGGTACGGCTCCTTAGATGCCCCATTCTGTCTAATTCGGACAAATGGCGAAAACAAAATCAGTTGACCGGTTTTTTCTAAGCGTTGCATTAGTCCGACTAGGCAAAGGGTTCCCAACATTACGCGTGGAAAGGCGAGAGAAACTTTGACGGTCGCGTCGAAACGGTAGAGTGCGGAGAGTAGAGCGCGAAACGCTCCACTCTCCGCGCTCGGCTCTCTGCGCTCCACTCTCCGCGCTCCACTCTCCGCGCTCCACTCTCCGCGCTCCACTCCGCGCTCTACTCACCTTGCAGCCCGAACTGCCCTTTCTATAATCACCAAAGAGTGGTCTTTCTCCCGGCATTCCAGGCGGCGCGCTATGTTCCATTGGCTGATGAAGTGGCCTTGGTCACGCAACATCATCGTGGCGGTCAAGACCGTCGGCCAAGGCATGTGGGTGACCTTGTGGTATTTCCTTCAGACCTATAAGCGCAAAGCCTTCACGCAACATTTCGAGTACCCGGAGTTGCCCGTGCCCGTCAAGCCGCGCTATCGCGGCTTCCACCGCTTCGACTTGACTACTTGCATCGGCTGTGACAAATGCGCCCGCGCCTGCCCGGTCGATTGCATCTATATCGAGAAAATCAAAAACCCGGTCGGCAAGGGATTCCGGGTCAACGGCTTCAAGATCGACTACACCAAGTGCATGTTTTGCGCGTTGTGCGTGGACCCATGCCCTGTGGATTGCATCTACATGGGTTCCACCTACGACCAAAGCTGTTTCAGCCGTGACGGCTGTATTGTGGATTTCGCAAAGCTGCCGGTGGAGACGGCGTGGGGGCAGGCCGCGCTGAACCCGACGGCGATCGCGGCGTCGAAGCTGACGGCGGAGCCGGTGTGGACAAAGCCGCCCGATCCGCCGCCGCCCCCGAAGCCAGCTCCGGCTGCCCCTGCGGCGCCACCTCCTCCGGCACCGGCGCCAACCTAGCGGAACGCGTTTCGAACGCACATGAACGAGTCGGATATGTCAAAAAAGAAGAAACTCTACAGCGTAGCAGAAGCCAACGCGACCTTGCCGCTGGTGCGAACCATTGTACGCGACATTACGGTGCTGGCTGCCGATTTGCGCGAACGATTTGATCGCATCACCGCCATGCAGAACGCCGGCAAGCCTGATCGAGCCCGCCAAGAGGAGCTGCAAGCACTCATCGACAATTTCGAGCGCGATCAGGACAAGCTGCAGGGCTTCGTGGACGAGTTGCAGGACTTGAAAATTGAGTTGAAGGACTTGTTCATCGGCCTTATCGATTTTCGCGCGCGCAGAGGCGGACGCGAAGTGTATTTGTGCTGGAAGCTGGGCGAACCGGAAGTGGCCCATTGGCACGAATTGGACGCCGGCTTCGCCGACCGGCAAAAACTGGAAACCCTGGTATCCTCCGACTCCTGACCCCTGACCTATGTCTTCGCTCGTCTTCTACTTGATGGTCTTTTTCGGCGTCGGCGTCTTCTTCCTTTTTTTCCACCTGATGCTGGGGAAGATCGTCCGGCCCGCAACCAAAGACCTCTCCTCTGAAAAACTAACGATATACGAATGCGGCGAGCCGACGGTCGGCAGCGCGTGGATTCAATTCGACCTGCGTTACTATGTCGTCGCCCTTCTCTTTGTCGTGTTTGACGTGGAAGTCGCCTTCTTTTTCCCGTGGGCAGTCGTTTTCGGCGACGCCAACAAACTCGCGCGTACAGATATCACTACGGAAGAAAGGGCACAGATTTCGAACGAGCTTTTGCAAACCGGCATTCCGCCGCTCGAGGGCCAGGTTCAAGGCAGCATCGACGCTGCCACGGCGCATGCATGGGCCGTCGTGTCGTTCCTCGATCTCCTCGTCTTCTTCGGCGTCTTGATGGTCGGCTTCGCGTATCTGTGGCGGCGCGGCGACATCGATTGGGTCCGCAGCACCATCGCCGAGCGAACGACCGGGCCGCCCGTGGCGCTGCCGGTGCACAAGGAATCGGGAGAACTGGTAAGTACTGGCAGTGGATCGTAGCCGACGCAGCTTGCGTCGGCGCTGGTCCGACGCTAGCAGCGTCGGCTACGGGATTGAATTGGAGGCGTGAAATGGGTTGGCTCGAAGGCCGTTTTGAAGAGGGCATGATCACCACCACGCTGGAGCAGGCGATCAATTGGGCCCGCGAATCCAGCATGTGGCCCATGACGTTCGGCCTGGCCTGCTGTGCTATCGAAATGATGGCTACGGGCGCGTCGCGCTACGATATCGACCGGTTCGGCGCCGGCGCTTTTCGCGCCACGCCGCGGCAGGCGGACCTCATGATCGTCGCCGGCACCGTCAATTTCAAAATGGCCACACGCGTGCGCCGCTTGTATAACCAGATGCCCGATCCCAAGTTCGTCATCGCCATGGGCGCGTGCACCTGCGGCGGCGGGCCTTACTACAAGTACGGCTACAACGTCGTCAAAGGCGTGGACCTAGTCGTGCCCGTGGACGTGTATGTGCCCGGCTGCCCGCCCCGCCCCGAAGCTTTGCTCGAAGGTTTGATGCGCATCCAGGACAAGGTCCGCGGCATGAAGTACTTGACCAAGAACCAGCCAATCAACGTGCCGATCCCATCGCGCACCGGCTATGTGCAACTGCCGCCGGAATTCTCCGACCCCGACCCAGTCAAGGCACTGGAAAAAGCCAACGCCTGGGCCAAAGAAACCAAGGAAAAAGCAGCACCGGCAAAAGCGTAACAAGGTGAGTGGTGAGTAGTGAGTGGTGAGTGGTAGCCGCTTGCAACTCACCACTCACTACTCACCACTCACTACTCACCCATATGCCTCCACCCGACATCATCGCCCTGCTCGACGCTCATTTCGGTTCCAAGATAAAGGACCGCAAAGCCGACGCCATCGATGCTTTCGTCGTCGTAGCGCCGGAAGATTTGTTGGCAGTATGCCGCTACCTGCGCGACGAAGCGCCGCTGCTCTTCGACATTCTCAATTGCATCAGCGGCATCGACTATCTCGAGCTTGATCCCAAAAAAGCGCCCAAGGCCGGCTTCGAGCCGCACGTCGAAGTCGTTTATCACATGTCCAGCTTCAACCACCGCCATCGCTTCACGCTGAAATTGATCTTGCCGCGCTGGAAAGACAACAAGCCCGGCGAATTGCCCGAAGCGCCGTCCGTGACTGGGCTGTGGCACTCCGCAGATTGGCACGAGCGCGAAGTCTACGACTTGTGCGGCGTCTGGTTCGACGGCCACCCCGACCTGCGCCGCATCCTCTTGTCCGAAGACTGGATCGGCCATCCGCTGCGGAAGGATTACGAGTTTCCGTTGGAGTATCATGGAATGCGGGGGAGATGAGATTGAGGAGGAGCGCGATGACGAACAAAGAGAGAATTCTGGCAGTTGTGAACCGACTGGAGGAGAACACAACTCTGGATGAAGCAATCTATCGGCTGTATCTGCTGAAAGGAATCGAGGAAGGCCTCCGCGACGCGGAGCAGGGGCGGGTCACGGACCACGACGAGTTCATGGCGGAGTTGGAGGCAAGATATGCCGAAGACGAAGCTGAAATGGTCGGCAAGAGCAAAGGCCGATCTCGGGGAAATAGGAAACTACATCGCTCAGGACAATCGAAGAGCCGCTCGAAAGTTCATCAGCCGGCTAAGAGCGTCCGTTAGACGGCTTCGAGATTCACCAGAAGGCGGCTCGGTCGTTGAAGAAGCAGGTATCCCCGACATTCGCGAAATTGTGTTTGGAAACTATCGGATCATTTACCGCTATGATGGGCTGGCTGTTGTCATTCTGACAGTGCGACACGGCGCTCGCCTTTTCAGAGTGGACTTTTTGGAAGACGACTAGATGGCTACCGCCACCGAAACCCAACACGACCCGACCATCATCGAGTTCGACGTCCGCACGGACGAGATGCTTGTCAACATGGGGCCGCAGCACCCCAGCACGCACGGCGTCTTGCGGCTCGTGCTCCGCACCGACGGCGAGATCATCTCCGAAGTCATTCCGCACCTGGGCTACCTGCACCGCTGTGCCGAGAAGATCGGCGAAAACGTCACGCCCATTCAGTTCATTCCGTACACCGACCGCATGGATTATCTCGCCGGGATGAACATCAATCTCGGCTACTCGATGGCCGTCGAGAAGCTGTGCGGCATGAAGATTCCGGAAAAGGCCCAGGTCATCCGCGTCATTATCTGCGAGCTCAACCGCATCGCCAGCCACCTGGTCGGCATGGGGGCGTACGGCCTCGACCTCGGCACTTTCAGCCCGTTCCTCTATGCCTTCCGCGAGCGAGAAATGATCCTCGACCTCTTCGAAGAGGTGTGCGGGGCACGGCTCACGTACAGCTACATCACCATCGGCGGCGCTCACGACGACCTGCCCGAAGGCTGGGTCGGGCGCTGCCAGCAGTTTCTCGAT
This sequence comes from Gemmataceae bacterium, assembly GCA_022614915.1. Lineage (GTDB taxonomy): Bacteria > Planctomycetota > Planctomycetia > Gemmatales > Gemmataceae > JAKEFD01. The sequence continues at coordinate 254 of JAKEHV010000061.1, read as the reverse complement.
TATTTGAAGCCGCGCATCGACGAGTATCACACGCTCTTGACGCGCAATCACATCTTCATTAAGCGCACGGCGAGCATCGGCATCCTTCCAAAAGATTTGGCCCTGAGCCACGCCTGCTCCGGGCCGATGTTGCGCGGCTCGCTGAACAAAGAACAGGGCGATCCCGATTGGGACTTGCGCAAGCTGGAACCCTACTGCGGTTACGATACCTATGATTTCAAAGCCATCATCCCCCCCTTCCCGGGTTGGGCGCC
>JAKEHV010000455.1 GCA_022614915.1 Gemmataceae bacterium | reverse complement strand
GTGGAGCGCGGAGAGTGGAGCGCGGAGAGTGGAGCGCGGGGAGTGGAGCGCGGTGAAGTAAATCAAGACGTGCGCGAAGAAGTCTCAATCCTTGGCGCTATTCGCTCCGCGCTTCACTCTTCGCGCTCCACTCCTAGCGAGGCGCGATTTGCAAGTCGTCGGGGAGAATGCCGGAAGAATTGTCTTTCTTGATGGTGGGTGAGACTGGCGGGAGCGGCACGAGAGGCGGCGCGGCCACTTTCGGCATGCCAGGAGCGAGCGGCAGTGCGGCCGGAGCATTGGGATCCGCGTCATCCAGGGCTATGGGCTGTTCGCAGGAGTCGAATTGCCGTGGGTGGTGTGAGGGATCTTCGTCTTGGGCCGGCGCCAGCTCGTGCGGCCGGCGCAACTCGGGCGCGGGCTTTGGCGACATGGGCTGTCCCGACCACGTCACCTGGTAACGATAGTTGCCGATGGTGAGTTCATCGCCTGCGTTCAAAACTCCTTCTTGCACGCGCGTGCCGTTAATGCGCACGCCGTTGGTGCTGTACAAATCACGCACCACGAGGTGATCGTTGACCTGCGCGATGCAGCAATGGCGGCGTGAGATTTTGCGCGAGGGTATCTGAATGTCGCATTCCTGATGCCGGCCGACAAGCAGGATCGGCTTATCCAGCAAGATGTTGGGCCCATCCGTCAGGGCCAATAGTTGAGCGGGCATTGTACTTTACCGTCCAGCGGAGCGCGGCCCCCAATACTAACAAAATCTTATCCCATTTCCGCCGCAACGCAAGATTCGACTTGTCAGGGCCGCTGCCCCGCGGCTATAGTCCCGCCCCGATAAAGACATGGAGGCACACGCATGCCACAAGCACCGCGGCCCGTTATCGGTCTCAACGTCGATTTCTTGCCCGCCGGCAAGACGCACGGCGCTTTCTATCGGCTCGGCGCGGGTTACGCCGATGCCGTGCTCGCGGTCGGCGGCATGCCCCTCTTGCTCCCGCTCTTGAACAAAGATGCGGACCTTAACCTGCTGCTCGACCAGGTCGACGGCTTCATCTTGACCGACGGATTGGACCTCGATCCGCGCCGTCAGGGACAAGCCATGCACCACTCGGTGCGGCCCATGTCGGAACGCCGCGAGGACACCGATCGGGCCCTGGTTCGCCTACTCCTTCATCGGCAGATTCCCCTTCTGGCAATCGGCGCAGGCATGCATTTGGTGAATGTGACGTGCGGCGGCACGCTTTTTGTGCACTTGCCGGAGGAGATGCCCAGAGCCATGCCGCACTGCGATCCTTCGTGCACAGGGCCGCATAGGCACGCCGTGTTGTTGCAAACCGGCACGCGGCTGGATGAGATCTACGGCGGCGGCGAAATACGCGTCAACAGCAATCACCATCAAGCTGTCCGCACGGTGGGTTCACGCTTTCGGGTGGCTGCCGTCGCGCCGGACGGCGTCATCGAAGCGATTGAAGCGACCGATCCCCATTGGTTCTGCGTGGGCGTTCAATGGCAGCCGGCGTGCGAAACCGCATCGGCGCTCGATATGCAGCTCTTCGAGTGTTTTTTGCAGGCGGTCGTCCGCGCCGGCCTGCGCCAGCCGCGGCTGCTCGCCATGGCGGGGTAGCGGTGTAGCGGAACGCGCAAGAGTCCAGTGTCTCGAATTCTTGCGGTGTCGGCTACGCACTTGCGAATTCGGTTCAAGGGGTTAGCATGTCGCGGCGCTGGTTCGTGGGACTGTCGTCAGGTTCGAGCCTCAACGGCGTCGATGCGGCCCTTGTCGAAACCGAGGGCACGGGCTTAGAGCTGCGCCCCAAGCTCAAGCACTTTCTCCAACACTCATTCAGTCGGGACGTACGCGAATTCCTTTGGAGGATGGTGAATTCCGGTCAGGCCGACCTGCACCAGCTTGCGGTGCTGCACCGCGTGCTCGGCGAAACCTACGCATTTGCCGCCAATCAAGCGATAGAACAAACGAAAAGCCCGCGCACCTATTTTTACGCGGTGGGACTTTCGGACCACACGCTTTGGCATGAAACGGAAGGACGCTTCCCTTCCACCTTGAGCCTGGGCATGGCAAGCGTGCTGGCGGAGAAACTCGGCCTGACTGTGGTGTCCGATTTTCGCAGCCGCGACGTCGTCTCCGGGGGGCAGGGCTTTCCACTGACCTCACTGATCGATCATCTTTTGTTCCACACGCCGTCCGAACAGCGCGTGCTCGTTCATTTGGGCGGCATCGCCTCGATACTGTGGCTGCCGCGCAACGGCGGCTTGCGCGATCTCGTCGGCTTTCAGGCGACGCCGTGCACCGTTCTCTTGGACGGCTTGATGCGGCTATTGACCGGAGGGCGCGAGGTTTGCGATCAAGGCGGTAAACACGCAGTCCAAGGATGCTGCATTGAACCGCTCGTCGAACGCTGGCTCGCCCATCCGCTTTTACAAAAGAAGCCGCCCAAAAGCCTGAATCGGGCGGAATTCGGCGAAGCCTATTTGCAGCAAGCCGTGCAGTACGCGAAACAGCTCGGGCGCAACCTGCACGACGTGTTATGCTCGGCGACGCATTTTGTGGCACGCGCCGTAGTGCAAGCGGTGCAACGCTTCCTGCCGGCCGCGCCGGACCGGATTCTGCTTTCGGGCGGCGGCGTCCGCAACGGCTTTCTTTGGCGCTTGCTCGAACAACAAGTGGCCCCGACCCCCGTGGAAAAAATGGATGCCTACGGCATTCCAGCGGAGGCGCGCAAGGCGGTGGCGTTCGCGGGGCTGGCCGCGCTCACGCTGGACGGCGTGCCGACCAATGTGCCGAGCGTCACCGGCGCGGGCGGCGCCCGGCTCTTGGGTTCGCTTACGCCCGGAAACTCCGCCAACTGGGCCCGCTGCCTCGCGTGGATGCACGCGCAGGCGGCGCCTTGGAGCCGGGCAGCGGCATAAGGGCCTTCACTCTCGCGACCGTCTGCATTGACCGGCTGAAAGACCTTGGCTATCTTTTCACAGCTGTCAGCGCGGACGTAGCCGACGCTGTCTGCACCATTCGGCCTGGAGATTGCATGCGCAAGCGCAGAATGTGGTTTTGGACATTGGCAAGCATCTTGTTGCTGGGAAGCGCGTTGACCGCGCTGACACTTCTCCTCAAGCACGAGCCGAACTTCTATCGCCGGGCCCTGGTGACGCCGGGACAAGGCCGCAAGGACATGGCCACCGCGTGCATGGGCAGGTTTGTCGAACTCGTGGCCCTTTGGACGGACGGCAAAGGGGATTGGGAGAAGAGCTTTTCCGAAGCGCAGCTCAACAGCTTTTTCGCGGAAGAGTTCGTGCGCTGGGGCGATGCGGACAACTTACGCCGCCAAGGCATTTCCGAACCGCGCATCGTCATCGAAGAGAATCGGCTGCGGCTGGCGTTCCGTTATGGCCGGGACTTTTGGAGCACGGTCATCTCCTACGACCTGAAGTTGTGGCTGGCGCCGCGCGACGCCAACGTAATCTGTGTGGAAATCCAGGGCCGCCATGCGGGCGCGATTCCGCTGGCGGCGCAGGCGCTCTTGAATGAGATTTCCGAAACGGCGTCGCGCAAAGGGGTGGAAGTGACCTGGTATCGCCACGAAGGCAATCCCGTCGCGCTTATCCGCTTTCAGGCTGACCGCACTCGCCCAACGGCGCAACTCCGCCGGCTCGATGTCCGGCCAGGCATGATCACCCTCGGCGGCGTGTCGCTCGAGCCGGTGCGAAGCGAGAGTTAGTGGCTAGTGGTGAGTGGTGAGTGGTCACTGATCACTGATTACTCAGTACCATTCCACAGCAGGTTGCAGGGCGTGGCCGTGATCGTCGTAGAATGCTTCGTGCAAGAGGAAGATGCGAGAAACAGCCAGATCGAGCCGAACGAGTTGCCGGCGGAGCTGCCCATAGGCGTGCGGTCCAAGACGCCGGCTCAAGAGCGCCCGTAAGTGCTCACCGCACAAATCCATTTCCACGGGCCGGCGCGAATTCAAGGGAAAGGTCAGGTAGCGCAGCGTGCCCAAGTGATGGCAAACGGCGCAGCGGCGGCGGTCGGTCCGCTCGGCAATCGATTCCCCTTCGCCGATGGCCAACGCTTCCGTGCAATTGGGGCAATACGTCTTGCCGCCAAGCCGGTCCCAGTAGCGGGAGTCGTCCCCGCAGCGACAACACGGAATCTGCGGAAACACGCTGCCGGTCGGTGCCAAACGGATCGCATCCATTGAAGCGATGCCCTCGTCCCGTGGAGAAGAGTCTGTTCCCTTTTCATCGGTTCAATGGTGATGCGAATTGCCGCCGGGGAAGCACCGGCGCGTCGGCCGGCTCTTTCCTCTCTCACAGAATTGAAAAACTTTGCCTAGATTCTCGCGAAGTTGAAACTGGGAAGGACAGATAGTCTTGGCAAGCCCCAGTGGACCTATTTGGCGCCGACGGTCAACGTAAACGGAAAATCGGCATACGGCACTTCTAGAGCGGTTACCGTGTAACGCCAGTCGCCGGGCTGGTCGTTTATTTCGATCGTGATGGTGGAGAGACCTTCGGCTTCCTCCTTTTTGCCGCTCGGCGAACTGACGGACAGCTTCAGTTTGGCGCCGCGGTTTTCGAAGCCAAGCACAAAGCGCACCGGTCCGGCTTTGTCGCTGCGGTAGACCTGCGAAATCTCCGCCCGCCCCGAAGCGGACAACAGGTTCGATTTTTGCGGCGAGAAACCACCTTTCAGCATGGTCTGGTTCACCTGATTCTCGGTTTGCGCTGTGACGGCGCTCAGGACGAGATACTTGAGCAATTTGTGCTCGATCTCGCTGTTCTGCTGCTCGTTGTGGAAGGAAGTGAAGATGACGCTGCCTTTGCCGAATGGGAATTTCACCAGCAGCGGCGCTCGCGCCCGGCCGGCTTTCAGGTCCTTGTCGTACTCGGCGTCCATCAGCACGCGCACGCGGTCGGTCTTGAATGCGGCCGGCTTCCAACGGCTCATGTCGAACTTGAGCTGCACTGTCTTTCCGAGCTCATCCTGCAATCCCGGGTCGAGCACATTTGCCGACAGGATTTGAAAGTCGCCTTCGTGGAACAAGGTGGGGTCCGCCAAATCGGGAAAGGCCTGCCTTACAACTTCATAGCGCCAATCGGAAGCATAGAGAGTTCCGCCCTTTGCCACAAAATCGCGGACATTGCCGGCAATCGCGTTGTCGTTGCCTTCGGAGCTACACGTCAGGAACAGGATGTCGAATTCCTCAAACTTGCGCGGGTTGTAAAGGTCCTTGATGTGCACGAGTTTGTACTTGTAGCCTTCGCCCAGATGCTTCAAAAGCTTGGCCATGTCGTCCCACACATCGCGGTTCGTTTCGCTGACAGCCAAACGCGGGGGCGGGGCGGGCGGCTGCGTGATGTTTTCGACGCGCGGCGGCGTGCCGCCGGACGGACTCGGCGTCGTCGGCATGAGCCGGTCGAGCAGCACAACGAACAACAGACAAAACGTCAAGCCGCCCGCAACGACGATGTCGGTCATTGTCTTGTTCATTACCATGCGCCTTTGACATGAATCGTGAGTGTTACGCAAATCCGAAAATCAAGCCCGCGTCAAAGTCCTTGGTATCGTTTTCGAACAGGCTGAAATAGGCTGTGAGACCGTCGAAGTTTACGTCGCTGTCGAAGTTGTCGTCACCTTGATCTTGGAGCGTGAAGTTGTAGCCGAATGGTTTCTGGAAAACGAGGTAATAGGTGCCGGGAGCGACGTTGTTGAACTGATAGTTCCCGGCCGAATCGGTCGTCGTCGTCGCGACGAGTTGTCCGATTGAATTGCGCAATTCCACGATCAACCCGGCGAACGTGCTTTCACCGGAGTTCTGGATGCCGTTGCCGTCGAAGTCGTTCCAAGCAGTTCCTTGGATTGTGGCCCCTCCCGCGCCGCCTCCGCCCCCGGGCGGGCAATGTTCGTCGTGCAGCCTCACCGCATCAATTTCTTCCCAAGCGTTCAAATCGTGATTCGTGTCCGTGAAGATCTTGACGGCATTGACTAAATAATTGGTGGTCGCAAAGGGAATCGCGAAATCGACCGGCGCGCCCGGCTGACTCGGGTCGGTCCCGGTCCAAATGGTGTGCCAGCCCCCCGAGGAATCGCGCAAATCAACTCGGTAGACAAAGCCGTTGCCGTAGGTTTCGCGGATCGTCACGCCGGTGGCGTAAACGGCTTCCGCGAAGCCAAGCGTGATGTACTCCAGCGTCCCGTTGATGGGCAAAGGCGCCCAAGCCGTGACGATGTCCCCGTAGGCGAACGTGTTCGGCTTGCCCAGCGCTTGCGCGGCCGACCAGCTTCCGGGACTCCATTGCGAGCTGAAGTCGATGACCGAATTGGCCCACAAAACATCATCATCCACGATTGTGCCCAGCCCTTGACCGTCCGTGACCGCTGCATTGGTTACGTCGCTCAGGTTGACAAAAAACGTCTGGTCCGGCTCGCAATCCGTGTCGCCGTAGACCGGCACGGAAATGGTCTGCGTCAACGGTCCGCCGGGTGAAAAGGTCAGCGGGCCGCTCGTGCTCCCGTAGTCCTCACCAGCTGTCGCCGTCCCATTCGCGGTGGCGTAATTCATGGTGACTGCTTGAGAAGTCGGACCGGACAGGCTGACGGTAAAGACGAAATTCGTGGTGCCGCTGTCGCCTTCGACTTGGCTGACGTCGTTGATGGAAACGTTCGGCATGCCTGGAGGCGGAGGCGGGGGAGGCGGAGGCGGCGCGGGGCAATGTTCATCGTGCAGCCGGACCGCGTCAATTTCTTCCCAGGCGTTTAGATTGTGATTGGTATCCGTGTAAATCTTAACGGCATCGACCAAATAGCTCGTGGTCGAGACGGGAATGAAAAAGTCGACAGGCGAACCCGGCTGGCTTGGGTCGGTCCCGGTCCAGACCGTGTGCCAGTCGCCTGAGGTATCGCGCAAATCGAGTTGGTAGACAAAGCCGTTACCGTAGGTCTCGCGGATCATCACTCCGGTGGCGTTAACCGCTCGCGCAAAGCCAAGTGTGATGTACTCCAACGTCCCATTAAATGGATAAGGCGCCCAAGCGGTCGAGATATCGCCGTACGCAAAGGTGTTTGGCTTACCCAGCGCTTGCGCGGCCGACCAACTTCCGGCACTCCATTGCGAGCTATAGCCGATGACCGAAGTCGCCCAGAGTGTATCGTCATCTTCAATGGTGCCCCGGCCTTGTCCGTCCGCGACCGTGGCGTTGACGACATTTGCCAGATTGACGAAAAACGTCTCGTCGGCCTCGCAAGCAAGGTCGCCATAGACCAGTACGGAGATGGTCTGCGTCAACGGCCCGCCCGGAGCGAACGTGATGGGCCCGCCGACCGCGCCATAGTCCGCACCAGCGGTCGCCGTGCCGTTGGCGGTGGCGTAATTCATTGTGACTGCTTGCGTTGTCGGTCCAGAAAGCGCGACCGTGAAAACAAAATTCGTCGTGCCGCTGTTGCCTTCCACTTGGATGATGTCGTTGATGGAAACCGAAGGCTGTTCGGGCTGTGGAGGCGGCGGCGGCGGGAATCCATCGTCATCAAGAATCGTGCCGAGGCCCTGGTTGTCCAACACGATGGCGTTGATGACGTTGGAGAGGTTCACGAAAAACGTCTCATCCGCCTCGGGCTGCAGGTCGCCGTAAACCGGAACGTAAATGGATTGTGTCTGCGGGCCGCCGGGAATGAAGGAAAGCATGCCGGTGACAGGGGCGTAATCGGCGAAGGCAGTGGCTGTGTTTCCGGCCGTAGAGTAATTCAGTGTGACAGTTTGCAAAGGCGGCGCCGTAAGGCTTACGCGAAAGCCAAAGTACGACGTTCCATTGTTGCCCTCGACCTGTGAGACATCGTTGATGGAAAGCGCAGGGATTTCCGGGTTCTGGGGCACGTGGATCAAAACTGTGTAGGCCCTGGGACTGTAGACTTCACCCTCGCACCATTCCGACGAGCCGTCATCACGCAGACCAAAATCGAATGAAGTCAGGGGCGTCCCGTATTGATTACTTGCGGCCGTGTACTGAAAGCTGCCGGTCGCAATCTGCCAGGCATAGATTTCGGCGCCAAGGTCGACTGGAATCCCGTTCAGCGACAATGTGCCGAATGTCGGAAGCGCCGCGACGATGACCGAGTAAAGGTTATCGGGCGGAACGTCATTCGGATCCGAGAAGCCGAGATCGCCGACGGTGAACGTGTATGTGCTCCCGGCAGCCAGGGTTAGAACTCCGTCCGCGCCGATGGGCGCGTCGGGCGTGGAATGAACATCGAATGTGATCGTATTCGGAGTGAGGTCCACATCGCCGCCGCCTTCGGCGAAATTGCCGCCGTCATCCTGGACTGCGAATTGCCAGCTTGCCAATGCCTCTCCATACTGATTGGCCGGCGGCGTATAGAGCAAGTTGCCGTCTTCCAGGTCGGCAACGTCGATTATGTCGTGCACGGCCACTGGATTGCCATTCAGCGTCAGTGACCCAGCCATCGGCAATGACTCGACGATGATCGCCTTGAAATTGTGAGGCGGCAAGTCGTTTGGATCGGAGAAGCCGAAGTCAAACTCGGTCAAGAAGAAAGGCTCGTCTTCGCAGAGTTCGATTGTCTTATCGGTTCCTTGCGGTGAATTGTTGACGGGGTAGTATGCGTACCCTGCGTCTATGTTGACGACATTCCCATAATAATCAACCGTGAATACGTGAGAGTTACCGGTACTCAATTCCACGTCGCTGTCAACGTCGTCGGTAGTCTGATCTTTCAACGTGTATTGACGACCCGGCACCCGGCCAAAGTTCACATAGTAGCTGCCGGGGTCGAGTGAGTGAAACTCGTAATTTCCCTCGGAATCGGTCAGGGTCACATCAACCCAGTCTCCAGTTTCAGTGAACAATGTCACCGGGAGCTCAGCCGCCGCCGGTTCTGATGCCAAGCGGACGCCGTCTGCCTCATTCTCCAACCACGCGCGGCCCGCCGCCACCCCAGCTCGAATCAATCCCACATCAAGATCTGTTCTGGACAGGCCATTCAGAACAATAATACCCCCGACATACCCATTGGAGTCAGCATTGCTGTCTGATTGTGAATTCCCGACGTTTTTCAATGTAAAGCGCATGCCAGTTGGAGGTACAAAAACCATGTAATAATTGAATTGGGGCAGAAATTGGAATTGATAGATCCCATTGGCGTTACTGACCGTTTTTCCCATGTACTTGCCGTCCGCATCATAAAGATACACGTGAACTCCGGCCACACCTGGTTCATTGGGGTCTTGCATACCGTCTCTGTCGAGATCCTCCCAAACCTTATCACCAACTCCTCCAGTAGCATTTAGATCCTCTGCAACTGTCCACCACGCAACTGCGAAGTTCTCAGCGAAATTCTGGCCATCTGTTTTTCGCACCCAAAACTCGTATTCTCCAGCCTGCTGGATAGTGTGAAAGATATGCTCCACATTGTATTGTGTACTGCGTGAAGACCAGACTGCTTGGTTGATGTTCTGGGCTCCC
>JAKEHV010000454.1 GCA_022614915.1 Gemmataceae bacterium | reverse complement strand
TTGTGGTCCAAGACAACGCCCGCGCTCAAGCTGCCGTCGGTAAGCTCGCCCGCCATTCTCAAGGACAAGTTGTACTTTGGCGACGGCATGCATCAAACCAACGGCGCGACGCTCTATTGCCTGGATTTGGCCAAAGGCCGAACCGCTTGGGAGCATCCCGTGCCCGGGACCCTCGTCCACCTGGAGGGCGCGCCGACGATTGAAGACGGCAAAGTCTACATCGGCGGCGGGGCGGCGGGCGTCTTGTGCGTCGACATGCACGCGCTCACGCTCGAAGGCAAGACGCTGGACCCTGCCGGCGTGGAAAAAGCCCTTGCACAGCGCTGGAAAGAGTTGCAGGCCAAGTACGAGATCGACAGGAAGAAAGATCCGGACTTTGCGATTCCCCCCAGCGAGGAGCAATTGCCGAAGCCCAATCCCAAGCGCGTCTGGCAGCAAGGCAAGGACAAATGGCACGTTGATGCTCCCGTCGCCCTCGCGCAGGGAAAAATCCTGGTTGCTTCCGCGTTCCTCGATAAAGAACAGGTCGGTGACCGCGCGCTTTATAGTCTGGACGCGAAGAGCGGCGACATCCATTGGCGCAAGCCGCTCCAGCTCAACCCATGGGGAGGTCCGTCGGTCGATGGCGACACCATCGTCCTTTCCGGCAGCAGCATTGGCTACTACCCTAACGCGCTTAAAGGTGCCAAGGGTTTGATCGCAGCGTTCGATCTCAAAACCGGCGCGGAGAAATGGCAAAAGGAAATTCCCGCGGGCGTGGTCGGCTGTGCGGCCCTGGCCGATGGCGCAGCCGTCGTCACTGCCACCGACGGCAAGATTCGAGCATTCAATCTTGCCGACGGCGAACGGCGCTGGATCTACGATTCGAAGGATCCCTATTTCGCGCCCGCCGCGATCGCGAAAGGCGTCGTCTATGCCGGAGATTTCAAGGGCGCCATCCACGCTGTTGATGTGAAGTCCGGCGGCAAACAGTGGGTGCTCGATATGGGGGCCGAGCCGGCCACCAAAGCGCCCGGCATGGTCTACGGCGGCCCCATCGTGCACGGCGGCAAGATTTATGTCGCGACCTGCAACCTCGAAGGACCCTTCGCGCGGCAACCGACGGTGGTCGTGTGCATTGGCGAAAAGTGAAAGGAATTACCATGTGCAAGACGCTCGTCCTCTTGCTGATGGCGTTGGTCTTGATGGCCAAGCCGGTTTCCTTCGCCGGCAAAGATAACCCCGGTTTCAGCGTGGATGCGGCGAAGAAGACCGTCACCATCGAGGCCAAGATCGCGCCGCGCATGCTGCCGCACTTGAAAGAGGTTTATCCCATCGAAGTGATCGCCTGCTGGCCGCACCCCAAGGGCAAGAAAGCGCACGAAACAATCGTCACGATCGAAGCCAAGCCGAGCGCAATTCACAAAGCACTGGAAGACTTGGGCCTCAAAGCGGGCAAACCGGTGATGGGTGAAGGCAAGGAGCCGCCGCAAGGGCCCGCGGTGAATGTCTATCTGGAATTGCCGACGCCGGAAGGCGAATTCAAAAGGATCAGCATCGATCGCGCTTTGGTCGACAAGCGGACCGGCAAGCCGTTTCCCAAAGACGTAACCTGGCGCTTTACCGGGTCTGTCCACAAGCAGACCGATCCGGGCAAAAAGGAGCTGACCTACGGCGCGGACGATTCGGGCACGCTCGGCGTCATTTTCCCCGTGTCGAACGAGACAGTGCTGCAAACCAGCCTGACGATGGAATACGAGAAGTTCATGAAGCTGGAGCCCAACACGAAAATCCTGCCCAAAGAAGGCACTCCGATCCGGCTGGTGATTGAAGTGATGGCCAAGTGAGCTTGGTGCGCGGCGACTCGTTGCCGCTATAGATTCTTGGATGGAGACGTTCGCATGCGGCGAATGTGTATCTGCTTAGCGTTCTTGTTCGGCGCTGAGAATCTTTGGGCGCAAGCTCCCAAACCGACCGCGGTGCAAAAGGCAACGCGCCGGTTGGCCGACTTGCTGCAGCCGTTGTCCGACAAAACCGCGCTATCTGCGACGACAGCGCCTATCCCGCGTGTGACGCCGTCCAACGTCGATTTACCGGAGATAGCGCCGCCGCCGCTCGCGCTCGTGCCGCCGCCGCTGCCTGCAGCGCCGCTGAGTGCAGTGCAGCCGCGTCATCTGGTCGAAGGGCTCCCGTTGTCGCATTACTTGGCGACACCGCTGCCGCCGGCGCCAATTGAGCTGGCACTGCTGCCCCTGGTGCGCTTGCCGGCGTCTCTCGCGCCGGAGCCGTTGCCCATTTTGGCGCAACCAGCGCGCGACCGGGTAGGGCTGGGGGACGCGACCATTGAATTCAGCCTGAGCGCGGCCCTGGGCGCGGTCCGTGCTGAAAGGGCTGGACCGCTGCCGTTTACGCCTTTCAACCTGCCTGATCCCTTTGAACTCAGCCAGGCGATTAGGCTGCGGATTGAAGTGGCGGAGCAGCCCATACCGGCAATTCGGCAATGAGCGTTTTTTAACCACGGATTACACGGATAGCACGGATAGAGAGTTTGGACTGGTATTTCTTATCCGTGTTAATCCGTGTAATCCGTGGTTAAGATTTTCTTTGTTACGACTATTAGTCTTTGGATTCGGCTAGTTTCTTCAAAGCAGCCTGGGCGATTTCGTTGCCATAGCCGAGGCGCACGACAAGCTGGGCATGTTCGCGCAGCTCTTTGCGCTTGGCATCGTCGTCGCCCGCCCATTTCTTCATCGCCTGCACGACCCGGTCGACCGTTGCCTCGTCGTTGTCTTTTTGAATCATCCGCCGCATCAATTTTTGCAGCTCGGGCGATTTACCGTCGGCGTTGCGCTTTTTCTCTTCCTCCTTCGCTTTGGGCGGCTCCTTGCCCAGGAGCTTGGCGACGGCGGCGATCACCTTGGGCGCCACCGTGGCGTTGGGATCGACGAAAGCGAAGTTGTTCGTCACCTTCTTGTCCTTGGCCAATACGATCGTCATCGTCACTTGATCGTTGAGGCCGTAGGCGGGCGGACCCTCTTTGTCCGCGGCAATGCTGACCGGCAACTGCAAGTTCAGCGAGTTCTTGGCGCGCTTCAAAAACTCCTCGGCTTTTTCCTTTTCACCCAGCCAGATGACGTGAGCCGCCAGCTTTTCTTCCTTGGCGGCGTATTCGTCCACCGGTTTCAGCAGTTGCAGCGCCGGACGCGTGATCTTGTGGACGAAGATCAAGAGAATGGGCCGGTCCTTGGTCGATTTCAGGACCTCGAACTCTTTGCCTTCGTTGTCGCCGAAGATGCCGTGGGCCTTGAATTCTTGCAGCTTGTCGCCCGGATTGGGGCCGGAAGGCAAGTCGCCAGAACCGAGAACAGCCCAAGCAAGCAGCGTGGCGGAGAACATTTTTGATCCTCCCTAAGCGGAAAGCGGAATGGATGAGGAAGCCGAATCTCCCTCATTGTCGCGTGCCTCAGTCATTTTGTCTAGAGCCTATTTGTCGCGTTTTCGTTCTTACACCTCCGCCTCATAGTCCAGTTTCGCCAGCGCCTGATTCATCTTCTCGCGCAGCTCGTCGCGCTCTTTGGTTTTAGCGCGGATCTCTTGGGCGATCTGTTCCAGACGGTCTTCTTGCACGTTCAGCGACTTGATCAAGCGCTCGCGCAGGTCCTTCTCCGAGGGCCGGTCGCCCAGAGCTTGCAAGTTTTCGCGAATGCGCTTCTCTTCAGCGTGAATGACGCCGCGCTCCTTCTCCAGATACTGAAGGCAGCCTTCGGCGGCGGCGACCTGGCCGCGCAGCTCCACGATAAGCCGCAGCGCCTTTTCCGTCTTAGCGTCCAGGAACTTCTGCTCCAGCCACAGTCCGAGCTGTTGATTGTTGACGTCGCAAAGGGCAAAGGACGAGTGCAGCGTTTGCCGTTGCCGCACGGTGAAATGAGTGACTTGCTTGGCGGCGACATTGAAGCGAAAACGCCAAAAGCTTTCCGTGATTTCCTTTGGCTCGGGCGTGAAGTGCAGCTTCCACTCGGCGCCCTCACGCGGGTGTTCCAAATAGACAACGTATTCGCGCTCGGATTTGTTGTTGAAGTGGTACGTCGTCAACCGGGTGTGCAAGTAATGCGTCCTGAGCTGCCCTTTGCGGATGACGACGCGGTGTACTTTCTCTGACGTGGATTCGACATTGTCCAACACGTGCACGCTGAGCTCGACAGCGTACGGCACCAGGCGCTCTTCGTCCGGCTTCAGGGTGTCGAGCATCGCCTCGCCGACGTAGCTCGCTTCTTCGAGCACGGTGACCGGTCCGCCTTCGAGCGTCAGGCCGGTGGAATTCGTGAATTCAACCGAGCGCATCGGATTCTCAGAGCGATTTTGTTGGTTGTAGAGCAGCACCGGCCGGCCCTGAAATTCCTTGAGCACGATGGGCACGAGCGCGTCTCCTGGATGGATGATTGTATCAACATACCTTGACTCGTTTGCCCGCTCCACCCGGCTTGCGCGTTTTCCGAAAACTCGGCTTGCGTCGAAGGTTGGCTCCGCATATCACGCCGGCTTAGGGGAAGGGGAACACTTGCATGCGGGCTTTTTTCCAAGCACGAAACGTAAACGCGATCTTCTTGCTGCTCTGCGTGGTTGGATCGGCCCAGGCGCAGGGGCGGGTGTCGAAGGAGCCGACCACCTACTTGCCGGCGCAGTTCGAGTCGCCGCCTGAGGCCGGGCCTCTCAGCAGCGTGGCATTTATCGACAGCGCATTGCCGCGCAGCATGGTGCGTTTGCGCTTCGACCTTGATTACCACAATCTGCAACCTTTGCGCTCCGAGTATCTCTTCGGCGTGAACAGCTTTTCCGTGCCGGAGCGACGCGTCGACATGCAGGAATACAGCACCACGGTGGAATACGCGTTCAGCCCGTGGATGTCGGTGTTCATGGAATCGCCGGTGCGCTGGGTCAATCCGGACACGAACGCGAACGAGCACGGCGTGGGCGACACGAACTTCGGTTTGAAGCTCACGATCTATGAATCCGGACCGCTCGTGGGTACGCTGCAAGTGCGCGGGTATTGGCAAACCGCTCGGCATGCGGCGCTGGGGACGGACCATTTCAGCCTCGAGCCCGCCCTTTTGGGGCATTTCAAGATCAACGACGTGCTCACGCTGGAAGGCCAAGTCAAATACTGGATCCCGATGGGCGGCGGCGATTTCGAAGGCGAGATTCTCTGCTACGGCTTGGGTCTGGTCTATGGACAAAACTCAGGCAACGAGATTTGGCTCACTCCGGTCGTCGAAGTCGTCGGCTGGTCCGTGCTCAACGGCAAAACCCAAATCGTGACGTCGCCGGGGACTTTCGTCATCGAAGACGCGAGCGGACAAACCATCGTCAATGTGTTCGGCGGCGTGCGCATCGGACTGGGAGGCAACGCCGACATCTACGCCGGCTACGGTCGCTGTGTCACTAGTTCAGCGTGGTTCCGGGACTACGCGCGCGTCGAATTGCGCATCTTGTTTTAGACTAAGCGCGTACGTCAGAGCCGCACCCGTAAGGAAGCGTTAACGGGGGCCGCCTCTTTAGGCCGGCGAAGCCATATACCATCCTCATGGCCACTCGAGCGCTCGCCGCCGCCGATCGTTACTTTGAAGAATCCATGCGCCGGCTCGCCACTTTCGTGGACGGCCAACGCGACGCATTGGACCGCGCCGCCGCCCTGTGCACCGAAGCGATCGCGGCCGACGGCCTCGTGCACCTCTTCGGCTGCGGCCATTCGCGCATGCTCTGCGAGGAAATGACGCCGCGACAAGGCTGTTTCGTCGGCTGGCACACTATCGTCGAACTAGCGCTCACGTATCACAATCTCATCGTCGGTCCGAACGGCCTGCGCCAGAGTTTGCATCTGGAAAAGACGCTGGGCTACGCGGAGCAAATCCTGCGCAACTTTTCCTTCGGACCCAGGGACGCGCTCATCGTCATTTCCACCAGCGGCATTCGCGAAGTCATCATTGAAATGGCCGAAGGAGCGAAACAGCGCGGCCTGGCTGTGATCGGCCTGGTGAGCAAGACACATTGCGAGCAAGCCAAGCCGGCTCATCCGTCCGGGAAAAAGCTGATCGACGTGGCGGACGTGATCCTGGACAACAGCGCCCCCGAAGGCGACTGCGTGCTCGCCATCGACGGCTGCAAAAACAAAACGGGGCCGTTCAGCACGCTGGGCGGGGCCATGATCATGAACATGCTGCGCTGCGAAGTCGCCCAACGCCTCATGGACCGCGGCATCGAGCCGGTGTTTCTGCCCAGTCACCAGTTCGTCGGCAGCCGGTCGGTCGAGGAGCAATTGGAATACTTCTACGCTCAGTACGCGCGGCGGGTCGGTCCGCTTTACTCGCGCCAAAGCTGAAGCGCGAAAGACGACATATCCACAAACTTCGATTCCACAATCCTCTCTCTTCAGTTAAATAATCACCATGGGCAATCGCCTGGTAAACAAACGCTGCTTGATCGTCGGCGGCACCACGGGCCTCGGCCTAGCTGCCGCCAAGCGCTTTCTGGATGAAGGCGCGCGCCTCTTGATCGCCGGCCGCTCCGTCGAGAAAGGCGCCGAAGCGGTCGACGCGCTCAGTCCAATCGGCGCGGCGCGGTTTTTTTCCTGCGACGCCGCCGATCCCACCCAGGTCGGCCTGCTGTTCGAGCACACGATCGGACTGTTCAGCGGTTTGGACGTCCTCTATCACGTCGCCGGCATCAGCGGCCGTAAATACGGCGACGGCCCGCTCGACGAATGCACTGATGACGGCTGGCACACGACGCTCGACGCCAATTTGAAGAGCACGTTTCTCACCAATCGCGCCGCGGTCCGCCATTTCCTCGAAAAGAAACAGCCGGGCTCAATCCTCAATATGGCCAGTGTGCTCGGCTTCGCGCCGTCGCCCAAGTATTTCGACACCGTCGCTTATGCTGCGAGCAAGGGCGGCATCATTGCCCTTAGCAAACTGGCGGCGGCCCGCTACGCTCCCGACGGCATCCGCGTCAATGTCATCGCGCCAAGCCTGATCGACACGCCCATGGCCGCCCGTGCCGTGCACGACGACGCCGTCCGCGCCTATCTGCAAACCAAGCAGCCGCTCAAGCCCGGCCCCGGCGCTCCCGAGGATTGCGCCGACGCCGCCGTCTTTCTCTCCAGCGACGAAGCCCGCTTCATCACCGGCGTGGTGCTGCCCGTCGACGGCGGCTGGTGCGTTAGCGAGGGACAATTGAACCAATGACGGAATCCACCGTACAGATGCCCGATGCGCTGGAAGCCTGCTGCCGCCAACTGGCGCAATGTCCGCGCTTCGGGTTGGACATGGAATTCGTCGGCGAGCAGAGCTATCATCCCGAGCTGTGCCTGATACAAGTCGCGACGCCGGACGCGCTCTTCCTCATCGATCCGTTCGCCTTCGAGTCCCTGGATGCGTTTTGGAACGTCGCGGTCGATCCGGCCCGCCAGGTGATCGTGCACGCGGGCCGGGAGGAAGTCCGCCTGTGCCATCTTTGGTGCGGGCGCACGCCGGGACAACTCTTCGATCTGCAGATTGCCGCGGGACTCGCGGGCCTGCCCTATCCCTTAAGCCACGGCGCATTGGTCCATGAAGTGCTCGGCCACAAGTTGACCAAAGGCGAAACACTGACCGAATGGCGCACCCGGCCATTGACCAAAGCGCAAATCCGATACGCGTTCGACGATGTCCGTTTTTTGCTCCCAGCTTGGGAAAAACTGTCCGCCAAGCTCGATGCGCTGGGCCGTCGGGCTTGGGCGGAAGAGGAATTTGCCCGGCTGCGCGAGCTGGCCACGCCGGACGACGACGGCATCGCGGTCAGCGCCGACAAGTGGCGGCGAATGAAAGGCGCCGGCGCGCTCGACCGCCGCCGGCTGGCCCTGTTGCGCGAGCTCTTTTTCTGGCGGGAGCAGGCGGCCGTGGAAGCGAACAAGCCGCCGCGCGTCATCGTCCGCGACGACCTCTTGGTGGAAATTGTCCGCCGCAATCCCAAGTCCGTGCAAGATCTGCAGCCCGTGCGCGGCCTGGCCAAACGGCATCTGTCGGCCATCGTGGCAACACTTGAAAAAGCCCGCGCCCTGCCCGCCGACGAGCACCCGCACCGCCACGAGCGCGAACAGGACCCGCCGCAAGTCGCCGTCGCCGTCAACCTCTTGTCGGCCTACCTCGCGCACCTGGCCGAGGAGAATCAAGTGGCCGGCAACCTCGTGGCCAGCTCGCAGGATTTGCGGGCCATCGTCCGCGCCCGCTGGCAAGGCAAGAAACCGCCGGCGCATTTGCTGTTGCTGCAAGGCTGGCGGGCGCAACACTTTTGGCCCCAATTACAGGCAATGCTGGAGGGCCGCGTCTCGCTTCGGCTAACCAACTTGCAGAAGGAAGTGCCGATCGAGTGCAAGGAAGATTGATCGGCTTCCAGGGCTCTTGCAATTGGCACGCACGGCTCGTCAGTGCCACCAAAATCGACCATGTGGCACTGACGAGAGCATGGACATAAATGATTAATTTTGAATGACTTGCAATTATGAGAATCCTCGTCAGTGCCAACTCGTGCATAGGCATACCCC
>JAKEHV010000453.1 GCA_022614915.1 Gemmataceae bacterium | reverse complement strand
TTCGAGTCGCCCAATTGCTGGCGGCATTTCGCCGGCGCCGGCTTCTTCTCCGCTTTCGCCGTCGCCAACGAGTTGCCCGCTTTGTCCTTCCTCGCCGTGCTCTTCGTCTTGCTGGTTACTTGGTCGCCCAAGCAATTTGTGCGCGGCTTTCTGCCGGCGGCGATCATCCCGATCGCCGCTTTCCTCTGGACCAATCAGGAAGCCACGGGCCAGTGGCGGACCGTGCAAAGCGATCTATCCAGCCCCTTCTATCAATACGAGGGCGGCCATTTTCTCAAGCCAGCGCCCGGCGAAGTCAAGTACGGCATCGACTGGGCCGGACTACAGGAAACCCGTGCCGATTACGCGCTCCACTTACTGGTCGGCCACCACGGTTTCTTCTCGTTGACGCCGGTTTGGATTCTCGCGGGATTTGCAATGCTTGGCGGCACGTTGCTCGCGGTCCGCCGAGCGCGGGCCCCGGCGGACTATGACCTATCGCTTCCTTGGTTCATCCCGCCCATGACGCTGCTTATCTCCGCGGCGGTGATTGGCTTTTATCTTTGGAAAACCGACAATTACGGCGGCTTCACTATCGGGCCGCGCTGGCTCATGTGGCTCACGCCGCTCTGGCTGCTCTGCCTCATCCCCGCCGCCGACTGGATGGCCGGCGACCGCGTCGGCCGACTGCTCGGCTATCTCTTCCTGGGCGCGTCGATCTTCTCCGCGCATTATTCGCCGTGGAACCCCTGGCGGCATCCTTGGATTTACGACCTCATGATCGCGCTCGGCTGGGAAGGATATTGAGTGGAGCGCGAAGAGTAAAGAGTGGAGCGCGAAGAGTAAAGAGTGGAGCGCGGAGAGTAGAGCGCGGCAAGCGCTTCACACTCCGCGCACCACTCTCCGCGCTCTACTTCCCCTTCGTGCTGAGCCGAATCCGGCAAATGTTGTCGTTGGCTGCGACGAACAGAGTCATGCCGTCTTCGCCGAACGCGCAATTGGCGGTGGGCACGCCGGTGGCGATGGTGCCCAGGTGCGTGCCGTCGGGCGCGAACACGAGCACGCCGCCCGGCCCTGTGGCGAACAGGTTGCCTTGTGTGTCCACCTTCAAGCCGTCGGGCAAGCCGGGTTTCTTGCCGACCCATTTGGTGGCGTCGAAAAAGATCTTGCCGTCGCCGATCGTGCCGTCGCTTTTCACCGCAAACGATTTCCAATAGGCGAGCTTGGGATCGGAGTTGGCGACGTAAAGTGTCTTTTCGTCCGGCGAAAAAGCGACGCCGTTGGGCCGGGACATCTCTTTGGTGAGCAGCGTGACCTTGCCGTCCGTGCCGAGGCGATAGACGCCGCACCAATCGAGTTCGCGGGCCGGATCGGCGTAGTTCTTTTCCAAGCCGTAGGGCGGATCGGTAAAGTACAAAGCGCCGCTCGAATGATAGACGAGATCGTTGGGACTGTTGAAGCGCTTGCCGTCGTATTTGTCGGCGAGGACGGTCTTCTTGCCGTTGTCGAGGCGCGTGACGCGGCGGTCACCGTGCTCGCACAGGGTGAGCCGGCCTTTGGCGTCGAGCATGAGGCCATTGGAGCCGGGCTCGCCGCCGCGCGGTTTTTCGCCCGTGTAGCCGGCGGGCTTGATGAAATCGCGCGCGAGGCCTTCACCCTTCTTCCATTTGTGAATGGCGTTGTTGGGGATATCGGAGAAGAGCAAGTAGCCGCCGTCCTTGATCCAGACAGGGCCTTCGGTCCACTTGAAGCCGGACGCGAGGATTTCGAGCTGTGCGTCCTTGGGCACGAGCTTATCGAAACTTGGTTCAAGGCGCTCGATTTTGCCGAGGATTTTGGGTTTCTCGCCGGCGGAACTGGAGACGAAACTCACAGTCAGAATCAGGGCCGTTCCGATAAGACAAGTTGTCCATTTCATGGAATGCATCCTTAAAGTTGCCGCTCGCGGCTTCGCGCTCGCTTCGTCCGTTGAATGTAGTCAGCGAGCGCGAAGCCGCAAGCGGGGTTTACTTCAAGTTGACGTCGAGTCCTTTATCTGGAATCTCCACGCGCATGGTCCAAAGAACGCCCTGCGCGACTAGCCTGCGGTATTCGGGCATGCGCCAGTTTTCGTGAAAGTGCAAGCCGGAAAAGCCGAAGCTGCGGCCGCCGTCCGGTCGTTGCCAGGCCCAGGCGACGGTTTCCCAGTTGCCGTCGATCTGGGTTTGGAGGATGGGCTCGATCTTGTGGTCCTTGGGAAACTTCAGCGTGTAATAGAATTCATCGCGCGCCGAAAAATCGGCGAGGCCGCGCGCGATGGGATGCTTCGGCTCGGGAAGGCGCGCATCGGTCTTGAGCACTTTGTATTTGCGGTCCGGGCCACCGTGGCAGCCGCCGAAGAGCGCGACAAAGCCGTCGATGTTCTTGGCTTCGCGCGTGCCCATGGCCCAATGCAGCGCGGCCAAGCCGCCGCGGCGCTTCGCCACTTCCCCGAAGGCGGCCAAGCGCTTCGGGTCCTGGTGCAGCCACTTCGCCCCTTCGGCGAGAAAGATCACGACGCCGTCTGCTTTCGCCAGCAAATCCGGGCCGTCGCGCCACGGCTCATCGGCGCGCACCATATTCGGTTCCAGGCCCGGCGCTTTCTGCAAAAGCGCGGTCAGGATCTTGAGGCCGGCTTCGTATTCGTGCGTTTCCTTGGGATGGCCGTCGGGGCCTTGGTAGAGAAGCAAGAGTTGCTTCTTGCCGCTTTGTTGAGCGGCCAATCCGGAGACCGCGATGAGCAAGAACAGCGTGAAATGGAGGAACTTCAACATTGGTCGCTCCCTTCGCCGCCTGTCTGTTAACGAACCCTCGCTCGCGCGTCGGGCTAGTGTTAACGTTCATTTCTCAATGCCGTTCCTTTGGCCGCCCGACCCAGTTGTGCTTTCAGTTTTTCCACCTCGGCCGCAAGTTGCTCCGCGCGCGCTTCCTCGATGGCAACGCGTTCGGACCGGGTCGGAATCGGTTTCCCTGTCTCCATGTCGATGAATCGTAGGAGCGTTCCCTCAGTCTTGAGCAGCAAACCGAGCTCCTTGCATGTGAGAGTTCCATCCGGGTTCGGCTTGATGGGGACCGACTTTCCCCTGACGAGGCGGAACCCCAAGAGAGGCGGGTTGAGGTATTTCGCCTCGGGATCGAAAACGAAATAGTCCTTGATGCCAAGTTGTGCATAAAGCCAACGCTTTTCGCCGACGTCGTTGCGCCAGGTTTTCTTCGAAGCCATTTCGAACAAAACGTTGGGAACGCGTTTTTCTTCCCAAAACCGAAACGAGCGACGCTTGTGCTTACCCACACCCTTGGCCACTAGGACATCCGGATCCCGGCGATTCTTGGGCGACCCTTCCGCGAAATACATTACGATGTTCGTGGCGACATAAACGTCCTCGTCCTCGTACCGATCTTCCAGCGCCTCACGCGTCCGAATAATCGCGACGTTGTGGAAATCCGTATCACCCATGAAGCGCCCGTCCGAATCAGGATAGCGTGGATCGTACGTCGTGCCGGGCAGCGCCGCTGCCAATACACTCGACATGGCCGCCTCCTCTCACAGACGGGTTAAAAACCGCTCCTACTTTTTCGCGGCAGTTGCTTTGGGCGTATACCCCGGCGACGCATTGAAATCCTTCACCAAACTGCCGTCGCCGGTCTTCCAGACGCGGACCTCGCCGTTGTAGCTGCCGCCGGCGACGAGTTGGCCGTCGGGACTTAGCGCCACGGCGAAAACCCAATCGCTGTGTCCGGACAGGGTCTTCAAGGCAGCCCCTTTGACAGGATCCCAGATCCGGACCGTGTTATCGGCGCTGCAGGTGGCAAGGATTGGGTTCTTGGGATCGTTGTTCTGCACGACCTTGAAGATCGCTTTGCCATGCCCGGTCATGGCGCGGATTTGCTTGCCGATTTGTTTCTTCTCGTCGGTCGCTTGCCATTGGCGAACCTGGTTGTCCTCGCCGCACGACCAGCCCGTCTTGCCGTCGCTGGCGATGCCGACGCCGTAGACGCCGTTTTGATGATCGGGGAAAGTGAGCACCGATTCCTTGGCCTTCAAATCCCAAACCTTGGCGGTCTTGTCCCGGCTCCCCGTCACGAGATGAATGTTGTCCGCTGCGAACGTGACGGCGAACACCCAGTCGGCGTGATTTTCGATCGCGTGTTCGAGTTGCCCGCCAGCCAAATCCCAGACGCGCACCAGCCGGTCACAGCCTCCTGAAGCCAGCTTCTTGCCGTCGGGACTGACGGCCAGCGCCAACACCGAATCGTCGGATTCCAAAAGGTGCCTGATGAGTACGTTCTTATCGTTGACACCGTCGAGGAATTGCACGCCGCCTTGGTCTTTTCCCGGCGCGTTGATGTTATAGATGCGCACGTCGCCCTCTTGGCCGGGCCGGCCGCCCGCGACCGCCAGGTTGCCGTCGGGCAAGAACGCCATGGCATAGGCCCGTTCGGAGCGCGTCCAAAGGCGTTTCTCGAGCTTGCCGCCCGCCACGTCCCACACGGTCAACTCGTGATAGCCGCCGACGACAAGCTTTTTGTTGTCCGGCGTGAAAGCCAAGGCGTTGATGTTGACCGGGAACTTGTAGGCGGCCGGCGGCTGCGGCGGCTTAAAGCGAATGCGCAATTCGCGTATCAATTCCGTCTTGGGATCGACGCCCGCATCAAGCTTGGCGCCTTCGTCGATCCACTTGGCTATGAGGCCGATTTGCTCCTTGGAAAGCGGGTCGCCGACATCCTTGGGCGGCATATGGGGCAGTTGGCCTTCCGCACCGGTGCTGGTTACAACGCCGATAAGAAGGCTCTCTTTCGATTTGCCCGGCGTAACCGGATCATCTTTGGTGCCGCCTTTGCGCAGGTTTTCGTAGCTGGTCATCTCGAGCTTGCCCTTTTTCTTTTTCGAGTCGTGACAAGCGTAGCAATTCTCTTTGAGGATCGGGGCCACATCGTTAATGAAGCTTACCGGGCCCTTCGGTGCTTGCGCGCGCGCCGCTTGGGGCGTAGCGAGCATTAGCCAAGCGAGCAACAAGCCAAGCAGCGAACAGAGAATGCAGTAGCAGCAGCGGGTGCGAAACATGAAAACTCCTAAGGGATCAAGGCAAAAAGAAGGACGACTTTCGGGCGGGTGGGTATTGAGTGATTATAAGGGAAGAGTAATTGAGTGTGCGACTGAAATCTTGGTCCGTTTACGTTTCGCGCTCGCTGGATCCTGTACTTGCAAAGCATCCAGCGAGCGCGAAACGTAAACGGTTCTAGCTCAGGGCGCGGCTGATCACGCGCCGGTGCTCCACTCCTGTCAGCCGATTGTCCAGCCCCTGGTGGAAGAACGTCAGCCTGCGATGATCCAAACCCATCAAATGTAAAATGGTCGCGTGCAAGTCGGAGATATGGCAGCGCTCCTCGACGGCGTTGAAGCCCAGTTCGTCGGTAGCGCCGATGGCCTGACCGCCGCGCACGCCTGCGCCCGCCAGCCATACGGAAAAGCCGAAGGGGTTATGGTCGCGGCCGGGCCGGCCCAGCCCTTCGCTCGTCGGCGTGCGGCCAAACTCGCCGCCCCAAACTACGAGCGTCTCGTCCCAAAGCCCGGTGCGCCTAAGGTCCGCCATGAACGCCGCGATCGGCTGGTCGGTCTCGCCCGCGTGCAGGCGGTGGTTCGTGATGCAATCGGTATGGCCGTCCCAGGTGTCTTCGAGATGGCCGCCGCCGGAATAAAGTTGCACGAAGCGGACGCCCGCCTGCAAAAGCCGCCGCGTGATCAGACACTTGCGGCCAAAGTCCGCGGTCAGGCGGTTGTTGAGGCCATATGCCTCTTTCACATGCTCCGGCTCTTGGGCAAGATCGACGACGCGGGCCGCTTCGGTCTGCATGCGATACGCCAGCTCGTAGGATTCCAATCGGGCGGCAAGCTCGGAATCACCGGGCCGAGTTTTGCGATGTTCCTGATTGAGTTCATTCA
>JAKEHV010000060.1 GCA_022614915.1 Gemmataceae bacterium | reverse complement strand
CGCATTACTATCCCGCCACCACCTGCCGCGAGCGCAGCATTTCCTCGATTTCCTTGACTTTGCGGCCCAAGAACAAGACGTTGGGCAAATCGAAGTGATGCGCCTGCGCGCCGGCGGTCTTGACGATGAGGTCGCCGGACCCCAGCCCCAGGATCCAGTGGCGAAACAAATCGCTGCGCTGCTTCTGAATGGTCATGCCGGTCGTGTCGTAGGCGGTTTCCGCGTCGCCGATCTCCAACCGCACGCGGAATTGGCCCGGCGTGAACACGATGTAAATCTGTTTGTCGAATAGCAAGAAAACGACCAGCCAGATCACGAACAAGACCGTGGATAAGAGAAGATAGCCGCCCAAGTTGATGCGGATATCGAGCAGGCTGAAACCTTCGAGAATGTCGTCCCACTTCCCCAGGATGGCCAAGATAATCGTGATCGACACGATGAAGGTGATGACGATCACGGACCACAGGCCGCGCAAGGGCACGTTGGTGATGGTGACGACGACGAGGATGACGATGCAGAAAAGCACGCCGGGATTCTTGCTGCCGGACATGCGTAGATGCGGATCGATGGGCTTGCCGTTCTTGTCAAGGGCGATCTTGCCGTCTTTGGGGATGACGAGCACGGTGCGCGATTCATGCGTGTCGCCGATTTTGAGATCGACGCCTTCGCGAATCGTCGCGCCGGCGGGCACTGTGGTCATTCGCTGGCCGCCGAACGCCGTGATCAGAGCCATCAGAAAACCGATCGCCCACACGGGCCACCAGTAAAACAGCGTCGAATGGCTGATAATCCGAATCTCATTCTTCGGGACGGATGCGGTGGACATGGATTCGAGCCCTTCGGTATAGAGAATAAATTCACATTACTGCTGGCCGCTGACGATGACCTTTTCTTTGACCAGTTCCTCAATTCTTTTGACGACGTAGGTCACGCGGAGCACATTGGGCAATTCGATCGGGTGCGACACATTGAACGGCCGGACGATGAGATCTCCGGAGCCGAAGCCCAAAATCCAGTGGCGGAATAGATCGGTGCGCTGTTTCTGCACGACCATGCCGACCGTGTCGTACACGGTTTCGCCGCCGCCGATTTCCAGGCGCATGCGGACCTGCCCCGGCGAAAAAATCACATACGTTTGCCGGTCGAACAAGAAGAAGTTAATTGACCAGAAGATCAAAAGTACCGTACTTAAGAGGATGTAGCCGCCCATATTGATGTGGATCGACAGATTGCCGAGACCCGCCAAGATGTTGTCCCACCAGCCGGCGACGGCAAAAATGATCGACAACATCACCACCACCATGATGATGAAAAACGACCACAGGCCGCGGAAATGCATGTTGGTGATGATGATGACCAAGAGCAGCATCACCAGATACAGCGTGCCCATGCCATTGCGATGCGAAATATAGAGCGTCGGCTGCAGGTATTGTTCCTCGCCGGTCGCGTCCCTGCGCTTGAGGTTCTTTTTGCCTTCCGCCAGAACAAGTATGTCGCGTCCCGCCAGATCAACCGTCTTTTCGTCAATGGTGACCTTGCCGCTGTCCAAGAAGGCGGGAACGGTTTTGGACGGGACAAAGGCCAAATGCGTGTCGGTGAAGAACGTGATCAGCGCCATCACGTAGCCGAAGAACCAGATCGGCCACCAGTAGAAAAGCGAGGAGTGATGGTAGACAACCAACTCGCCGGGTTTGGAGCGGCCGAAGAACATGGCCGACAGAAACGAAGCGCCGGCCGCTTGTTTCATGGGCGAGGCCATCGGCATAGGCGCGGCCGCCGGCAACTGGGCGGCTTGTTTGGGTGGGGGTCCTTGGCCTGGCAGGGGCGACGGTTCGGGACTTTGCGAAGGATCACTGGCCATAGGCTCAGCACCTCTTGCGAATTCACCGCTTACTGCGTGCGCGGCTCTTGCATTCAGAGCCGCGCCCGTGAGGAAGCGGTGAATACGCCGGGACATATTGGGTACTTCGTTCTTTTCTACGGATTCTTTGGAAATGCAACACTAAAGGCGCGGGTTGGGAAAGTCAACAGTGGACCCGATTCCTAACGGGCGCGGACGTGAAACGCTATTCGATCTTAGGAAGGGCCGGCTCTTCCTCGAACGGGGTGATTTGCACCGGGATGCGAAACGACTGGTGGCAACGGTTACAGCTGTTGGCGACCGCGCTCATGCCGGCCTTGCTGCGCTCGAGATCTTTCTTGCCGATGCTGAGGGCCAATTGCGTCGCCGTGGCGCGCAGATCCATGGCATGCTCAAACCACACCGCTTCGCCCTGTTTCTTGGGTGGCCGCAGCATCAAGAGATTCGCGGTCTCGGCAACTAAGAGCGCCTGGCCGCGCGCGTAGGTCCAATTCTGCGCTGTCAGTTCTTTTTGACCGAGCTGGCGCTCCAGGCCGCGGAAATTGGCGTTGGCCAGTCCTTCCATGAGCAGTTTGGTCTCCGCTACCGGCTCGAGCTTGGGCACGATCTTCTGCGGCGGATTCTGCGAGTGGCCGACGAGGGTGAGGGAAAAGAGTCCCAAAAGAGAAAAGGATACATAGCGCATGGCATGCTCCGAATGGGATACATCATCTATGCGAGGATACATCGAGCGCGAAACGTAAACTTACTGGGGAAGCTGTATTTGCACGTCCTCTCCTTCGACGCGCACCGGGTAGCAGCCGATCTTGATGCGCGGGTTGTCGGCCCAGGTTCCGTCGGTGATGCGGAAACGCCAAGCGTGCCAGGGACAAGTGACAATGTTGTCCTCCACGTACCCGCCCGAGAGAGAGGCGCCCATGTGCGGACACACGTCGTCAATGGCGTAGTGTTGCCCGCCGACACGGAAAAGGGCGATCAGCTTGTTGCCGAGGCTTATCGTCTTTCCTTCGCCCTCCGGAACTTCACTGACCTTGCACACCGTCCGAAACTCGCTCATGCCTTCCTCGCGCAATCTTCATCGCGCAATGCTCAAATCAAACTTCCGATGTATTCGCGTCGTCGGAAGTATCGCCCGCAACATCGTTTTATTCTACATCATGAGTTGGAGCCCGTGCGCCGCGAATTCGGCTGCGTAGTGGAATTCGCAAGAATTCCGACGGAGGAGCGTTCATGTTGGAAATCGAGATGAAATTCCCGGTCGCCGATTTCGCTCCTATTCTCGAGCGGATGACGCTGTTGCACGCCAAAGGGGGCGAGCCGGTGGAAGAAGCAGACCACTATTTCAACGCTCCGGACCGCGATTTCGCCAGGACCGACGAGGCGCTGCGACTTAGGCGCGTCGGCTCGAGGAGCCTGGTCACCTACAAAGGCCCCAAAGAGCCGGGGCCCACCAAGACGCGCACCGAGCTGGAGCTGCCGCTCACGCCCGGCGCGGAATCCGCCGAACGTTTTTGCCGCTTTCTCGCGTATCTGGGCTATCGCGCCACGGCTGTCGTGAAGAAAATACGCCGCGCCTTCCATTTCCGCGGCGACGGCTTTTCCTTAAAGGTCTGCCTCGACGAGGTCGAATCGCTCGGCCACTTCGTCGAAGTCGAGATCGTCGCCACGGAATCCGACAAAGAAAAAGCGCAACGGGTAATCTTGAAACTGGCCGAGGAAATGGGTCTAGATAACGCGGAACGCCTTTCCTATTTGGAGATGGTTTTGGAGAAGATGAAGCGTGGTTGATCCAAGGCCTGACTCATCGTTGCGCGCTCGCCGTACAATTCAAACAAGTCACATGTCGCCGCTCATCACTACCGCCGTGGCAGCAACGCGTGAAGCCATCGCGCAAGCGAAAGGTCGTGGCTTGCGCGTCGGCTTCGTGCCGACCATGGGCGCGTTGCACGAAGGGCACGCCAGCTTGATCCGGGCCGCCCGCGCCGAGTGCGGCTTTGTCGTAGTCTCGATTTTCGTCAATCCCGCGCAGTTCGGCCCAACGGAAGACCTGGCCCGCTATCCGCGCCCCTTCGAAAAAGACGTCATGCTGTGCGCGAATGAAGGCGTGGCCTTGGTTTTTCACCCAAACCCTACTGTCATTTATCCGCCGGGCTACAAGACCGTTGTCGAAGTCCGCGAACTGCAGGAGGTGCTGTGCGGCGCGTCGCGGCCCGGACACTTCGGCGGCGTCGCCACCGTCGTCTTGAAGCTTTTCAACATCGTGCAGCCCGACCTCGCCTATTTCGGCCAAAAGGACGCACAGCAGGCCCGCCTTCTGGAGCAAATGGTCTTGGACTTGAATTTGCCCGTGACGATGAGAATCTGTCCGATCATCCGTGAGGAAGACGGCTTGGCTCTCAGCTCGCGCAATGTGTATCTTTCCGCCGAGGAACGCAAGCACGCAACCGTGCTGTATCGGGCCTTGGAGGAAATGCGGCAGCGCGTGGCAAGTGGCGAACGCTCGGCTGCCGCCCTTGTCCGAATCGCGGCCGACTTGGTCGCCGGCACGCCCGGGGCCCGACTCGACTACGCGTCTATCGTCGATTGGCAAACGCTGCGACCGCTCGACGTTTTGAGCGGCCAAGTGCTGGTCGCGCTCGCGGTTTACTTCGGTGCGACCCGGCTCATCGACAATGTCCTTCTCGAAGTGAAAGACTAAGCCATGGTCCACATGCTGTTCGGCCCCGAAGTCCGCATGATGCTGCAGGACAACGATCCGGATGAAATGAAGGCGTTCCTGGAAAACTTGCATCCGGCGACGGTGGCCGAGGCGTTGGCCGGCGATCTCGAAATCGAACAGGTCTGGAAGTTCCTGCAGCACACCAACATCCGCAATCAGGCCGCCATTTTCGAGTACTTCCCCATTGAATGGCAAGTGAAGCTGGTGGAGGGCGTGGGCCGCGAGCACATGGCCCATCTCATCGAGCAGATGTCGCACGACGACCGCGTCGACTTGTTGCGGCGGCTCATGCCGCGCGTGGCCGACAGCCTGCTGCGGCTGGTCGACGAGGCCGACCGACGCGACATCGCCACGCTCTATCGGCAAAACGTGCACACGGCCGGCGGCGTCATGACCACGGACTACGCTTGGCTGCCGCCCAACCTCACCGCCACGGAAGCGCTCGACCGCCTCCGGCTGCAGGCGCCGACGACAGAAACCATCTATTACGTCTACGTGCTCGACGACGGGCACCGGCTGTTGGGCGTGGTCTCGTTGCGCGACCTCATCCTCGCGCCGCGGCACACTCTCATCAAAGAGCTGATGGAAACCAACCTGGTCACCGCGCACGTCGGCGACGACCGCGAGCAGGTAGCCAAAGAGCTGGCCCGCTACGACCTCTTGGCCCTGCCGGTCGTAGACGATCAGAATCGCATGGTCGGCCTGATCACGCACGACGACGTTATCGACGTCGTTGTGCAAGAAGCCACCGAAGACGTGCATCGCATGGGCGCCGTCGGGCCGATGACGGAAAACTACTTGGAGGCCAGTTTTTACAAGATTTGGCGCAATCGCGCCTTCTGGCTTTGCTGCCTGTTTATCGCCAGCCTGTTCACCT
Organism: Gemmataceae bacterium; assembly: GCA_022614915.1. Classification (GTDB taxonomy): domain Bacteria; phylum Planctomycetota; class Planctomycetia; order Gemmatales; family Gemmataceae; genus JAKEFD01. The sequence goes on along the minus strand of JAKEHV010000060.1, from coordinate 2,123 downwards.
TCACGGCGATGGAGTCGTTTCAAGACGACATCGGCAAGTTGCAGGTGCTGGCATTGTTTATCCCCATGGTGATATCGACCGGCGGCAACTCCGGCTCGCAGGCGGCCACGCTCATCACGCGCGCCATGGCGCTGGGTCATGTCGAACTTAAGGATTGGCTCAAGGTGCTGCGACACGAGTTGGCTATGGGCGTCGCCTTGGGCGTTACGCTGGGCGTCTTTGGATTCCTGCGCGCTGCCATCACTTCGGACCATACGCGCGGCCCCAGCGTGGAATGGCTCGACCTATCCATGACCGTTAGTCTCAGCGTCATGTTCATTTGTCTTTGGGGGACCATCGTCGGCGCCATGTTGCCGGTTTTTTTCAAGCGCGTCGGCGTCGATCCGGGCCTGGCGTCCAGCCCGTTTGTCGCCACGCTCGTCGATGTGACCGGCATCCTCATCTTCTTCAATATCGCCAAGTTGTATCTTGCGTTTCCGTCCGCATAGCCGGCTAAAATAACGACTGGATGCTTGCCAACAGCAAGGAAGTGCTGCTCAGACTGAGCGCGGAAGCCCAATAGGACGTTGTGGAGTGCGGCGCTATTCCGCCGCTTTTGTTTCTTTTTTGGAGTGCGGCGCTATTCCGCCGCTTTGTTTTTTTGTCCGACGCCGCAGCCGTTCGCTCAAAAGAGAAAATGGGCCAAAAAAGCGGCGGAAGAGCGCCGCACTCCAAAAATCGTAAAGCGGCGACGAGTCGCCCCGCTCCAAAGTCTATAATCGCTGTATGCCCAAGTCGGAAGCGCAAAACCTGGAAGACGAGAAACTGGCCCACGCGCTTGTCAGCCGGCGGCTGTTCTCGCGCGAGGAGTTCCAGCAGTTTCGCGCCGCGGACAATCACGGCGATACCGACCCCTTGCTTGTTCGGCTCGTCAAAGCCGGCCTTTTAACCGCGGGCCAGGCTAAGCGGCTGGCCCCCGAGATCGCGTCCCTGGTGAATCAGCAAATCCCCGGTTATGAAATGGTGCAAAAGCTCGGCCAAGGCTCCATGGGCACCGTCTTCAAGGCCAGGCAGATCAGCATGGACCGTGAAGTTGCCATTAAGATCCTGCACCCGCGCCTGATCGCCAACGAGGTTTACCTCGAGCGCTTCAAACGCGAGGCCCACCTGGCGGCGAAATTCTCCAGCAACAATGTGGTGCAGGCTATCGACGTGGGCTCGGCCGGCAAATTGCACTACTTCATCATGGAGTATGTCGAAGGCACCACCATCAAAGAGGTCTTGGAAAAAGGCAAAGTCTTCGAGGAAAAGGAAGCGGTCGATATCGTCCTGCAAATCGCGCAGGCCATGCTGCACGCGCATCGCCGGCAGCTCATCCACCGCGACATCAAGCCCGCCAACATCATCCTCACGACGGACGGCATCGCCAAGCTCGCCGACCTGGGCATGTCCCGCGACACGACGGACCAGGCGCGGATCGAAGAGGAAAAGGGCATGACGATCGGCACGCCGTACTACATCGCGCCGGAGCAGATCTATGGCAAGGGCGACGTCGATAGCCGGGCGGACGTTTATTCCTTGGGCGCGACGCTCTATCACATGGTCACGGGCCAGCCGCCATTCCCGTATCCCAAGACCACGCAAGTCCTCCAGGCCCATCTCAAGGAAAACCTCACGCCGCCCGACCACATCAACACCAAACTTTCCACGGGTCTCGGCGAAGTGGTGGAGCTCATGATGGCGAAGAATCGCGACGAGCGCTATCCATCGCCGGAAGAATTGATCTCTGATCTCGAATCGCTCTGGCAAGGGAAGAGACCGAAATTCGCCCGCCAGCGCTCGGAGACCACGATGCTCGAACAATTGGCCCACGGCGAGGCGGTCGAGGATGAGGAACGCAAGCGAAAACCGAAAAAGAAGAAGAAAGGGCCTGAACCGGAGATGGTGCCGATTATTTGGGTCTACGTTTTGGCGGTGGTGGTCATCTTTAGCCTCGTGGGCAATCTCATCTTGATGTTGCGTTGAGGACAGAAAAAGGTGTTAGGACCAATCGTGTTCGGCTCATTGTTTGCATTGTAGCGAGAGTTGCGATAGGTTTGCCGCTGGAGTCGTGTTGCAGTCGTGTTGGAATCGTCGAGTGGTGG